>NZ_JBWKZA010000007.1:0-159135 GCF_059424045.1 Pseudomonas sp. GW456-L12
GGTGGGGCGACTTTAAATACCGAATGGGTCCTTGCTTATATTCGTTTGCAGTTCGTTGCCGAGGTAGCGCAGGGGGACAAAAGAATCGGCCACGCCGGGCCGATTCTTCTTTTGCGCGAGCGCTAGCCGGTCCAGCGTTGAGCGGCCACCAACAGCCTTATTGGCCGCTCACGTTCTTCGGTCAGGGCGGTGTGTTCATTCTTGCTGCAATACCTTCAGTGCAGCCGAAGCGAGAAACCCCGAGCGGCTCTTGGCTTCCGGGTGATGCAGCACGTATTCGTCGATGCGGTTCAGCAAGTAGCCGGGCAGGGTGATGTTGAGCTTCTGCGCCTTGCCCAGGTACTTGGTGACATCGATGTCGATCAGCGCCCAGGTGCAGCCTGCGTATTGAGGGTTGGCTGCGTGCAGGGTGACCTTGTTGGCGGGCGGGATGGCGGCTCCGTCTTCGGCGAGAATCTCGAAGTGCCCTTCGATGGCTTCGCGGGCCATGGCCATGGCGTCGTCGAGGTCGTCACCGGCCGAGAAACAGCCAGGAATGTCGGGGACTTCCACCCCCCAGGCGTGTTCGTCATCGCCCATTGAAATTGCAATCGGGTAAAGCATGTGCGGAACCTCCAGGGCGCGGTGAATCACCTTCACATGAGCAGCGCCTGTTTCAGAATGCTGATGGCGGTTTTTCTCAGCAGGTCCTTTTTGGGATGTGGCACTGTCACCAGCCCCGGTTTACTGGGATGCCTGAAATGATGGTGACTGCCTCTGACTCTGACCAGATACCAACCGTCTGCGACGATTTGGCCGATCAAATACCGACTGTCCACATCACCTCCTTGTGATGTTTGGTGGTTACTATACCTACCAAAAAAATGTGTTCAATACCTGGCCCGCCCGACGGTCGTTGGCAGGGGAACTCCGCAGGCTGAAGTGTAGAAAGAGCGAGTTTGGAACGCGGCGGATAAGAGCGCTGGCTGTGTTGCAGGATCCTTCTCGAACCGCGATATCTGCCGAAGTACTGGCCAAGCTGATTTCGTTGAGGGTCGACAGGAATACAGATGAGCGGGCCTGGTCAGCATCTTTGAAGATGAGTGAACCCGGTCGAGGCGCTGGGGGACAGCACGGGGCTATTCGGGGCTATTGCCATTTCCGCGCTCGTTTATCGTGGCCGCAGGTTGATAAAGCGCCCATAAAAAAACCGGTCACTCGAGGACCGGTTTTTTTGTTTCTGCATCCCGCGTCGGCAGGGCCTGACGCTGGACTCGAATGAAGTGGAGCGGGTGAAGGGAATCGAACCCTCGTTATCAGCTTGGGAAGCTGGAGTAATGCCATTATACGACACCCGCTCGGAGCGGCTGACTTTGTACCAGAAGTGCGCGCGGATTTGAAGTTTTTCTTTGCCGGGCCTGTGTTTGCGAAGCGGCGGGAAATGCGCGCAGGCACGCTTCTACGCCGTCATCGCGGCGACGGGGCGAAGACCGGCTTGCGGTCTATCGCGGGCAAGCTCGCTCCAGGGGCAGGGGACGAGTTGCTCGCGATGACGTCACTTCAGATAGCCAGGGCATGGTGGTCCTGCAGGTAGTGATAGCGCGGACGACTGGTGTGCTGGGTCGGTTTGAGGAACCCCATCAGCGCGTTACGGCTGTCCCGGCAGGCGGCCTTGTGTTCCATGTCGAGGAAGTGCCCGGCGGCCTGGATGGTGCTGAACGTCGAGTGCCGGACATGGTTGCCGAACAGCCGGGCGTCATTGGCGGCGGTGTATTCGTCCCATTCACCGTTCATGAACAGCACCGGTACCTCGATGTTCTTCGCCGCTTTCAGGTAGCACTGGCGGTCGCTGTTGAGGACATGGCTGATGTGGAAGTGCATCTGCCCGTATTCATGCTCGGCCAGGGTGCTGACGTGGCGATAGTTGAAACGCTTGAACAGCGACGGCAGGTGCTTGCCGATGGTCTCGTTGACCAGGTGTCCGACACGGTCGCCGTCCAGGCTGCCGAGGTAATCGACACCGCGTTCGAGGTAGTCGCGCATCGGCTCGTTGATCACTGGCGAGAACGAGCTGATCACCGCCTTTTCAATGCGCCGCGGGCGTTGTGCCAGGGCGAGCAGCGTCGGCGCGCCACCCCAGGAGAACGACATCACGTGCTCGGCGGCGAAGTGGTCGATCAGCTCCAACAGGATCAGCCCCTCGACTTCCTTGGTGAGCATTTTCTCGTGCCTGTTGTGGGCTTTCGAACGACCGGCATAGGGCTGGTCGTAGAGCACCACATTGAATTGCGGATGCAGGTTCTTCACGGTCTGCGCAAAAGACGCGGTGGTGGCCATTGAGCCGTTGACCAGAATGATGGTCTTTTCTGCGGCATCTGCGCGATAGAACTCCGTGTAAACCCGATACTGACCTTGTATATCCAGCACAGCGATTTCTGGCCTCATGTCATAAGACTCCTGGCAAGCGGGTATGCGCGCAACCGAGGGTGCACGAGATTTGTGACAGGTAGGCATACGCCTGGAATTTTTTAGCCCATGTCGATCCGCACAGATGGTCGACGGGTGTTGTTATAGGCGGGCAATTTGCCGGACAACAGGAATGAGCACAGGAGGCTCGGACGGCAAAGGATTTCTTAGAAGTATGTTCGTGACTCATCGGTCACATTTCGGCCGACGGACTGATTCAAGCAGGGAGAACGCCGTCTCGCAAGTGCCGTTGGTAAATTGTTCGACAACTTCGGCTGAATGGTCATGGCATCGTCGATGGCTTACAGCGGCTACGGAAATTGTAGGCGCTCAGACCAGGCGGATTTCTTCATCGGTCAGCGGCCGGTACTCGCCGGGCGCCAGGTTTTCGTCGAGGGCCAGCGGTCCCATGCGTTCGCGGTGCAGGCGCAAGACCTTGTTGTCGAAATGGCCGAACATGCGTTTGACCTGGTGGTAGCGGCCTTCGACGATGCTCAGCCGCGCACATCGGGGGCCGAGGATCTGCAGCTCGGCGGGCAGGGTGGTGAGGTCCTCGAAAGCGAAGTACAGGCCCCGGGCGAAGGTCTCGGCGTACTCCGGGCCTATGTCCTGTTCGGTCTCAACGTAGTAGCGCTTCGGCAGTTTGGTCTGCGGCTGGGTCAGGCGTCGCGACCAGCTGCCATCGTTGGTGAGGATCAGCAAACCGGTGGTGTTGTAGTCCAGGCGACCGGCGATGTGCAGCTCGTGCTTGTCCGGTTCGTCCAGCAGGTCGAGCACGGTGCGGTGTTCGGGATCGCGGGTGGCGCTGACGCAGCCCATGGGTTTGTGCAGCATGAAATAGCGCGGCGGCTTGCCGGCCTGCAGCACTTCGTCGTCGAGCTCTACCCTGCTGAACTCGCGCACCTCGGCATGGGGATCGCTGACCACCTGACCGTCGATACGGATGCGCTTTGCCACCAGCAGCAGGCGCACCTGCTGGCGGTTGAAGCGGGGCAGGTTACTGAGGAAACGGTCAACGCGCATGGCTATCGGCAGGCTGGCAAAAGGCTGCGCATCTTACGGGATCGGCCGGGCGGCCGCTTGCAGTTGCGCATCGACCCGGGCACAGCGTGGGCACAGGCAGGCGCGATCGCGCAGCTCCGGCGGCAGGGCTTCGAGCACCGCCGGGTCGATGCTCACGCTGTAGCACCAGCAGGCCTGGTCGGCGGTACGCGGGTCGGCCAGGCTGCAGTCGTTGCGGGCGCCGCAGGCCGGGCAGAGGCTGGGGCTGTTCAGGGTCGGTTCATTCATAACGGGAGTGAGGCATTTCCACGCAGGTTCGGTTACGGCCGGTCTGCTTGGCACGGTACATCGCATGGTCGGCGCGCGATAGCAGGCTGTGCAGGGTATCGTCCGCCTGCAGTGTGGTCACGCCGATGCTGACGGTCAGCCGCATATTCTTGCCCTCATAGGCGTAGCGCTGTTGCTCGATCAGCAGGCGGATTTTCTCGGCGATCTTCAGCGCCGTGGCGCTGTCGGTGTCCTTGAGCAGCACGATGAACTCTTCGCCACCCCAGCGGCAAACGATATCGGACTGGCGCAGGCAGCTTGCCAGGTGCCGGGCGAAGCCGCTCAACACCTGGTCGCCGGCGAGGTGGCCGTAGGTGTCGTTGAGGCGTTTGAAGTGGTCCAGGTCGAGCAGCAGGGCGGCCAGCGGCTTGGGCTCACGCTGGGCTTCGAGCATGGCCTGGGCGGCCAGCAAGTCGAAGCCGCGGCGGTTGGGCAGGCCGGTGAGACTGTCGAGGGTGGCCTGGGTTTCGATCTTGCGCTGGAAACGTCTGACCACGCGGTTGAGCAGGGTCAGCACGATCAGGGTGATCGCCAGGCAGATCAGCAGGTTGAGGTACAGCGAGCGGCGGATATCGCCCAGGGCGCTGTCCTCGCGCTTGTCGACGAACAGGTACCAGTTCAGCTCGGGAATGAAACGCACATTGAGGAAGTGCCGCTGGTCTGGGGCGCTGTATTCGTAGTTGCCGCTGTGGGGCTTGGGCAGCCTGGCCTGCAGGTCGCGCAGGTTTTCCAGTTCGAACAGCAACTGTCCGGCCCGAGCGCCCTGCGGGCCGCCTTCGGCCCCGGTGAGGACGATCCGGCCCTGGGTATCGACGAAATACACGCTGCGCTGATAACGCTGCTGGTAGTGGTCGATCAGCTTGATCACTGCATCTACCTTGAGGCCGACACCGGCGGCGCCGATGAAATTGTCCTGGTAGTCGTAGACCTTGTAGTTGATGAAAAACGTCAGGTTGTTCTGGTTGGCCTGGTCCGGATCGACGTTGATTTCATACGGGGTGGCCATGTCGCGGACCCGGAAATACCAGGCGTCGCGGGGGGTATCAGGAGCGATTTTTTTCAGCACGCCCTTGGCATGGTAGTAGGTCAGGCTGCTGTTGGAGACGAAGAAGGCGGTGTAGGCGCCGTAGTGGGTCATCACCTCATTGAGGTAGCGGGTCATCTGCTCGGGATCGCGTTCGCCAGCCATCACCCAGTCGCGCATGAAGGTATCGCGGGACATCATCGAAGAAATCAGGATCGGTCGTACCAGGTCTTTCTGGATTTCCGAATACACGGTGTCGGAGGTCAGCGGCAGCTCGGTGTTGACGATGTTGTCGCGGATCGAGGTTCGCGAAGCGTAATAGCTGAGTAAGGACGTGGCCATAAAACCGCCGCCCAGCAGCGCGATGAGCGTGATGATCAGCCAGCGTTGCGAATACAGCGGGGGGCTAAGCGGCATGGGCGACTCCGTGGCAGTGACCCGATGCAAGCATTCTAGTGGCCGCGCCGACGGGTAGCTGCGCCATTTGATCGCTCGCCAGCAATGGCACACAGCCCGCGAAAACCGGGCGTTTTCGGATCCAAAATCCTTGCCTGGCGACTTGTATCAAGGTGTAACCGAAATCGCACCAGACCCGGTTTTCGCGGTCAGATATTCCGTCAGCCAGAACATCCTTGGCTGCCGCCGGCCAGCGTCGCTGGCATGGCCCATCAGCGGTCCAGGAGGCCGCCATGTATCGTCGAATTCTTCTCACTGCGTTCCTGGGTTTGGCTCTTTCTGCCTGCGTTCCCTATTACGACTACGACGGAGGTTCCACTTACTACCGCTCTGAGGTCTATACGACGCCAGCGCCGGTCTACTACGGCGGTTCCTATTATTCTTCCGGCCGCGGCTATTACGCGCCGCGTTATTACCAACCAGCGCCACGGTACTACCAGCCCCGGTATTACCAACCGGCACCGCGTTACTACCAGTCGGCGCCGCGGGCCGTTTATCGCGCCTACCCGAACCGTGGCTGGGATGGCCACCGCCAGGACTGGAACAACGACTATCGGCGTCATGACGGCCGCCGTGACTTTGACGGCCGGCGGGGTGGTCGAGACTGGAGCGATCGTGGTCGCGACGATCACCGCCGTGACCGCCATCACAACCGCTGATCTGCCTATAACAAACAAGCGGCGCCTGGAGCGCCGCTTTTTCATGGCTGGTTTTCAGAAGTCCGACAGATCCGCCAAGGGGTGACGGCCTTCCCAGGCCTTGTGGAAATGCGCCTCGACCACGGCGTCGGGGATGCTGTTGATGTCCGGCCAGTGCCAACGGGGCTTGTGGTCCTTGTCGATCAGGCGCGCCCGCACCCCTTCGCTGAATTCGGGATGCCGGCAGCAGTTCAGACTCAGGGTGTATTCCATCTGGAACACCTGGGCCAGGGACAGGTGCCGGGCCTGCTGGATCTGCTCCCAGACCAGGCAGGCGGTCAGCGGGCAGCCTTCGCTGAGGGTTTTCGCCGCCCGCGCCAGCAGGGCATCGGAGTGATTGTGCAACTGGCTGATGGCTCGCCAGGCACAGCGTACATCGCTGACGTCCAGCCACTCGTCGATCTGCTGGCGCCGTGGTAGCCACTGGGCTGCGGGCATTTGTTCGACGGCCTCCTGTTGCAGGGCCTTGAGCAGACTGTTGAGCTGCATCGGCGTCTGTTCCTGCCAGTTGAGCTGTAGCAGCCCGTCGATCAGCGCTTCTTGCTGGTCGTCTCGCAGGAAGCGGTCGGCCAGGTCCAGGTCGATGGCGTCGCGGCCGTTGATGTGCGCGCCGGTCAGGCCGAGGAACAGCCCGAGCTTGCCCGGCAGGCGCGAGAGGAACCAACTGGCGCCGACATCCGGGTACAGACCGATGCTGATTTCCGGCATCGCCAGGCGGCTGCTCGGTGTGACGATACGAATGCTGGCGCCTTGCAGCAGGCCCATGCCGCCACCGAGCACATAGCCGTGGCCCCAGCAGATCAGCGGTTTCGGGTAGGTGTGCAGGCGGTAGTCGAGACGGTATTCCGCGGCGAAGAACTGCGCGGCCAGCGGCGGTACTTCGCCGGGGTGGGCCAGGCAGGCCTGGACCAGGCTGCGCACTTCGCCGCCGGCGCAGAAGGCCTTGGCGCCGTTGCCGCGCAACAGCACACAGACCACTTGCGGGTCCTTGGCCCAGGCTTCCAGGCGGTCGCTCAACAGATGGATCATGGGCAGGGACAAGGCGTTGAGGGCGTGTTCGGCATCCAGGCTGGCAATTGCGATGCGCGCGCCGTCGGTGCCGGTGAGTTCTTCGAAGTGCAGATTCATCGTGACCTCGATCGGGAATTTGAGCGTTCAGTATGATCGCTATAGGCGAAAATGGCGGTTCTGCGTCAGATCAATTGACAAGCGTGGTGGGCTTTCCTAGGGTGCGCCCATTGATTTTACCGGGTGCAACCATGACCGATGACGACCGTATCAAACTCGAACCCAGCTGGAAGCAGGCGCTGCGTGCCGAATTCGACCAGCCTTATATGGCGGAGTTGCGCGAGTTCCTGCGTCAGGAACATGCCGCTGGCAAGGAGATCTACCCGCCGGGCCCGCTGATTTTCAATGCGCTGAATTCGACCCCGCTGGACAAGGTCAAGGTGGTGATCCTCGGCCAGGACCCCTACCACGGCCCGGGCCAGGCCCACGGCCTGTGCTTCTCGGTGCAGCCGGGCGTACCGGCGCCGCCGTCCCTGGTGAATATCTATAAAGAGCTCAAGCGCGACCTGAACATCGACATGCCCAACCACGGCTACCTGCAGAGCTGGGCCGACCAGGGCGTGCTGATGCTCAACACCACCATGACCGTGCAACGGGCCAACGCTGCGTCCCACGCGGGCAGGGGCTGGCAGCACTTCACCGACCGAATCATCGAAGTGGTGAGCGAGCACCAGCCGCACCTGGTGTTCCTGCTGTGGGGGGCCCACGCCCAGAGCAAGCAGAAGCTGATCGATGCCACCAAGCACCTGGTGCTGACCTCGGTGCACCCGTCGCCCCTGTCGGCCTACCGCGGCTTTATCGGTTGTGGGCATTTCAGCCGGACCAACAAGTACCTCGAGCAGAATGGCGAGACGCCGATCGAATGGCGGTTGCCGTCGGTTTGATGGGGTTTGAAGGCCGTCATCGCGGGCAAGCCTCGCTCCTACAGAATCAACGCAAAACCCTGTAGCCGCTGCCGCAGGCTGCGATAGGTCCGAAGGACCTCGGCGACGCTGAACATCGCGCCCCCTTCGGGGGCGATCGCAGCCTGCGGCAGCGGCTACAGGGGACCGGCTTCAGTCCGGTTTCTTGTCCCAATGCCGGAACAGCGGCTCGGCCAGAAACAGCACGAACAGCAAGCGCATCACCTGCATCGCCGTCACCAGCGGCACCGACAGTTGCAGGGTCTCGGCCGTCAGGCTCATTTCCGCGATGCCGCCGGGCATCATGCCCAACGTCAGCGAACGCAAGTCCAGATGAGTCAAGGCGCTCAGGGCCACGGCCGCGAGGCTGGCGATCAGCATGGTCAGCGCCGTGCCGACCAGGGTGCGGCCCATGAATGAGGGCGCGCGACGGAAGAACTGGCGATTGAAGTGGCAGCCCAGGCCACTGCCGATCAGCCACTGGCCGATCTGGCTGCCGCCGTCCGGCAGGCCGATATGCAAGTCCCAGCCGATACTGACCGCGGCGCTGACCAGCAGCGGCCCGAACAGCCAGGGGTTGGGCTGGCGCAGGCGTTGCCAGAGCCAGGCGAGCAGGGCGCCCGCCGGAAACAATACGGCCAGCCAGCGCCAATCGACGCTGGCCGGATGCAGTTGGGGCACGCCTTCACCGAGCAGGTACTTGAAGGCCGCCGGTACACACAAGACCACCACCAGCACCCGCAGGCTCTGCCCGGCCGCCACACGGCTGAGCACCGCGCCGTTGCGCGCGCCGAGGTTGACCATCTCGCCGGAACCGCCCGGCATGCTGGAGAAGAAGGCGGTGGCCCGGTCCTCACCGGTGCGCCGCAGCAGCCAGACCCCGACCACGCTGGACAGGCTGGTGACCAGGGCACCGAAGAAGATCAGGCCGAAATGGCTCATGACCTGCTCCATCACCACCGGGGTGAAGTGCAGGCCGATGCCGATCCCCACCACCCATTGCCCGCATTTGCGGCCGCCGGGGATTTCCCCCAGTTGCCAGGGCGTCAGGCAGCGCACCAGGATGATCGCCAGCAACGAGCCGACCATCCACGGCAGCGGCCAGCCGATCTGGCTGGCGAGGTAACCGCCGACCAGACCGACCAGGGGCGTACCCCACCACTGTTTGAAGCTGACCTCAGGCATCGGCCACGGCGCGTTGCAGGGCCGAGCGCTTGCGCCAGATGCGGATCATCGGCATCAGCAGCATGATCACGGTCAGCACCCAGACGCCGACGGTAATCGGGCTGGACCAGAGGATTTCCATCGCGCCGTTGGAGATCGACAGCGCGCGGCGCAGGTTCTGCTCCATCAACCCGCCGAGGATAAAGCCCAGCAACACTGGCGACAGCGGGAAATCCAGCTTGCGCAGGATGTAGCCGAAGATGCCGATGCCGACCATCAGGAACAGGTCGAAGGTGGTGGCGTGCACCGCGTAGACGCCGATCCCGGTGATGATTGCGATCACCGGCACCAGAGCCCAGTTCGGCACGGCGAGGATGCGGGTGAAGACGCGGATCATCGGGATGTTGAGGATCACCAGCATGATGTTGGCGATGAACAACGAGGCGATCAGGCCCCAGACGATGTCCGGCTGCTGCTGGAACAGCAGCGGGCCCGGGGTGATGTTGTACAGCGACAGGGCGCCGATCATCACCGCGGTGGTGCCCGAACCCGGGACGCCGAGGGTCAGCATCGGTACCAGGGCGCCGCAGGCCGAGGCGCCGATCGCGGTTTCCGGTGCCGCCAGGCCGCGCTTGTCGCCCTGGCCGAACTTGCCGCTGGCGCCGGCGATGCGTTTTTCGGTCATGTAGGCCACGGCGCTGGCCAGGGTCGCGCCGGCACCCGGCAAGACGCCCATGATGAAGCCCAGCAGGCCGCAACGGATGTTCACCACGAACACCGACGCCGCTTCCTTGAAGTTGAACATCATGCGCCCGGTGGCTTTCACCGCTTCCTGGCCGCGATGGGTTTTTTCCAGCAGCAACAGGATCTCGCTGATGGAGAACAAGCCCAGTACCAGCACCACGAACTGGATGCCGTCGGTGAGGTGGATGTTATCGCCGGTGAAGCGGTACACGCCGCTGTTGGCGTCGATGCCGACCGACGACAGGAACAGCCCGATCAGCGCGGCGATAAAGGTCTTGATCGGACGATCGCCGGCCATGCCGCCGAGGCAGACTATGGCGAACACCATCAGCACGAAGTACTCCGCCGGGCCGAAGGCGATCGCCCATTTCGCCAGCAGCGGGGCGAACATCACCATGCCGCAGGTGGCGATGAAGGCGCCGATGAACGAGCTCCAGGCCGACAGCGACAGAGCCACCCCCGCCAGGCCCTGGCGCGCCATCGGGTAGCCGTCGAGAGTGGTCATCACGGTGGAAGCTTCGCCCGGGATGTTCAGCAGGATCGAACTGATCCGGCCACCGTATTCGCAACCCAGGTACACCGCCGCCAGCAGGATCAGCGCCGACTCCGGTGGCAGGCCGAGGGCGAAGGCGATCGGGATCAGCAGTGCCACGCCGTTGATCGGGCCCAGGCCCGGGAGCAGGCCGACCACGGTGCCGATCAGGGTGCCGGTCAGGGCGGTGACCAGGTTGTAGGGGCTCAGCGCGACGCCGAAACCCTGGCCCAAATAGCCAAGCGTATCCATATCAGTTCTCCAGAACGTCGAGCAGGCCCAGGGGCAGTGGCACGTCCATCACCCGGTCGAAGAGCACGTACAGACCGATGGCCATCAGCGTGGTGACCACGGCGCTGGGCACCCAGCGGCCGCCGTACAGGCGCGCCATCGGAATGCCGATCAGGATGCTGCTGAGAATGAAACCCAGGGGTTCGAACAGACCGGCGAAGATCAGCAGCAGGAGCACACAGATGCTGATCTTGGTCAGGGTTTCACGGTCCAGTGGCGGCTCGTCTTCGCTGTGCTTGATCGGCGCCGGGCGAAACACCATGTACAGCAGTGCCAGGCCCATCAGGCCGAGCATCAGCAGGGGAAAGGCGCGCGGGCCGACCGGTTCGTAGGAAAAAGCGGCCTGGTAGGGCCAGGCCATCAGTGCCAGGCCCAGGCAGACCAGGAGCAGCAGCGAGGCGAAAAGGCGTTGTAAGAGCATGGGAAACTCCTGGGCCCCGCCCCGCGAAAGGGGCAGGGCCGCTAGACAGAGGCGATTACTGGATCAGGCCGAACTCTTTGGCCAGGGTCTTGTAGTCGGCCACCTGTTTCTTCACGTAGGCGTCCAGTTCCGGCCCGGTCATGGCGAACGGGAAGAGTTCGCGCTGGTCGCGCAACTTGGCGAACTCTTCGGAAGCCAGCAGCTTGTCGAAGGCGTCTTTCCACCAGGCGTAGTCTTCGTCGCTGACCTTCGGCCCGAGGTAGAAGCCGCGCACCACTGGCCAGACGATGTCGTAGCCCTGCTCCTTGGCGGTCGGGATGTCCTTCATCTCCGGCTCGTCCAGGCGCTTGTCGGAGAACACCGCGAGCAGGCGCATGTCGCCGCTCTGGATGTGCGGCATGGAGTCGGAAATGTCGGTACTGCCAACCTGGATGTGCCCGCCCAGCAGCGCGGTGGCGATTTCGCCGCCGCCTTCCAGGGCCACGTAGCGCAGGTCGCGCGGGTTGATCCCGGCGGCCTTGGCGATCAGCGCGGTCTGCATCCAGTCCTGGCTGCCGACGGTGCCGCCGGAGCCGATCACCACCGAACTCGGGTCTTTCTTCAGCGCCTTGACCAGGTCGTCGAGGGTCTTGTACGGCGAGTCGCTCTTCACCGCGATGGCGCCATAGCTGGTGCCGACCGCGGCCAGCCAGCGCACCGCGCTTTCATCGAAGCGGCCGAACTTGCCCTGGGCCAGGTTCAGCAGCGAACCGCTGGACCAGGCCACCAGCGTGCCGGCGTCGGCAGGGCGCTGGGCCACCACCGCGTTGTAGGCCACCGCGCCGACACCGCCGGGCATGTAGGTCACGCGCATCGGCTTGGTCAGCAGCTTTTCGTTGACCAGCGCGCTCTGCGCCAGTTTGCAGGTCAGGTCGAAACCGCCGCCGGGGGAGGCCGGGGCGATGCATTCCGGGCGCTTGGGTTCGGCGCTGGCGGCGGCGAGCAGTTGACCGGCGAACAGCATACAGCCGGCGGCGAGGGCCAATTTACGCAGTGATGGGTTCATGCTTGTCTCCACAGGAGTTGTTGTTGTGTGTTGCATGCCAGGGGCCTTGGCAGGCGTGGCGCCTGCCGAAGGTCGGTCGATTACCAGAGCGCCAGGCTGTAGCTCACCAGCAGGCGCACTTCATCCGCATCGCGGGCTGAATAGTTGGAGCGGTAGGTGGCGTTGCGCAGGCGCACCGCGACGTCCTTGAAGGTGCCGCTTTGCACCACGTACTTGATCTCGGTGTTGCGTTCCCATTCCTTGCCGGTATCGCCGTTTTTCAGGGCGATGTTGTCGCCGCTCAGGTAGCGGGTCATGAAGGTCAGGCCGGGGATGCCGAGCTTGCCGAAGTCGTAGTCGTAGCGGGCTTGCCAGGAGCGTTCTTCGGCGCCGGCGAAGTCGTTGATCTGCACGAAGTTGACCAGGTACGGGTCGGCCCCGTCGAGGTAGGGGAAGGCGCTGTCGCCGGACATGTGCTGGTAGCCGGCGCTGAGTTTATGCCCGTTCAGGGCGTAGCTCACCAGGCCGTTGAGGGATTTGTTGTCGATCTTGCCGCCGCGGGCCTGGCCCTGGTCGTCACTGACGGCGAAGCGCAGGTCCGTGGCGAAGGTGCCCGGGCCCATCGGCTGCGAGGCGAGCAGGCCGAAGAAGTGCTGGTTGTAGACCTCGGCGAGCTGGGCGAAGTGGTAGCTGCCGGTGATCTTGTCGGTGAACTTGTAGTCCAGGCCGCCGAAGTCGAAGTGCTTGCCGGCGACGGTGCCGGCGAAGCGGCTGTTCTTGTTGTTGAGGGCGATGTCCTCGAAGTCGGTGCTGTCGCGATCCTTGGCTTTCTCCAGGCGGCCGCCGGTGAAGGTCAGGTTCTTGATTTCCCTGGAGGTCAGCAGGCCGCCCTCGAAGGTCTGCGGCAGGATGCGCCCGTCGTTGGGCTTGATGGTCGGCAGTTCCGGGATCAGGCTGCCGATCTTCAGTTCGGTGGCGGAGATTTTCACTTTGCCGGTCAGGCCGACTTTGGAGTACTCGTCGGCGGCGCGCCCGTCGTCGTGGGTCGGCAGCAGGCCGGTGCCGGTGCGGTCGGGGCTGGAGTCGAGCTTGATGCCGAGCATGCCCAGCGCGTCGACGCCGAAGCCCACGGTGCCGTCGGTGTAGCCCGATTGCAGGTTGAGCATGAAGCCCTGGGCCCATTCGTCGCGCTTGGATTGCTGGGCACTGGTGCCGCTGCGGAAATCGCGGTTGAAGTACATGTTGCGGGTTTCGAGGGTGGCGCTGCTGTCTTCGAAGAAGGCGGCCTGGCTGATCGGTGAGAAACCGGCAAGGGCGGCGGCGCTGGCGAGGGCGGTGTGGCTGAGACGGGAAAAACGAACAGGCTGGCAAGCCTGAGGCTGCATGGACAGCATCGTGTTGTACTCCGTTATTGTTCTTATTGGCGAAAACGCTTCGAGGCGTTTTTCGGGATGCCACCGGGGGGTAGCCACGGAAGTCGAAACAATCCGTGACAGGACTCTAAAGGGCCAACCTTTCGCTAACCTTTCAGCAGACTTTCACGGTTTTCGGGCTTCACAGCAGCGGTCCCGGCTGTAAACTCCGCGGCAATAAAAAATGCCGTCGATCCCCTGAACGAGGTAGGAAATCCATGCGCGTGCTTCTCGTCGAAGACCACCTGCAGCTGGCTGAAAGTGTCGCCCAGGCGCTCAAGAGCACGGGTTTGACCGTGGATGTGCTGCACGACGGAGTCGCCGCGGACCTGGCCCTGGGCAGCGAGGATTACGCCATGGCGATCCTCGATGTGGGCCTGCCGCGCATGGATGGTTTCGAAGTGCTGGCGCGCCTGCGTGCCCGGGGCAAGAACCTGCCGGTGCTGATGCTGACCGCGCGCAGCGATGTCAAGGACCGGGTCCACGGCCTCAACCTGGGGGCGGACGACTACCTGGCCAAGCCCTTCGAACTGACCGAGCTGGAAGCACGGGTCAAGGCCCTGCTGCGGCGCAGCGTGCTCGGCGGTGAGCGAGTACAGCGCTGCGGGGTGCTGGCCTACGACCTCGATACCCGGCGCTTTACCCTGGGTGAAGAGCTGCTGACCCTGACCTCCCGCGAGCAGGCGGTACTCGAGGCGCTGATCGCCCGGCCGGGTCGGGTCATGAGCAAGGAGCAACTGGCGTCCCAGGTGTTCGGCCTGGATGAAGAGGCCAGCCCGGATGCCATCGAAATCTATGTCCATCGCTTGCGCAAGAAACTCGACGGCCAGCCGGTGGCCATCGTCACCTTCCGCGGGCTTGGCTACCTGCTGGAAAGCCGCGATGCATAGGCCCAGCAGCCTGCGCTGGCGCCTGCTGTGGAACCTCGCGCTGCTGCTGGTGGTGCTGATGCTGGCCAGCGGCCTGAGTGCCTACTGGAACGGCCGCGAGGCGGCGGACACGGCTTACGATCGGACTTTGCTGGCCTCAGCCCGGACCATCGCCGCCGGTTTGTCCCAGCGTGACGGTGGCTTGAGCGCCAATGTGCCCTATGTCGCCCTCGATACCTTCGCCTACGACAGTGCCGGGCGGATCTATTACCAGGTCAACGATATCCATCAGAAGCTGATTTCCGGTTACGAAAACCTGCCCGGTCCGCCGCCGGGCACGCCGCGCACCGACGATTATCCGGCGCTGGCGCGGTTCTACGATGCTACTTACCAAGGGCAGAACGTCCGCGTGGTGAGCCTGCTCAAGGCGGTCAGCGAGCCGAACATGAACGGCATGGCGGAGATTCGCGTGGCGGAGACCGACGAGGCGCGGGTCCGCATGGCGCGCAGCCTGATGGCCGATACCCTATTGCGCCTGGGCATGCTGGCCATCGGTGCGTTGCTGCTGGTGTGGTTCGCGGTCAGCGCCGCGTTGCGCCCGCTGGAGCGTTTGCGCAGCGCGGTGGAGGAGCGCCAGCCCGACGACTTGCGGCCTTTGCCGCTGGTCGAGGTGCAACGCGAGTTGTGGCCCCTGGTGCGGGCGCTCAATCACTTCACCGAGCGACTGCGTGGCCAGTTCGAGCGTCAGGCGCAGTTCATCGCCGACGCCGCCCATGAATTACGCACCCCCCTGGCGGCGCTGAAGGCGCGCCTGGAATTGGGGCTGCGGGCCTCGGAGCCCGAGACCTGGCGTAATACCCTGGAAAGCGCCGCCCAGGGCACCGATCGCCTGACCCATCTGGCCAATCAACTGTTGTCCCTGGCGCGGATCGAAAACGGCGCCCGGGCGATTGCCGAGGGCGGCGCGCAATTGCTCGATCTCAGCCAGTTGGCCCGCGAGTTGGGCATGGCCATGGCGCCCTTGGCCCACGCCCGGGGTATCGCCCTGGCCCTGGAAGCCGACGAGCCGGTGTGGCTGCGCGGTGAACCAACCCTCTTGAACGAACTGCTGAGCAACCTGGTGGACAATGCCCTGGCCCACACCAAGCCGGGTGGAAACGTGATCCTGCGGGTCAGCGCGCCGGCGGTGCTGGAGGTGGAGGACGACGGCCCGGGGATTCCCCTGGAGGACCGCGACCGGGTATTCGAGCGCTTCTACCGACGCAACCCCCATGTCGCCGGTTCCGGCCTGGGCCTGGCGATCGTCGGCGAAATCTGTCGTGCCCATCTGGCGCAGATCAGCCTGCACGATGGCGCGCAGGCGGGGCTGAAGGTGCGGGTGAGTTTTAACGCGGGCTAGAGGCTGTGGTGCAGGTTCAGTAGAACATTGATTCAGTAGAGCATTGATTCAATAGAACATTGACCGCGACTCGGCCAGATCGCTGCACATTGCCTTGTTCTCGGGGTCGATCCCGAGTTTTTTGAAGGCTGGCACGCTGAGGATATCGATCTTCGCCAGTGGGTGGTCGGTGTCTTTGTGGCAATAGAGGCTGGCGATCTGCACCAGGTCGACGTAGTCCAGGCGCGCGGACTGGCGCTGGAAGTCCAGGTACTGCCCCGGCAGCTTGGCCAGCTGTTCCGGAAACTCCCAGACCTGCAGCAGCTTGTCGCCCAGCAACGGATGGATGTGCTCGATCACGTGGTTGAGGCTGACCGGGTCGGACAGCAGCTCATAGTGATCTTCCGCATAGGTCAGGATCGGCAGCACGCCGATCTGGTGCACCAGCCCGCCGAGGGCGGCCTGGTCGGGCTTCAACTGGGTATGGCTGCGGCACAGGGCATAGCTGACGCCGGCCACTTCCAGGCTTTTGCGCCAGACGTCATGCATCTTTTGCGCGATCACCTCCGAGCGGGCATGGAAAATCTGCTCCATGACCAGGCCGATGGCCAGGTTGCTGCTGTAGTTCACGCCCAGCCGGGTAATCGCGGTGTGCAGATCGGTGACTTCCTGGGTGGCGCGCAGCAGGGGGCTGTTGACCACTTTGATCAGGCGCGCCGACAGCGCCGTATCACGGCCAATCACTTTGCTCAGGGTACTGACGCTGATTTCCGGATCTTCAGCGGCCCGGCGAATCTGCAGGGCCACTTCCGGTAGCGTTGGCAGAACCAGGTCATCGTTGTCGATGGCCTCAACCAAATCCTGTTGGACCTTTTCCGCCAGCTCACTCATTTCTGTTCTCTAGGGGTATTGCAGGAAGTTGCGGCGATCAGCGCTGGATTTCTCGATCGCGATCCAGCTGGTAAGGCAGGTCCAGCAGGTGCAGCCCGGGACCTTCGAGCGCGCCAAGATGGAGATTGCCATCCTCTGCAGCTTCGGCTTGCAGTACGGCCAGGAGTTCAATGTTTTGTTCGGCACGCGCGGCAATCACCACCTCACCGATGGAGCTGCCGTGGGTCGGGGAGAACAGCGGGGTGCCGGGTTCCGGCAATTCTTCGGCGTTCAAGGCCAGGCGGTAGAGGCGGCGCTTGAGTTTGCCCAGGTACTGCATGCGCGCGACGATTTCCTGGCCGGTATAGCAGCCTTTCTTGAAACTGACGCCGCCGATGGCCTGCAGATTGAGCATCTGCGGGATAAACAGCTCACGAGTGGCCGGCATGACCTGGCCGATGCCGGCGCGGATCTGGCCCAGCAACCATTGATTGAGGTCGCCTTCGGGCAGTTGCGCGGCCAGCTGTTCGCGCAGGACCTCAGCTTTATCTGCGGGGGCCCAGAGCTCGGTCCGGTCCGCTGAAACACGAATGGCGATCAGGCCGTCGTTGCGGGCGACCGCGCCGTCTTCCGGCGGCAGTTCCAGCCCGAGACCGGCCAGCAGGGTATCGGCGTTGCCCAGGCCGAAGCGCGCCCACAGGGCACTTTCATCGCTGAGCTTGGCCTTGGAAAACACGGCGTATTTTTTCAGGTCCGCCAGTTGCGGCTCCAGCAACTCGGTGGCCATGGCCAGCAGGCAGCCATCGCCTTCGAGCAGGATGCGAAAGCTCGATTGCATGCGGCCTTTCTGGGTGCAACGGGCGCCCAGGCTGGATTGGCTATCACTGAGGTAATTGAGATTGCAGGTCAGCTGGCCCTGAAGGAACTTGCTGGCATCGGGGCCGCGGACGGCGAGAACGCCCTCGTGGGACAGGGAGCAGAAAAAAGCGGAATCAGCCATGGGTCATCGCAGGGTAAAAAGTCTGGCGAACATCATAAGGGGACGCCCTTGAAATGGGTAGTTCACAAAGGATGGGTGGTGACCGACCAAAGCCGACTGTTCTGGTGTCCGTCGGGCTGTATACTTGCGCTCTATTTGAGGAGCGCTCCATGGTCGAAGATGTTGAATTGAACCGCCTCTACTGGCACAGCCGCCGCGGCATGCTGGAACTGGACGTGTTGCTGGTGCCGTTCGTGAAAGAAGTCTATCCGCATCTGAACGATGTTGATCGTGCCTGCTACGTCAGGCTGCTCGAATGCGAAGATCAGGATATGTTCGGCTGGTTCATGGAACGCTCCGAATCCGAAGATCCCGAGCTGCAACGCATGGTCCGCATGATCCTGGATCGTGTCCAACCCAAGTAACGCCTTCGAATGCCGCTGGCAGCCTTCCAGGCAATTGCTGGCGGCCTATCTCCTGGCCCAGCTGTTCGCGCTGGGCGCCTTGCTGATGCTCGATATTCCACTCTGGGCCCGTCTGCTCGGGGTTCTGCTGTGCCTGGGTCACGGAGTCTGGGCGTTGCCGCGGCGGATTCTGCTGAATCATCCCTCGGCCTTCAGCGGTCTGCGTCGTAATGCCGATGGCTGGCAGTTATGGTGCGCCGGGCAGGGCTGGCGGCCGGTGCAACTGCGGCCTGACAGCTTGGCGCTGCCGCTGCTGGTGGTGTTGCGTTTTCGCCTGCCGGGCGAGCGCTGGGTAAGGTCGGTCTGTGTGCCGCGGGACGCGCAGGCGGCCGATGTGCATCGGCGCCTGCGCGTGCGGCTCAAGTTCAGTCGCCGTAGGTGGGCGGCACCAGGATAGTGTCCAGTGCTTCGGGCAGCAGGTTCGGGTAGTCGAGGGTGTAGTGCAGGCCCCGGCTTTCCTTGCGCTCCATGGCTGAACGAATCATCAGCTCGGCGACCTGGGCCAGGTTGCGCAACTCGATCAGGTCGCGGCTGACCTTGTAGTTGCTGTAGAACTCATCGATTTCGTCCAGCAGCAGGCGTACCCGGTGCTGAGCCCGTTGCAGGCGCTTGTTGGTGCGTACGATGCCGACATAGTCCCACATGAATCGCCGCAATTCGTCCCAGTTGTGCGCAATGATCACGTCTTCGTCGGAGTCGGTGACCTGGCTGGCGTCCCAGGCGGGTAGGGCGATCGGAATGGCGATCTGCGGCAGTTGCTCGAGAATGTCGGCTGCCGCGGAGCGGGCATAGACGAAGCATTCCAGCAGTGAGTTGCTGGCCATGCGATTGGCGCCGTGCAGGCCGGTAAAACTGGTTTCGCCAATGGCATACAGGCCCGGAACGTCGGTGCGGCCCTGCTGGTCGACCATCACCCCGCCGCAGGTGTAATGCGCGGCCGGTACCACCGGGATCGGCTGTTTGGTGATGTCGATGGAGAATTCCAGGCAGCGCTCGTACACGGTCGGGAAGTGGCTTTTGATAAAGGCTTCCGGTTTGTGGCTGATGTCCAGGTACACGCAATCGATACCCAGGCGCTTCATTTCATGGTCGATGGCCCGGGCGACGATATCCCGTGGTGCCAGTTCGGCACGCGGGTCGAAGCGCGGCATGAAGCGTTCGCCGTTGGGCAGCTTCAGGTGCGCGCCCTCGCCGCGCAGGGCTTCGGTGATCAGGAAGCTCTTGGCCTGCGGATGGTAGAGGCAGGTCGGGTGGAACTGGTTGAACTCCAGGTTGGCCACCCGGCAGCCCGAGCGCCAGGCCATGGCGATACCATCGCCACAGGCACCATCGGGGTTGCTGGTATAGAGGTAGACCTTGGCGGCACCGCCGGAAGCGAGGATGACAAAACGCGCACCGTAGGTATCGACCTCGCCGGTGGCGCGGTTGAGTACGTAGGCGCCGAGGCAGCGATCGCCTTCCAGTCCCAGGCGCTTTTCGGTAATCAGATCAACGGCGACCCGCTGTTCCAGCAGTTCGATATTCGGGCGTTGCCGGGTTTGCTCCAGCAACGTAGTGAAGATGGCCGCGCCGGTAGCGTCGGCGGCATGGATGATGCGGCGATGGCTGTGGCCGCCTTCGCGGGTCAGGTGAAATTCGAAACCGCCGTCTTCATTGCCCGATTGCTCGTCACGGGTGAAGGGCACGCCCTGATCGATCAGCCACTGGATCGCCTCGCGGCTGTGTTCGACGGTAAACCGTACGGCGTCTTCATGGCACAGGCCGCCACCGGCATTGAGGGTGTCGTCGACGTGGGATTCGACGGTATCGGTGTCGTCCAGCACTGCCGCGACGCCACCCTGAGCCCAATAGGTCGAGCCATTGGCGAGATCGCCCTTGCTCAATACGGCAATGCGCAGATGACCAGGCAAGGTCAGCGCAAGGCTCAAACCGGCAGCGCCGCTGCCTATCACCAGAACATCGTGTTGAAACTGTTGGCTCATTGGAAGATTCCGCTCAAAAGCGACCCGGGTCGGGGTTGGCGCAAGACGCCTGGATCGGCGAGTCAAAGCAGCCATGCAGCCCACTAGTATATAGAGGGGGGGATCGGCACAATAGCGGTGCCTTCGTGGCATTATGAAATTATGGAGGCGGGAAAGGCGGTCTTGCGAGGCAGTGATGGGTGGCTCGATTTTTCCGTCAAATCGGGGAGCTGGCGACTGTATCGAAGATGTAGCAACCTTTTTCTCTTCATGGTTACACAATGTCCGCTCTGTACGGCTATAAAGATTGGGAACTTTTGACACGGCCCCAAACTCAATAGAAGGTTGCCTGATAGAAGGGACAGCGTCGGTTTTATGCAGGACTGTGTCGTGGTCATGCAGCTCAATTCGACGACAGGATTATTCGCGCAGCCGGCCTTGCCCGCGCTGCGTTTTTCGTGCGTGCCAAATCAGAGCCCGCAGGAAACTTGCTTGGAGGGGGAGAACTTTTGCGAAAAGCCCGAGTCTATGTTTGCAAGCCTGATCGTTTAGTTATGCAAGCCTCCTCCGAGCTTATCGAGGAGTGTTCATGCTAACCCAGGAAGAGGATCAGCAGCTGGTCGAGCGCGTTCAGCGCGGCGACAAGCGAGCTTTCGATCTGCTAGTGCTGAAATACCAGCACAAAATTCTCGGGTTGATCGTGCGTTTTGTGCACGACACCCATGAAGCCCAGGATGTTGCACAAGAAGCCTTTATCAAGGCTTACCGTGCGCTTGGTAATTTCCGCGGTGACAGTGCGTTTTATACGTGGCTGTATCGTATCGCCATCAACACGGCGAAAAACTATCTGGTTTCGCGCGGCCGCCGGCCGCCGGATAGCGATGTCAGTTCCGAGGATGCGGAGTTCTACGATGGCGATCATGGCCTCAAGGATCTCGAATCGCCGGAGCGCGCATTGCTGCGGGATGAGATCGAAGGCACCGTCCATCGAACCATTCAGCAACTGCCAGAAGATTTGCGTACGGCTTTAACTTTACGTGAATTCGATGGTCTGAGTTACGAGGACATTGCCAGCGTCATGCAGTGTCCGGTGGGTACCGTGCGCTCCCGGATTTTCCGCGCTCGGGAAGCCATCGACAAAGCCCTGCAGCCGTTGTTGCAGGAAACCTGAGACAGCGGCGACAGCCAAGAGAGGAACCGCCATGAGTCGTGAAGCCCTGCAGGAATCGCTGTCCGCGGTGATGGATAACGAAGCGGACGAACTGGAATTACGTCGGGTATTGAATGCCGTCGACGAAGTGGAAACCCGTGAGACCTGGGCTCGTTACCAGATCGCCCGGGCGGCCATGCACAAGGAATTGCTGCTTCCGCGTCTGGACATCGCCGCGGCTGTTTCTGCTGCGCTGGCTGACGAAGCCGTACCGGCCAAGGCCACTCGTGGTCCATGGCGTAGCCTGGGTCGCCTGGCTGTTGCCGCATCGGTGACCGTTGCCGTATTGGCGGGTGTTCGCCTGTACAACCAGGATGAGATCGCTGGTGTCGAACTGGCACAGCAATCGAACCAGCCAACCCTGGCCGCTCCTCAAGTAAAAGGCCCAGCTGTATTGGCCGGCTACAATGAGAGTTCGGAAGCCCCTGGCCCTATGGCCAACGGCGTATTGCAAGGTCAGCCAGGCTGGCACGATCAGCGTCTGCCAAGCTACCTGCGTCAGCATGCTCAACAAGCTGCACTGAAGGGCACTGAAAGCGCTCTGCCTTATGCTCGTGCGGCGAGCCTGGAAAACCGTTAAGGAGGATCATGCGCGCCATCCCTCTACTCTCGCTTCTGCTCAGTGGCTGGTTCATTGTTCCAGCCCACGCCGACGAAGCTCAGGATTGGTTGAAACGTCTTGGGCAAGCCGAACAGCAGCAAAGCTTTCAGGGTACTTTCGTCTACGAGCGTAATGGTAGTTTTTCTACCCATAACATCTGGCATCGCGTCCAGGATGGCCAGGTCCGCGAGCGACTGATTCAGCTCGACGGTTCCGCTCAAGAGGTTGTGCGTGTTGATGGGCGTACCCAATGTGTCAGCGGTACGCTGGTGGCTGGACTGGGGGACGCCCCCAACTCTTCGGCCCACTCACTCGATCCAGAAAAACTCAAGAATTGGTACGACCTTGCCGTCATCGGCAAGTCGCGTGTGGCTGGGCGTTCCGCGGTCATTGTTTCCCTGACCCCGCGGGACCAGCACCGTTATGGTTTTGAATTGCATCTGGACCGCGAGACGGGCCTGCCGCTGAAATCGCTGCTGTTGAACGATAAGGGGCAGTTGCTCGAGCGCTTCCAGTTCACTCGCCTGGATACGGCGGATGTGCCGAAGGACAGCGAGCTGCAGGCCAGCGCCGAATGCAAGGCCGTGGCCCTGGACAGCGACAAGGCCTCCGCGGTGAAGGCTGCGCAGGCCTGGCATTCCGACTGGCTGCCGCCAGGCTTCGAGTTGACCAGCAGCAGTGCGCGTAAAGATCCCGACACCAAGACCATGGTCAACAGCCTGATGTATGACGATGGCCTGGCCCGCTTCTCGGTGTTCCTCGAACCGCTCAATGGCGCGACGGTGACTGACACCCGCACTCAACTGGGTCCGACCGTGGCGGTCTCCCGACGCCTGACCACGCCTGAAGGCGAGATGATGGTAACGGTGGTGGGTGAGATACCTATCGGTACCGCCGAACGGATCGCCTTGTCGATGCGTACCGACGCCGCTGCGCCCAAGACGCAGTGAGAGTACAGCCTCAGGTGTTCATCGAGCGTTAATGTTGGTTGTGTAAGAGGTCTGCAATGCCAGCTCTGCAATCGAGATATCTAAATGTTCGGTGAATATTTTCATTTGCAAAACCCCCTGTTTTTTCTTATAGGTCAGAGCCACTAGGTTCTGGCCTTGTTTGTCGTTTCCGGGACAAAAGTACTGTGCGAGTTGCCTGGTATTTCTTGTCCCTATCGCTTAACCACGCTCGTTGTAATGGGAGCCGTATGTCGATACCACGTTTGAAATCCTATCTCTCCATTTTCGCTACTGTGCTGGTGCTCGGTCAGGCCGTTACCGCACAGGCGGCGGACTTGCCTGACTTCACACAACTGGTCGAGCAGGCGTCGCCTGCAGTGGTCAACATCAGTACCACGCAGAAGCTCCCGGACCGCAAGGTTTCCGCCCAGATGCCGGACCTCGAAGGTCTGCCGCCGATGCTGCGCGAGTTTTTCGAGCGTGGCATGCCGCCGCAGCCGCGTTCGCCACGGGGCGATCGCCAGCGTGAAGCCCAGTCCCTGGGTTCTGGTTTCATCATTTCGTCGGACGGTTACATCCTGACCAACAACCATGTGATTGCCGACGCGGATGAAATCCTGGTCCGCCTGGCCGACCGCAGCGAATTGAAAGCCAAGCTGATTGGCACCGATCCACGCTCCGACGTGGCGTTGCTGAAGATCGATGGCAAGGACCTGCCGGTGCTGAAGCTGGGCAAATCCCAGGACCTGAAGGCCGGCCAGTGGGTAGTGGCTATCGGCTCGCCGTTTGGTTTCGACCACACCGTCACCCAGGGCATCGTCAGTGCCATCGGTCGTAGCCTGCCGAACGAAAACTATGTGCCGTTCATCCAGACCGACGTGCCGATCAACCCAGGTAACTCCGGTGGTCCGCTGTTCAACCTGGCCGGTGAAGTGGTGGGTATCAACTCGCAGATCTACACCCGTTCCGGCGGCTTCATGGGTGTGTCCTTCGCTATCCCGATCGATGTCGCCATGGACGTTTCCAACCAGCTGAAAGCCGGTGGCAAAGTCAGCCGCGGCTGGCTGGGCGTGGTTATCCAGGAAGTGAACAAAGACCTGGCGGAGTCCTTCGGCCTGGAGAAGCCGGCCGGTGCGCTGGTGGCCCAGATCCAGGACGACGGCCCGGCGGCCAAGGGCGGCCTGCAGGTGGGTGATGTGATCCTGAGCATGAACGGTCAACCGATTATCATGTCGGCGGACCTGCCGCATCTGGTCGGTGCCCTCAAGGCGGGTGCGAAAGCCAATTTGGAAGTGATTCGTGACGGCAAGCGCAAGAACGTCGAATTGACCGTTGGTGCGATTCCGGACGAAGACAAGGCCCTGGACGCCATTGGCAAGTCCGGTGCCGAGCGCAGCAGCAACCGTCTGGGCGTGGCGGTGGTCGAGCTGACCGATGAGCAGAAGAAAACCTACGACCTCAAGGGCGGTGTGGTGATCAAGGAAGTTCAGGATGGTCCAGCCGCGCTGATCGGCCTGCAGCCGGGCGACGTGATCACTCACCTGAACAATCAGGCGATCACTTCGACCAAGAACTTCACTGAAATCGCCCAGGCGCTGCCGAAGAACCGTTCGGTATCGATGCGGGTTCTGCGTCAGGGACGTGCCAGCTTCATTACCTTCAAGCTGGCCGAGTAATCCGTGTAGCGGATTGATCGCGCAATAAAAAGCCCGCCTCGAAAGAGGCGGGCTTTTTTTGTGGGCGCCGGTTGGGCTCAGCGCATCATGTCCTTGACCATCTGCTCCTGGTCCATCAGCTCACGCTGACGTGCATCGATCCGTGAAGACAGGGGGAAGTTGCTGCCGGCGCGACGTTTGGCGAAATCCAGCTGCTGGATCGCCTGGCGATAGTCGCCGACCAGGGCAAAGTATTCGGCCCGCGCCTGATGCAGGCCTATGATATTACCCGACAGGCCACGGGTTTCCGCCACCGAGTACCAGACGTCCGGATCGTCGGAGCGGGTCTTGAGCAGGCTTTCCAGGGCCTTTTCGGCGTCCGCCGGGCGATTCTGCTTGAGCAGCAGGTCGACCCTGACCTGGTTCAGTGGGTAGTTGCCCGGATACTGCGCAAGCATTTTATCCACCCGGGCCTGGGCGTCGGAAAAGCGGCTGGTGGCGGTATCCAGGTCGATCTGGGCCAGGTTGTAAGTGATGTCGTTAGGTTGCTTGGCCAGCAGCTGCTTGAGGTTTTCCCGGGCATCGTTGAACTGGCTGCCCTTGATCTGGGCGATGGCGAGGCCGTAGCGGGCGATGTCGTTTTTCGGGTTTTCGTCGAGCTGGGCGCGGAAACGCTTGGCACCCATGCCAGGGGACTCTTCGTAGATCAGCTGTACTCGTGCGCGAATCAGCTGGTAACGCAGGCTGTCTTCCTTACCGCCAGCCTTGGCCTGTTCGGCGCGGTTGCGGGTGTCGGCGATCCGCGATTCGGTGACCGGGTGAGTCAGCAGGAACTCCGGCGGCTTGGCGTCGAAACGGTACTGGCGCATCAGGCGCTCGAACATGGTCGGCATGGAGCGCGGGTCATAACCGGCCTTTTCCAGGTTGAGGATGCCGATGCGGTCGGCTTCCTGCTCGTTCTGCCGGGAGAAGCGCCGTTGTTCCTGGATGGCTGCGGCCTGGGTGCCGGCAATGGCGGCGATCCCGGCGTCGCCACCGCCCG
This sequence comes from Pseudomonas sp. GW456-L12, assembly GCF_059424045.1. NCBI lineage: Bacteria > Pseudomonadati > Pseudomonadota > Gammaproteobacteria > Pseudomonadales > Pseudomonadaceae > Pseudomonas > Pseudomonas sp. GW456-L12. Next base: position 25,490 of record NZ_JBWKZA010000007.1, read on the forward strand.
CCGCGGCGATCACGATCCCGGCCAGCAGGGCGGCCATCATCGGCACCTGCATGCGTTGCGAAGCCTCGACGCCTCGGGCGAAGTGGCGTTGCGACAGGTGCGCCAATTCGTGAGCCAGCACCGAGGCATATTCGCCTTCGGTCTGGGCGTTGAGGAACAGTCCACCGTTGACCCCGACAATCCCGCCGGGAGCGGCAAACGCGTTGAGCTGCGGGCTGTTGATCAGGATGAACTCGAGGCGTCGGTCGTTGACCTGGCTGGTCTCGACCAGTTTGTAGACGCTGGTTTCGACGTAATCCTTGAGTTGCGGGTCGTTGAGTTGCGAAACCTGGCTGCGCAGCAACGCCAGCCAGGCGCGGCCCAGTTGGTGTTCCTGTTGGGGCGAGACAATGGCAGAACTGGCGTCACCGAGTGATGGCAGGTCGTCGGCGAAGCCTGGTGAGGCGAGCAGGCAAGCGAGCGTCAGCAGGGTAGGGCGCAAAAAAGTCATGCACAAAGCCTTAGTCGACAAAGAGTCTACTGTAGCCGGACACCAGGCCTTGGACCAGATATTCTAGGCACCTCGACGACCCTCCCGGAGTGACGCAATGACTGATGCTGTAGCCCACGACGCCGAGCTCGATGCCAGCGGACTGAATTGCCCGCTGCCGCTGCTCAAGGCCAAGATGGAACTCAATCGCCTGGCCAGCGGCGCGGTGCTCAAGGTGATCGCCACGGATGCCGGCTCCCAGCGCGACTTTCGCACCTTTGCCCGTTTGGCCGGTCATACCCTGCTTCGCGAGGAAGACGAGGCTGGGGTCTATCGTTACTGGCTGAAGAAGGCCTGAACCGCCCCGGAAATCATCGCGCCTCTGTCTAAGGATCATTGATGTTCAAAGTGTTACGCGACTGGATTCAGCGCTACTTCTCCGATGAAGAGGCCGTGGTACTGGCCGTTCTGTTGTTCCTGGCCTTCACCGCGGTGCTGACCCTGGGCGGCATGCTCGCGCCGGTGTTGGCGGGGATGGTGCTGGCCTATCTGATGCAGGGGCTGGTGCTCACGTTGGAACGCTGGCGTTTGCCTGGCGGGGCGGCGGTGGGCCTGGTCTTTGCCTTGTTCATGGGGCTGCTGCTGGTGTTCATCGTGGTCGTCGTGCCGCTGTTGTGGCATCAGTTGATTACCTTGTTCAACGAGTTGCCGGGAATGCTCGCCAAGTGGCAATCGTTGCTTCTGTTGTTGCCGGAGCGTTATCCGCACCTGGTGTCCGACGAACAGGTGCTGCAGGCGATCGAGGTGGCACGCGGCGAGATCGGCAAGTTCGGCCAGTGGGCGCTGACCTTCTCGCTGTCCAGCCTGCCGCTGCTGGTCAACATCATGATCTATCTGGTGCTGGTGCCGATCCTGGTGTTTTTCTTCCTCAAGGACCGGGCGATGATCAGCCAGTGGGTGCGCGGTTACCTGCCGCGCGAGCGGGCCCTGATCACCCGGGTGGCTCAGGAGATGAACCGGCAAATCGCCAATTACATTCGTGGCAAGGTGATCGAGATCGTCATTTGCGGCGGGGTGACCTACATCGCCTTCGTGGCCCTGGGGCTGAACTACGCGGCCTTGCTGGCGTTGCTGGTGGGGATTTCGGTGGTGGTGCCCTACGTCGGAGCGGTGGTGGTGACCGTGCCGGTGGCGCTGATTGCCTTGTTCCAGTGGGGCTGGAGCGACCAGTTCATCTATCTGATGGCGGTCTACGGGATCATTCAGACCCTTGACGGCAACGTGCTGGTGCCGCTGCTGTTCTCCGAGGCGGTGAATCTGCATCCGGTGGCGATCATCTGTGCAGTACTGTTGTTTGGCGGGCTGTGGGGCTTCTGGGGGGTGTTTTTCGCGATTCCCCTGGCCACCCTGTTCAAGGCGGTACTGGATGCCTGGCCGCGCAAGGAGCCGGTTGTGGCGCCCTTGCTCTAGAGCGGCCCTGCTCTGGAAATGAAAAGGGGGGGCGGCTGAATCAGCCGCCCCCCCTTTTTTAGTCGGTTACCTTTTAGTCGGTTACCGCGCTCAGGCCTTGTTCAGCGCCTGCGCGGCAGCCAGTACCGCATCCACGTGGCCTGGCACTTTCACGCCACGCCATTCCTGGCGCAGCACGCCATTCTTGTCGATCAGGAAGGTGCTGCGATCGACGCCCATGTATTCCTTGCCGTAGAGCTTCTTCAGCTTGATCACGTCGAACAGTTGGCAGACGGCTTCGTCCTTGTCGCTGATCAGCTCGAAGGGGAATTCCTGCTTGCACTTGAAGTTCTCGTGAGACTTCAGGCCATCGCGGGAGATGCCGAACACCTCGGTGTTGGCGGCCTTGAACGCGGCGTATTGATCGCGAAAGCCCTGGCCCTCGGTGGTGCAACCCGGGGTGCTGTCCTTGGGGTAGAAGTAGATCACCACCTGCTTGCCCTTGAGCGCGGCCAGGCTGACGGTCTGACCGCTGGTGGCCGGGGCTTCGAAGTGGGCAACAGGTTGGTCGATGGCAACGGCCATTGGGGCTTCCTTACATTGGGTTCTGTGGGCGCCAGGGTTCGATCAGCGCATCGAGATTCATTGCGTCGGCGAAGTCCAGGAACTGATCGCGCAGCCAGCTGATCTGGGTGCCGGCCGGCAAGGTCACGGTAAAGGTGGCGTTGAGCATGGTGCCGCCGGTCTGCGGGGCCTGATAGGTATCGCAGGTCAGGTTTTCCAGCTCGACATGGTGGTCGATGAAGAACTGGCACAGTTCATTGACGATGTCCGGGCGGTAGGCGGCGCTGACGTAAGCCACATAAGGCAGGGCCTGCGGGCGGTTTTCCAGGGCCGCGCTGCGCACCACGTTGACGGTGAAGGCGTATTTCTTCGCCAGCGACGGCAGGCCGGCCTCCAGGCGCGCCAGGGCATCCCAGCTGCCGGAAACCTCCAGGACCAGCGCACTGCACTCGCCATGGCGGGTCAGGCGGGAGGTCACCACGGCGCAGCGGTTTTCATGGCTGGCGCGGCACAGGACGTTGGTCAGCTCCATGGGGTTGGCGCCGAGGGCACTGATGACAAGGAATTGTTCGCGGACTGTGGGGGTGGACATGCAGCATTCCTAAAGCGATGAGCGGTCGATACTTTTGCAGGCTTGAGTACTGGGTAAACGTCCGGATGCGGTTTCAGAAGCCCTGAACCGCCAGGTTGCGACGAGCTCCATAAAAGGCGAGAGCGAAGGGCGGCAACGCAGGATTGGGGCTTCGGATGCCGAAAAGGGAGGCTGGAACCCGGCGTACAAGCTTATCAGTACCGATCAAAGCCTGAAGGGTAGCGAAATACATCGCTCAGGGGAATGCTCGCAGCGCGGTACTTCGCTTGTGCAAGCATCTTGGCGCCAGTACCATTACCGCTCTCTTTTTCCGGCAGGAGCGGTTGCATGATTGCGGGCAGTATGGTGGCACTGGTCACACCCATGGATGCACAGGGTCGTCTCGACTGGGACAGCCTGAGCAAACTGGTGGACTTCCACCTGCAAGAGGGCACCAACGCCATTGTGGCGGTCGGCACTACAGGTGAGTCGGCTACCCTCGATGTGAACGAACACATCGAAGTGATTCGTCGCGTGGTCGCTCAGGTTGCAGGGCGTATCCCGGTGATCGCCGGTACCGGCGCGAACTCGACGCGCGAAGCGATCGAGCTGACCACCAATGCGAAGATCGCCGGTGCCGACGCATGCCTGCTGGTGACCCCTTATTACAACAAGCCGACGCAAGAAGGCCTGTATCAGCATTTCCGTGCCATCGCCGAAGCCGTCGATATCCCGCAGATCCTCTATAACGTGCCGGGCCGCACCGCTTGCGACATGCAGGCCGAGACCGTGATTCGCCTGTCGACCGTGCCGAACATCATCGGCATCAAGGAAGCCACCGGTGACCTGCAGCGCGCCAAGGACATCCTGGCCGGCGTGAGCAGCGACTTCCTGGTGTACTCCGGCGACGACGCAACCGCCGTCGAACTGATCCTGCTGGGTGGCAAGGGCAATATTTCGGTGACCGCCAACGTGGCGCCAAAAGCCATGAGCGAGATGTGCGCCGCCGCGATGCGTGGTGATGCCGCCACCGCCCGGGCGATCCACGAGAAGCTGATGCCGCTCAACAAGACTCTGTTTATCGAATCCAACCCTATTCCCGTGAAATGGGCCCTGTGCGAGATGGGCTTGATGGCGAACGGTATCCGTCTGCCGCTCACCTGGCTCAGTGCTGCCTGTCACGAACCGCTGCGGCAGGCCATGCGCCAGTCCGGCGTATTGGTTTAATTGAGGAAGTACTACGCATGAAGCGATTGGCCGGACTTTCCGCACTTGCCTTGATTATCTCCAGCACCAGTGGCTGCGGTTGGATTTGGGGGCCGGAAGGCTACTTCCGTGACCGCGGCAGCGATTACCTGCAAGCGCAACAGACCGCACCGATGCAACTGCCGTCGGATGTCAGCACCTCCAAACGCCTCGATCCGCTGTTGCCGATTCCGCGCAACGTGGCCGACGACACCGTCAAGGGCGAATACATCGTGCCGCGTCCGCAGCCGTTGGGCTCGGTGGCCGATGCCAGCGACTACACCCTGCAGAAGAGCGGCGATGCGCGTTGGGTCATGGCCCAGCACGCCCCGGCCGAAGTCTGGCCGGTGGCCATGCAGTTCTTCCAGGACAACGGTTTCCGTATTGACGAACAACGTCCGCAAACTGGCGAGTTCACCACCGCCTGGCAGCGTTCCGACGAACTCTCCGCATCCATGGCCAAGCGCCTGGGCAGCGTAGGTTCGGCCGATAACGAAACCCGCGTGCGGGTGCGTATCGAGCCAGGCGTGCAGCGCAATACCAGTGAAGTCTACGTGGTCAGCGCCGAACGTCCTGTCGGCAGCACCTCCAACGTCGATTTCACCAACCGCTCGGTCAACACCAGCCTGGATGCCGCGCTGGTCGACGAAATGCTCGCCAGCATGAGCCGCAGCGCCGAGAAGGGCGGTTCGGTCTCCCTGCTGGCCGCCCGTGATTTCGATACCCCTAGCCGTGTCAGCCTCACCGAAGACGGCAGCGGCAACGTGGTGCTCAACCTCGGCGAAGACCTCGACCGCGCCTGGTCGAGCGTCGGCCGCGCCCTGGAACAGGGCGAGTGGCGCGTTGAAGACATCAACCGCAGCCTGGGCCTGTACTACATCAACCTGGCGGAAAAAGCCGAGAAGAAAAACGACGAGCCGGGCTTCTTCGGCAAGTTGTTCGGCAGCGCACCGGCCAAGGAAGAAATCGAGGCCCGCGCCGAGCGTTATCAGGTTCGCCTGAGCAAGGTGGGCGACAACGTCCAGGTCACCGTCGAGAAAGACATCAACACCGTTGCTCCGCCTGAAGTGGCGCGCAAGGTCTTGACTGTGATTCAGGACAACCTGGGCTGATCCGATGCGTTTCGCCGTTCTCGGCAGTGGCAGTCAAGGGAATGGCACGCTGATAGCCAGTGACGACACCTACGTCCTGGTGGATTGTGGTTTCTCCTTGCGCGAAACCGAGCGGCGCCTGCTGCGCCTGGGGGTAGCCCCCGCGCAGCTGAGCGCGATTCTGGTAACCCACGAACATGCCGACCACGTGCATGGCGTGGGTTTGCTGTCTCGGCGCTACAATTTACCGGTCTACCTCAGTCGCGGCACGTTGCGCGGGATGCGCAAACCGGTGGAAGCCGCGGGTTTTCTCGCTGGGGGCGAGACGCTTCAGGTCGGTGCCTTGAGCATCGACGTGACCCGCGTCGCCCACGATGCGCTGGAACCTGTGCAGTACGTGTTCAGTGACGGCCGGCGGCGTTTTGGCCTGCTGACCGACCTGGGTTCCTACTGCAACACGGTGATCGACCGCTATCGCGGGCTGGATGCCTTGATGATCGAGGCCAATCACTGCCGCGACATGCTGGCCCGAGGTTACTACCCGTATTTCCTCAAGCAGCGGGTCGGTGGGGAAATGGGACATTTGAACAACCATCAGGCCGCAAGCCTGGTGGCCGAGTTGGGCTGGCAGGACCTGCAGCATCTGGTACTGGCCCATCTCAGCAGCAAGAACAACCTGCCGCAGCTGGCCCGGCAATGTTTTGTCGACACCCTCGGGTGCGACCCGGACTGGCTGCAACTGGCCGATCAAGATTCAGGGCTCGACTGGCGACACATCGCCTAGCCCACCTACTTAGCAAGCGGAGCCCATCATGGAAAAACGTGAAGAACTCTACCGTGGCAAAGCCAAATCGGTTTACAAGACCGACGACGCCGACCGCCTGGTCCTGCTGTTTCGCAACGACACCTCGGCGTTCGACGGCAAGCGTATCGAGCAGCTCGATCGCAAAGGCATGGTGAACAACAAGTTCAACGCCTTCATCATGCAAAAGCTCGAAGAGGCCGGCGTGCCGACTCAATTCGACAAATTGCTGGGCGACAACGAGTGCCTGGTGAAGAAGCTGGACATGATCCCGGTCGAGTGCGTCGTGCGTAATTACGCCGCCGGCAGCCTGGTCAAGCGCCTGGGTGTGGAAGAGGGCCTGAAGCTCAACCCTTACACCTTCGAACTGTTCCTGAAGGACGACGCCAAGGGCGACCCGTTCATCAACGAATCCCACGTCGTGGCCTTCGGCTGGGGCACCGCCGAGCAACTGGCGCGTATGAAAGAGCTGTCGCTCAAGGTCAACGAAGTCCTGAGCAAGCTGTTCGACGACGCCGGCCTGCTGCTGGTGGACTTCAAGCTGGAGTTTGGCGTATTCCACGGCCAGATCGTCCTGGGCGACGAGTTCAGCCCGGATGGCTGCCGCCTGTGGGACAAGGAAACCCGCAAGAAGATGGACAAGGACCGCTTCCGTCAGGGCCTCGGTGATGTGATCGAAGCCTACGAAGAAGTCGCAAACCGTCTGGGCGTACCGCTGTAATCGACGCAACCGACTGATAGCACGGAAAAAATTTGCCCGAAGGGCTTCGCTTCGGGCAAAGGTGCTGTTATGATGCGCGCCGTTGGAGAGATGCCAGAGTGGCCGAATGGGACGGATTCGAAATCCGTTGTACCTTCGCGGGTACCTAGGGTTCGAATCCCTATCTCTCCGCCATTATTGAAGTAGCCGAAGCCCCTGAAAACGTTAAAGTTTTCAGGGGCTTCGTCGTTTCTGGCTGTTTTTATTCCCCCCCGCTTGTTCCCCCATCTGGATTTCGAAAAGCTGACTGCGGGGCCACTCGATTCACATCGAGCATACTGACCCTCCCAGCCAGCTCCAGCCCAATGCATCACGCGGTCAGCGTATGGTCGGCCTCCCCGAACCAGGTGCGTACCAGATCGGGGCTGGGGGTGCCAGTGTGGTCAAGTACCGCCACATCGACGAAGTGCTTGCCATTGTTGGCGCCATCGGGATCCACCTGCACCGTGATGTCGCTGCCGGACTGCGCCAGTTGGACAAAGTCGGCTACCTGGCTGGTGCCGCTGACGAAGTTGGCGTTGAGCAGCGTGGAGAGGTCGAGGGTGTCACCTTCGGCAAAGTTGTAGTCGAGGATATGGTCGCCGCCTTCATTCGCGTTGAGGTAGGCGAACACGTCGGCTCCCGCGCCGCCGCTGAGCGTGTCCTCGCCGCCACGACCCACGATGATGTCGTTGCCGTCGCCGCCACTGAGCGTATCCGCGAGCATGCTGCCCACCAGTGTGCCGCTGGATTCGCCGTGGAAGCTGACTTGGGTGCCGGCTTCGCCACCGTCGGTGACCTGGAAGTCTTCTACCGAGTAGTGCCCCAGCAGGTTCACCTCGGCTCGATGCGTACCATCGTCCACCGTCAGCAGGCCACCGGCGCCAGAGGCGTTGGCGGTGTAGCCGAGCTGGATGTTGGCGCCAAAAGCGAGATCGCCGAACGTCAGCAAGTCATCGCTCTCGAGGCCGAGGATGCCGACCAGCGAGCCCGCTGCTTCAGCCTGGGCGATCACCAGCGAGCCCGCACCTTCGCCGTGAAAGGCGACGGACGTGTGTGCGGCGCCAGCGAAGGTCAGGCTGGCATTGCCGTCGATGGTTGCGCTGCCATTGCCGGTCACGTCGGCCAGCAGGTGCAGGTCACCACCGTTGGCCCACAGATGGCCGGTGTTTTCGACCGTGCTCGCCACCGTCATGCCGCCTGTGCCTGTGGACTCCAGCACACCACTGTTGGCGATGGTGTGGGTGCCGGTGTCGAGCACCAGACTGTTCAAACCGCTGGCCAGGATCAGCCCCGCATTGGCCAGGATCATTTGCCCGGCACCCAACTGGCCGGCGCCGGAAATGCGGTTGTCGACATTGGTCAGCACGGTGTCGGCGCTGCCGCCGAAAATCACGTTTTGCGCGTTGTCGGATAACAGCACCTGGCCGCCACCGGTCAAGGTCGTGCCACGGAACAGAATCTCAAGACGGGTCTCGTTACCGGCGGAGCCGAGTTCGATGGTGCCGCTGTTATGGATGCTGCCACCGAACGGCATGATCGCGCCGTCGGCAATGGTGAGGGTGCCGGTGTTGCTGGTAAGCGGGTCCCTATCGAACTGGAAGTTTGCTTCGCTCAGGTCCGCCGCATCGACACCTCTCAAGGTGACCGTCTGGCCGGAGCCGATGCTGACCAGGGCATTGCCGTTTACGTCGTTGCTGATGCTCAAGTCAGCGAAGGCGGTGACGCCTGTGAAGCCGATCAAGTCGATCTTGTCCGCCATGACGTCGAAATTGTAGATCTGGTTGTTACCGATTGGCTGGGCGAAGACGAACGTGTCGGCACCGGACGAACCGGTCAGGTTGTCATCAGCGGACAAGGCAAAGATCGGCGAACCTGGGGCATAGACTTCGACGTTGTTGAACACGTAGGCGCTTGCGGTGCTGCCGTCACTGTTGCTCCAGTACATGTTGACATCAAGTACCAACGCACCTGCGAAGTCGCTTGGGGTTGTCACGGTCAAGGCGCCGGGATCGTTGGTCTGCACGGTCCAGGTGCCGTCGCCATTGTCGGTTCCAGCATTGAACACCCACCCCGAAGGAATGCCACTGATGGCCACTGTTACGGGGCCGTTAATCTCGGCCAGTGGCATGTCGAGGGCCAGATTGATGGGTTCGCCGGCAACGCCTGCCGGAAGGTTTGCACTGCTCCCGGCAGCCCCGGGATTACCCGCCAGGTCGGTGTAGCTGTTCGCGGCAACGTCGACTTTTATGCTACCGCCCAGCGTTCTGGTCAGCGTCGCGGTGTAGGTATCGCCATCGACCTGGGTAAAGTTACTGAAGGTTCCGCGGGGCGCTCCGCTCGTCGTAGTCACCGAGACATCCGAGAGGTTGAAACCGCTCACTGTCTCACTGAACTGGAATGTGACCGTCGACGTCGAGCCGATCGAACTGGCTAAGGCCGTCCCTGTCACTGTCACCGTTGGCGGCACGCTATCGACTGGCGTCTCGACTACGTTCTGCACATTCACCGTAATGGTCTGCGTGTCGGTTCCGCCATTGCCGTCGGCCACCTGGACGTCCACAACGTAGGCGTTGTCGCCGTCGGTGCCACCGACATCCTGGGCATTCTCGTAATCGGGCGCCGAATTGAATGTCAGCACTCCGCTGGAACTGATCGAGAATTTGCCGAAGTCCGTCCCGGCCGTATTCAGGATCGAGTAGCTCAGCGTCTGCGTTGGTAGATCAGCATCGCTCGCCACCACCGTGGTGACGGCCGTGGTGTTCTCCACCACATTGATCGAAGCCGTCGCACCACCGCCGTTAGAGGTGATCACCGGGCTGTTGTCGTTGACTCCTATCACGGTTACGGCGATCGCCTGGTCGTCAAACAGCGTGCCGTCCGACGCCCGCACAATCACGTCATAGACATTGTTCGTTCCTGAATCCGTCGGCGCTTCAAAGTTGGGTGCAGAGATAAAGCTCAGCGCGCCTGTGCCTGAAACGATCGAGAACTTCGTGGCATCCGCTCCGCCGACGATGCTGTAGCTCAGTGTCTGTGCCGGCAGATCGGCATCGCTCGCCGCCACTGTCGTGACCGCTGCGGTGTTCTCCACCACGTTGATCGAAGCCGTCGTACCACCGCCGTTGGAGATGATAGTCGGCAAATCATTGCTGCCGGCGATATGCACAGTGACCGAAGTCAGGGTGCCGTCGGCACTGCTCACTGAGAAGGTATCGGTGTAGGTCGTGCCGGCGGCGAACTCGTTGTGGGCGGAGTCGGCGACGTAGGTCCAGGCACCGCCGGTGCCGATGGAGAATTTGCCGTAGTTGCCGGCGGTGTTGGTCTGCGCGACGAAGGTCGCGGCGCTGTCGACGTCGCTGATGGTCAGGTTGCCGGCGGTGGAAATGTCAGTGACGGCATTGGTCTCGGTGAGGTTGGCGATGTTGGCGGACAGCACGGCGGCATCGTTGGTGCCGAGGATATGCACCGTGACCGAAGTGAGGGTGCCATCGGCACTGCTCACCGCGAAGGTGTCGGTGTAGGTGGTACCTGCGGCGAACTCGTTGTGGGCGGTATCGGCGACGTAGGTCCAGGCACCGCCGGTGCCGATGGAGAATTGGCCATAGTTGCCGGCGGTGTTGGTTTGCGCCTGGAAGCTTTCCGGGCTGTCGATATCGCTGACGGTCAGGCTACCGCTGGTGGTCAGTGGAGCATTGGTTTCGCTCAGCGTGACGCTGGCCGAGGACAGCACGGCGGCGTCATTGGTGCCGGTGACGGTAACGGTCACCAGTTGAGTGTCCACACCACCGAGGCCGTCGCTGACCTGCACGCTGAACACTTCGTCATGACTCTCGCCCGTCTTCAGAGACTGCACGGCACTGGCAACGCCATCGGTGCCGTTGGCCAGGGTGTAGGTCCACTGGCCGGCGCTGTTCACGGCGATCGAGCCATAGCTGCCGGTATTTGCCCCGACGATGCTCCAGGTAGCTGTGGCATCGTGGTCGATGTCGGTCGAGCTGAACTGGCCGCTGACGCTGAGGGTGGTGTCTTCCTTCACGGCACCGGCATCATTGCCGCTGGCGAAATTGAGCACCGGCGCGTCGTTGCTCCCGGTGACGGTAATGGTTACCAGTTGGGTATCCACGCCGCCCAGGCCATCACTGACTTGCACATTGAACACTTCGTCATGACTTTCGCCGGCCTTCAGCGACTGCACGGCACTGGCAACACCATCGGTGCCGTTGGCCAGGGTGTAGGTCCACTGGCCGCTGTTGTCCACGGCGATCGAGCCATAGCTGCCGGTATTTGTTCCGACGATGCTCCAGGTGGCCGTGGCATCGTGGTCGATGTCGGTCGAGCTGAACTGGCCGCTGGCGCTGAGGGTGGTGTCTTCCTTCACGGCGCCGACATCGTTGCCGCTGGCGAAATTGAGCACCGGCGCGTCATTGCTGCCGGTGACGGTAACGGTCATCTGCTGAGTGTCGACGCCGCCGAGGCCATCACTGACTTGCACACTGAACACTTCGTCATGACTTTCGCCGGCCTTCAGAGACTGCACAGCACTGGCAACGCCATCGCTACCGTTGGCCAGGGTGTAAGTCCACTGGCCGGTGCTGTCCACGGCGATCGAACCGTAGGTGCCGGTGTTTGACCCGGCAATGCTCCAGGTGGCCGTGGCAGCGTGATCGATATCGGTCGAGCTGAACTGACCGCTGACGTTGAGGGTGGTGTCTTCCTTCACGGTGCCGGCATCGTTGCCGGTGGCGAAGCTGATTACCGGCGCGTCGTTGCTGCCAGTAATGGTGATGCTGACGATCTGCGTCGCCGAGGTCGCATTAGCCGCGCCGCTGTCATCGGTGGCGACCACCGTGTATGAGAAGGTGATGGTTTCACCGGCGCCGAGGAAGTCGAGGTTCTGGCTGCTGTTGTAATCCCAGCTGTTCTGATCGACCGAGAAGCCGGCGATCAGTGCCGAAGCCACGCCCGCATTGAGCGTGCCGCCGCTCCAGGCGATGTCGCCGTTGGCGGTCTGCGACACCGTCACCGCGTCGATGTTGTCCAGGTCGGCAAAGCTCAGGGCACCGCTGTCGCTCAGTGTGGCCGCAGCGTTGCCTTCGTTCATGGCGCCGGCAGTGTCGGCAATCATCAGCGTCGGCCGGTCGTTGGTGCCGGTGATAGTAATGGTCACGGTCTGCACCGCGCCGTCGCCGATCGCCACGTCATAGGTCTGGGTGACGGTCTGGCCTTCGCCCAGGAATTGCAGGGCGGCGTTGTCTACCGCGAAGTGCCAGCCCAGCGAGCCGCTGCCCGTGCCGGTGCTGTCGTTCAGTGGGTCTGTAGTGAAGCTGCCCAGGTAGCCGGAAGCGCCCGGCGTGACGGTAACGTTGTGGGTGTCGATCAGGTCGGCGTCGGTAAAGGTGATGCTGCCGCTGGCAGCGTAGTCGCCGCTGTCTTCCTTGGCATCTCCGGTCTGCACGCCGCTGGTGATCTGCACCTGGTCGTTGGTGCCCGTGATGGTGATGGTCACATTCTGCGTTGTCGACGAGCCGTGCCCATCACTGATGGTGACCACATAAGTTTCGCTGGCCGTCTGGCCCTGGGCCAGGGACTGGGCTGCCGCGTTATCCAGGGCGTAGGTCCAGTTAACGGTGCCGTTGGCCGTATTGGCGGCTTCAGCCACAGAGGCGAGGGCGAAGTTGCCCAGCGCTGTGGCATTGCCTTGCGCCGCCACAAAAGAGGCGGTGTGCGTGTCGCTCAGATCGACATCGCTAAATGCAATGGTGCCTGTCGCGCTGTGCGAGTCGGCCGGGCTCGGCGTCGTGGCTGCATCTTCGGTTACCGTGCCGGCCTGTGCGCCGAGGCTCATCGTCACGCTGTCATTCGCACCTGCAAACTGCACCTGCGCGGTGGCCCAGCTGAGCGTGCCATTGCCGAGACGAATCGCATACGTAAAGCTGTCTGTCAGGGATGCTCCGGCAGCAAGCGCCTGAAGTTGCGCCTTGAAAGCAGTCGATAAAGTCGCGGCGTCGTAGCCGACTTTTCCATCGGACGTAATCCAGATTTTTGCACCATTGAAGCTGGTGTCGGAACTCGTCGCCTCAACTCTGCTCGTGTCCTGGACCAGGAGATCGGCCGGAGCGTAAACCTTGGTGGCAGTAGAAAGGCTGGTCGCGTTATCGAGTGACCAGAGTGTCTTTGCATTGCCACCCAGGTCATTGGACATGACGTCCAGATACACGACCCCCAGCAGGTCTTCAGTGATGCTTGCGCTGCTCGTGCCAATGACGCCGGTAGTGAAAATGTCGTCCTGCGCCTGCGGCGTATTGGAAAACGAAGTTGCGGTGCCGCCGCTGGTCGTTGTGGTGGTAGCCATGTCTTTCTCCCGAGAATGCTTTTTTGGAATCGCCAGGTCCTGCTGACAGGACGAAGTCCCGTGCGTGTACCGCTCAGGGTGTCAAGGAGCGGTGCAAGGTGATCCCGGACATCGTCGGCCGTCTGAGCCTGCGGGAAGAGGGACGCAGGTGGCGCGCAGGTGAAGAAGTTCGCCGTACTTGAGAAGCGAATCGCAGGAGCGGTTGGGCGAACATGAGCCCAAGCCCGGAGCTGCGCTGCGCATGGTGCGCAATAGCCTGAGAGCACCCATATGAAAGGGACTCCTGAAGTAATGGCTGGATGAAGCCGGATCGTGCCGATTCAGGGATACGGCCTTTCCTGATATCAGTTGGATAGTTGTTTAGTTGTGGGGTCAGGCCTTGTAAAGGTGTTAACCGGGAGTAACAGTACGAAGTGCCAATATTCCGACAAGCGGGTGTTTTGGTGTCAATATTGTGTCGATGTGTTTTTGGCGAAATGCTCGCCGGCACCCGGCGCTGATGCGGCTCAATGAGCTGAAACCCTTATGCGGCAAGGGCTGGCTGGGTCATGCCAGTGCTGGATACCTGCAAGTTGCAGCGTCAGTTGTTAAAAAAAACGCCAGAGCATTTTTCTGGCGGGCTTTTTCATACTGTCCGGACTTCAATGTCTAGGGGGGCTCCCTGAATAAGGCCGCCCTGTTCAGCGCTTTGAGAAACGTCTGATATTCGCCTCCAGGAGTTTTGCCTAGCCTGATCCGTATTCAATGAACGGGCCGCGGCATATTCAAGTGAGCAAGGAGGTGGATATGAATAGGCAGAATGCACAGACCGGCGCAACGCCGGAGACGGCAGGCTTCAACACCGGCGTAAGCATGGATGACGAGATGTTTCACGCTATCCGGATCGGCTCCGCCGTGTCGTTGCTAGAGGTGCTTGGCAGGCTCATGGACCTTGCTGGCGACAATGAACAAATCGCACGACGGCTTATCGACGACGTAAGGACCTACCAGATCAAAGACCTCGAACTGTTGCGGACGTACTGCGCACAAAACGATCGGCAGGCCATTGCCAGGCTGTGCCACAAGATGGCGGGTGCAGCTTGTGTGTTGAAGTACCAGCCGCTGATTTCCAGCTGCCAGCAGCTGAGGGACGTCAGTCTCGCGGGGACCTGGCCGGTGCTGTTGGAAAGGGTGCAGCTGGTCGAGCAGGCGTTGCTCAACCTCAAGGACATCTGTCTTGTAGCCATACAGGATGATGGGCCAATCAATCTGAGAGAACTGCCTCGTGAGCGCTGATTCCTCTGCTGCTCTAAGGGAGTAGTACTCGATGTCCCGTCGCAAAACCGATAAGTCGTCGATTCTGAAACGGACAGATGTCCATGCGCTGCTGGGTTTCGCAAGAGGCCTATATGATTCCTTTCTGCCTGGCTATTTCAATCAGGGCCAGAAGGTTGGTGGTGTTGAACTTCTTCAAGAGTCTGACTTTGTAAGTGCTGACCGTTTTATGACTGATAAGCAGAGTCGCTGCAATCTCCCTATTGTTAAGACCCTGTGCCAATAACCTTAATGTGGTGATTTCCCTGTTGGTCAGTTGGGAAGCGGCAATGCTTTGCATCTGGTTGGTGTGAATGCTTTCCTGCAACAGGAGCAGAGAACTTTCAGGAAAATAGGTATGCCCCGATAACAGTGCCTTTACTGCATCTCCGACCTCATCCAGCGCTTCGTCTTTGCAAATGAAACCTGCTGCGCCTCCATGCAAACAACGTACGGCAAAATTCTTTGAGTCGCTGGAAGTCAATATCAGAGTTTTTACCAGAAAGTTATTTGCCTTGAAGTGGGTGAGTACCGATAACCCGTCCAGTTGCGGTAGATCGAGGTCAAGTATCACCAGGTCTGGTTTATGTGTGCGAACAACTTGAATGGCATCGACGCCATTGTCTGCCTCGGCGGCGATATTGTGACCGTTACGCTCAAGTATGACTTTCAATGCGACCCTGACCAAGGGGTGGTCGTCGACTATTACTATGGATCCCATAGTGTGCTCTCTCTATATTGATTGTGCGTGTAGGTTTTATATTTTTACTCTCTATATTCAATTCTTCTCATTGAGGTTGGGCCTTTTGTCGGCGCTCACTGCGCAGGCCGGCGGGGTAGACTCCTTTCATTTTTATTGAGTAGCTAGTTAGCCTGGCTCAGGCTACTGCGATGCGAGCACTTGGCAGAGTTCAGCTGAACGCAACGCGTTGAAGAAGTACACAGTCTTGTCTCATAAGTAAAGACGAAATCAATGGACGGTTTATTAAGATATTTCTGATGGGTGCTTCGGCCGTCTCTCAATTCAAATTCGAAGGTTGATCGGTAAGCTACGGCTTCCTTTGGGCGTCCTTCATGGGCAGCCAAGGAAGCTTGCTATTGTTGTCGACCAATCGACTTAGACTTTGAATGAGAGAGGCTAGGGATGCTATGGCTGGCGTGATTTGGTCATGGCTGAACCGGAAGGACGATCAAATAGATCGCACTTCTTTTGCCGATCAACGTGAACAAGGAAATCACATGAAACGAACATCTTTACTATCCCTGGCAACTTCCAGCTTGATGCTTGCCGCACTTGTTCCTTCGTTATCTCATGCCACTGATGGCGTGGTTAACTTCTCTGGCAGCATTACTGACGTGACTTGCAATATCAACGGCAAGGCCCCGGGTGAAGACAACGTCACCAACGTGGAGCTGGGGCGTATCTCTCCTTCGATCTTCAAGGCCATTGGCGATGCTTCTCCGTTCAAGGGCTTCCAATTGGTGCTGTCCGGTGCGGATTGTTCCAATGGAACCAAGGTCGTCGTTGATTTTGACCAGGTGGGCAACGTCGACGCGGCGACCGGAAACCTCAAGCTGATCGGCGCCGCGCCTGCTACCGGCGTGCAGATTCAGGTGTACAACGACAATGTCGCTGCTGGCACGAAAGTCCCACTCGGTATGTCGGAGGCCACGCCACAGGTCGCCACCGTTGCAGGCAACACGGCAACCCTGAAGTTCAAGGCGAACTATGTCGCGACCGCTGCTAGCGTTGGCGCGGGTTCGGGTAACTCCTTCGTTCGATACACCCTGTCGTATAAGTAAAGGCCAGCGCCCGAGGAGTGGGTCATGACGCCGAAAGCGCGTATTTTTTCTTCTTTCGTTCTCGGCGTCATGTTCTTGGGCGTATGTTCTGGAATCGTGCAGGCGTCGGTAGTCATCCAGGGCACTCGGCTGGTTTATCCGTCGGATGCTCGTGAAGTTACTATAAAAATGAACAATACCGGTGCCTCTGCTGCATTGGCCCAAAGTTGGATTGATGATGGCGATTCAACTAAAGGCCCCGAGGAAATAAAGGTTCCATTTTTGCTGTCCCCTGCGGTGATCCGTCTGGATCCGGGTAGTTCGGCTTCACTGCGTGTTTCCTATACGGGTGAAAAACTTGCAGAAGATCGGGAGTCCTTGTTCTGGCTCAATGTGCTGGAAACGCCTCCGCGCAAGGAAGTCGATGAAAATGTCTTGCAATTTACTTTCAGAACTCGAATCAAAGTGTTCTTTAGACCCAAGAACTTGAAGTCGGATGTGGACTTGGTGGCGAACAAGCTCGATTGGCAATTCAAGCAAGCCAGTCATTCGGATGGAAAAGGCAAAGTCGGACATCGCCTGGGGATTCAGGTAAGCAACCCGACGGCGTATTACGTTTCTTTCGGCAAGGTCGAAGTTGCTCTGGATGGGCGACGGATTGCAGTTAAAGATGAAATGATCGCGCCTTTCAGTAGTGGTTTTTTTTCATTGCCCGAACAGGCTCCTCAGGCTTATCGAAAAGCCTCTGTTCATTACGAGGTCATTAATGACTTCGGTGGGCGGCGCGTACTTGAAAAACCGTTGTCCCTGTAACTTTTCTCACCCTGCAGTTCTGTCATTTCTATGACCTGGCTGCATGCCGGTATCGAATATGTTGAACGTCCAGCGTAGTTATCTGGTTGTTTTTGCTTGTGCGTTAGTTTCGTACGGTTTGAGCTCAGGTCGGTTTTTTCTATGTCTTGTTTCTACGGCGGCTATTGTCATGACGACTGAAACATGGGCTGAAACTTCCACTGCCGAGCCCGCGGGGCAGGGCGTGGTATTCGATTCGCAGATGTTGTTTCAGACCGAAGGTGCCCCCATCGATACCAGCCGCTTTGAGCGCCAGGGCTTTCTCATTCCGGGCAATTACCGTATCGACCTGCTGGTAAATGGTCAGTGGCGTGCCACGCAGAACATCGAGTTTCGCGACACGCATGGGCCGCAAGGCGGCCAGCCTTGTTATGAGCGTTCGTTGCTGGTCCGCGCTGGTATCGATCTGGACAAGGCGGCTTCGGCGCAACCTTCCGCAGAAAGCATGCCGGAGGGCACCTATTGCGCCGACCTGGCTCGCTACATTCCGGGTCTCACCACGAAAATCGATCTCAAGGAGCTGACGATCGATCTTTCGGTCCCACAATATTTCCTGCAGAAGAACCTGTCGAAAACCTACGTCGATCCGGCCAATTGGGATCATGGCGTTTCCGCGGGGCTACTCAACTACAACACTAACCTGTTCAGCGTGCAAAACAGCGGCCGCACCATGACCAATGGTTATGCCGGGCTGAACATGGGGGTCAATGCCGGCTCGGTGCGCTTGCGGCATAACGGCACCCTGACCTGGTCGCCGCAAACGGGTGGCCATTATCAGCGCGGGCAAGTTTATGCCCAGACCGAGCTGCCAGGCTGGCGCTCGCAGCTGCTGGTGGGAGAGAGCGCCACCGATGCGGATCTGTTCGACTCGGTGTCGTTCCGTGGTGTGCAGTTGTCCAGTGACGATCGGATGCTTCCTGACACTGATCGTTATTACGCACCTGTGGTGCGCGGTACAGCCAGTTCGAACGCCAAGGTGTCGGTCTATCAGCGCGGTTATCTGATCTCCGAAACCTCGGTGGCGCCAGGGCCATTCGAGATCAGCGATCTGCAGGCCGCCAGCTTCGGTGGCGACCTGAGCGTCACCGTGACCGAGGCTAACGGGAAGAGCAGCAGCTTCATCGTGCCCTTTGCCACGACTGTTCAGTTACTGCGTCCTGGAAATTCCCGATATGGCTTCACCGCCGGCCAGATCATCGATCCTGGACTGCGTGGCAATAACCAGTATGTGCTGCAAGGGACAGCCCAGCACGGTCTGGATAACGACATTACCGGATACATCGGCAGTGCTGTCACAGGCAGTTATATGTCGGTGCTGATGGGGAGTGCGCTCAATACCGATGTGGGGGGCTTTGCTTTCGATGTGACCCAGGCCAAAACCAACGTGCCCAGAAGGGGCCGTCTGAAGGGGACGAGCCTGCGTCTGTCCTATAGCAAGAACCTGCCCAATAGCGGTACCAACTTCTCGTTACTGGCTTATCGCTACTCGACCCGTGGTTATTTGGGGCTGCATGACGCGGTCGCGTTGCAGGACTTCGTCGAGAGCGGCGAACGGGTGGAAGCCTTCTCCCGAATGCGTGACCGGCTGGATGTGAATATCAGTCAGCAGTTGAAGGCCACTGGCGGGCATTTCTATGCCAGTGGTTCGGCGCTCAATTACTGGAACAGACAAGGCAAGGCCCTGAGCTTTTCCACGGGTTACAGCAATCAGTGGCGGGGCAATAGCTATTCCTTCGCCGTACAGCGCACGCTGGGACAGAACCGGTATTCAGGGCGTCGGGCAGTCAGTAGCAATACGACCTTGAGTTTGACCCTTACGATCCCGCTGGGCCGTGAGACCCGGGGCGCAACGGTGCTCAACAACTTCGTCAGTCACGACCAGAGCACGGGAACTCATCTGACCAGCGGCGTTTCCGGGACAGTGGACGACGCGGGCAAAGCATCCTATGCCGTGTCCGTTTCCCGCGATGACAAGCAACGGGAAACCAGCCACAACGCCAGTCTCAATTATTCCTTGCCCCAGGTGGCCTTGAGTTCCAGTTTTTCCCAGGGCAGCGATTACCGCCAGGGCTCCATCGGCGCGTCCGGCGGCATGATCCTGCACCCCGGCGGCCTGACGTTTGCCCAGACCCTGAGCGAGACCAGCGGCCTGGTCTACGCGCCTCATGCCAAGGGCGCAGGTGTCGGCTACAGCGGCGCGCGGGTGAATGGCAGCGGTTACGCGGTGGTGCCCAGCCTGACGCCTTTCCAGCTCAATACCGTGGATATCGACCCGCAGGGCATGCCCGACGACGTCGAGCTGCTGGTCAGTTCGCGCAACACCGCGCCGGTGGCGGGAGCCGTGGTGATGCTGTCTTACCCGACCCGCAAGGCGCGCTCTTTCCTGATCAACAGCCTGCAACCCAATGGCGCGCTCCTGCCGTTTGCCGCGATCGCGACCGACGCCGAGAGCGGGGTGGAAATGGGCGCGGTCGGACAGGGCAGTCGCCTGGTGCTGCGCAGCGAAAAGGACCAGGGTTCGATCCGCGTCGAATGGGGTGATCAGCCTGGGCAGCAATGCCTGATCGACTACCGCTTGTCCAAACGCGATGCAGCGTCTGCCAAGGCGGCTGAGGCGAAGGGCTATGAGGTGTTCGACCTGCCATGCCGACCGCTGCCTCCCGACACTGCCGGCGCGCCCGCTCAGGCGAGGAACGGCTGATGCGACAGGCAGGCGGCTGGTGCTGCCCCTCGGCCATGGCTCGGCGAATCTGTGAGGGCCTGATGGCGGCCTGGCTGCTGATGTCGCTTTGCGCCGACGTCCAGGCGGCGCTGGCCATTACCGGTACACGCTTCATTTACCCGGGCAATACCCCGGCGTTGACGGTCAGGGTCGGCAACACCGGCGATGCGCCGATCCTCCTGCAAGCCTGGCTGGACCGGGGGGATACGCGCGCCGACCCGAGTCGTCTGACGGTGCCGTTCGTACTGTCGCCGCCTATTTCACGGCTTGACCCGCAACAGCGTAGCGCCCTGGTGGTGCGTTACACCGGCGAACCCTTGCCCGGCGATCGCGAGTCGGTGTTCTGGATCAACTTCCTTGAAGTGCCACCGGTGACGACCAGCGACAGCAATGTGCTGCGCCTGGCCTATCGCATGCGCATGAAGCTGCTGTACCGCCCTTCGGGCCTTGCCGGCAAGGCGGACGAGGCAATCGGGCAAGTGGTCTGGAGCCTCGACAAGGCACCCGGAGCGGACGGGCAGATGGCGTTGCTGGCCACCAGCCGGGCGCCTTACTACGTGTCCATCCCGCAGTTGGAACTGGGCAGCGGGGCTCAATCGATCAGTTGGCAGGGGATCACGCTCGAGCCTTTCGGCACGACACGTATCGCCCTGCCCGCAACAAAAAAGGCAGCCGTCGTCAATGCGACGGTCGTTCGTTACCAGGTGGCGATAGACAGCGGGGAGACGCTGAGTGGAAGTGCGCGGTTACAACAGTAGTTTTGCGATGGACAGATTCGCGGCGAGTGCGTCGTCATGCGGTTGCGGTCGAGCGCCCGAGGGTGCGCGACCGGTGGGCATGAGTCTGGGGCGGCGTGGGTCGTGTTTCGTGCTGGCGGCGCTGCTGCCCCTGGCGGTGCCCGATATCGCCTTGGCCTTGCAGGTACCTAACGCCGGTCAGGCGATGCGTGACATCGAGTCGGTCCAGCCGGTCCAGCCAGTCCCTTCGGAGCTGGAGTTGGATCTGCCCAAGGCCGAGACACCCACCGCGCCAACAGCCCCGGACACCTCTGGGATCCGGGTGCAGGTCCAGGCGTTTGCCATCGAGGGCAACCAGGTTTTCGCCACCGAGCGCCTGCAGCCGCTGCTGGCCGACCTGCAGGGCCAGGAGCTGGACCTGAACGGTTTGCGCGCAGCCGCGCAGCGTATTACCGACTACTACCAGAAGCGGGGTTATGTACTGGCCCGCGCTTTCCTGCCGCCCCAGGACATTGAAAACGGCCTGGTGCGGATCGCCGTGGTGGAGGGGCGTTACGGACGCATCGAAGTGCAGAACCGTTCGCGCGCCCTGGATCAGGTGGTGCATGCGCCGTTGTCGGCGCTGAACAGCGGCGAGGCGGTATACGACGCGGACCTGGAGCGCAGCCTCTTGCTGTTGAGCGACCTGCCCGGGGTCCAGGCCCGCGGCACCTTGCGTCCTGGCCAGGAGTACGGGACCACCGACCTGGTGATCGACGCCGAGCCCGGGCCGCTGCTGAACGGCACCCTGGAGGCGGACAACTTCGGTGGCTACTACACCGGCGAATACCGCCTGGGCGGCAGCCTCAACCTCAACAACCCCTTGCGCCTCGGCGACCAGCTCAGCCTGCGGGCGATGCGCAGCGACGAGTCGCAGCGTTATTACCGTGCGGCCTACCAGTTACCGGTCGGTCCCTGGTCGACCCGCGTCGGCGGTGCGTACTCGCAAATGAGCTACCACGTGGGCCGGGACTTCGAGGTCCTCGACTACCACGGTACCGCCAGCTTCCGCAGTCTCTTCGTCGCCCAGCCGCTGGTGCGCAGCCGCACCTTCGACCTCACTGCGCAACTGCAATACGAAGACAAACGACTGCGCGACGACATCGACCTCTACGAGGACAGCAACCGCAAACGGATCGGCCTGTGGACCCTGAGCCTCAATGGCAACGGCCAGGATCGCGTTTTCGGGGGAGGCCAGAACTTCTTCGATCTGTCCTACGGCAGCGGACGCCTGCGTTTCGGCGATCGCGAGAAAGAGGTCGGGGACAGGCGTACCGCGGGTACTTCGGGCGGGTTCGCCAAGCTCAATCTCAATGCTGCGCGCCTGCAGCGCCTGAGCGACCGCTTCCAGCTCTATACCCGGCTGAGTGCGCAATGGACCAACAGCAACCTGGACAGCTCGGAAAAGCTCGGCCTTGGCGGTCCCTACGGTGTGCGTGGCTATCCATTGGGTGCCGGCAGCGGCGACCAGGGCTGGCAGGCCAGTACCGAACTGCGCTACGCCCTGGCCCCACGCTGGCAGCTCAGCGCTTTCGCCGACACGGGCACGGTCAAGGTCAACCGCCAACCCTGGACCTCCGAAAACAATACCCGCCGGATCACGGCGACTGGTATCGGTGCCAGCTGGGCGGGGCCTTCGCAGCAAGTCAACCTGACGCTCGCCTGGCCGCTGCATGACAACGGCAAGACCCGGGACAAGCCGGAGCGCCGCCCCCAGGTCTGGATGAACGCGACGCAATATTTCTAGTACCTGCTCGTAGCAGGAGTGGTGTCGTTCTGCAAATGGTTTGCAGAACGTTCTTTAGTGAAGAGGGCGTTACCGTGAACAAAATGTATGCACTGGTTTGGAACCAGGCCCTGGCATGCTGGAATGTGGCTCATGAAGGGGCACGTCGCCGGCGCAAGTCGGGTGCGCGCAAGGGGATGGTCGTGGCGGCTGTCAGCCTGCTGGGAGCGGGCGCCATGTCCTCGGCATTCGCCCTGCCGACGGGGGGAACCGTGGTGCACGGTACCGGCGATATTCTGATCTTCGACAATAACAAGGAAATGTCGATCAACCAGCATACCGACAAGCTGATCACCAACTGGAACGACTTCAGCGTCGCAAAGGGCGAGAGGGTTACCTTCAACCAGCCCGGTAAAAGCTCGGTTGCGCTGAACCGCGTCATCGGAACCAATGCCAGTAACATCCAGGGCCGGATCAATGCCAATGGCCAGGTATTCCTGGTCAACCCCAACGGCGTAGTGTTCGGCCAGGGCGCCCAGGTCAACGTGGGTGGTCTGGTGGCTTCGACCCGAAGCATCAGCGACGATGACTTCAAGGCCGGCAAATACAATTTCTCGGGCAACTCGTCGGCGGAGATCATCAACAACGGCGACATCATTGCCGACCAGGGCGGCAACGTGGCGCTGCTGGGGACCAACGTTCGCAACGATGGGGTGATCCAGGCGCAAATGGGCCGGGTGGTACTGGGCGCGGGGGACAAGTTCACCGTGAACTTCGACGGCAACAACCTGCTCAACCTGCAAGTCGATGGTGCCGCAGTGGATGCCCTGGTGAAAAACGGTGGCCTGCTCAAGGCTGACGGCGGCCAGGTGCTGATGACCGCCAAGAGTGCCGGCGACATGTTGCGGACCGTGGTCAACAACCAGGGCACCATCGAGGCCAATACCCTGCGTGGCACAGCCGGCAAGATAACCCTCGATGGCGGCGATATGGGCAAGGTGCTGGTGGGCGGGGCGATGACCGCCAGTGCCATCGGCGCCGTGGGTAATGGCGGTGTGATCGAGACCAAAGGCGCGAATACCGAGGTGCAACTGGCGACCCGGGTCAATACCCAGGCCAGCAACGGCCAGACCGGCAGCTGGAAGATCACCTCACGCGAGGTCAAGGTCAATCCGACAGCGGCATCGGGCAGCGACACCGCCTACGCCGATACCTTGTCGAACAACCTGGCGACCACCAACATCGAACTGGCCAGCAGTGCCGGCGATGTGGTGGTGGGTGGTCCCGTCACCTGGAACAGTGGCAATCAGTTGAAGCTGTCTTCCAAGCGCGACATCGAGGTCAATGGCGGACTGGCCGGCACCGGTATCAAGGCCCGGGTCGAGATGAATGCCGATAAAGCCATCCGGCTCAACGGCAACGTGACCCTCAGTGGGGCCAATGCCAGCCTTGGGATGAACCATGGCAGCGGCTATGCCCTGGGGCAGGACGCGAAGGTCACTCTGTCCGGTACCGGGGCCTCGTTCGATTCGAACGGCGCGCTTTACGATGTCATTCAAAACACCGCCCAGTTGCAGGCGGTCAATAACAACCTCAATGGCTTGTATGTCCTGGGGACCGACATCAAGGGTTACGGCAACTTCAAGTCCATTGGCGGCAATGGCACCTTCTCTGGCGTCTTCGATGGCCTGGGCAATACCGTCAGCGGTTTCACGGTGACCAATACCGGGCCTATGGTTGGCCTGTTCGCCGGCAACTCGGGCAGTATCAGTAACCTGAAGCTGGCCAACATGACCGTCAATGGCACTACCTCCGGAGTGGGCTTCAGCTATATCGGCGGCCTGGTGGGGGTGAACACCGGGACCCTGACCAACGTCAGCGCCACTGGCCTGCGCGTCAACGCCAACGCCTCGAATACCAACGTCGTGGGTGGCCTGGTCGGGCTCAATGCTGGCGGTGCGATCGATCGCGCGTCGGTGGGGGGCAACTCCTACGTGAATGGCAACAGCTATACCACGTCGGTGGGTGGCCTGGTCGGTGAAAACGTTTCAGGGGGTGCGGGTTCCGCGAGCATTACCAACAGTTTGGCGAATGTTGCCATCGGCGGGTACCTGGCGCGCAACTTCGCTGGTGGTGCGGGCGGTCTGGTCGGTACCAACAGGGGCGGTTATATCGCCGACTCTTCCAGCAGCGGTTCAGTCGGTACCTACTCGTGCAGTTATGTGGGCACGAATATAGGCGGACTGATCGGTTACAACCAGGCAGGCACGGTCGAGCGGTCCAGCTCCTCGGCAACGGTGCAGGGTCACAGCGCCAGTAACATTGGCGGCCTGATCGGGTTCAACACCAACAGTGCGGTCAGGGAGTCCAGCTTCAGCGGTAAGGTCAACGGCTACGGCAGTGCCTCGGCAGGCGGGCTGATCGGTTACAACCAGAACAGCACGCTGAACGACGTCAAGACCAGCGGTACGGTCTACGACACTTCGGGCACCAATGTCGGTGGCCTGGTCGGCCAGAACTTCTACGGCAAAATAGACACCGCCGAGGCCTTGGCCAATGTCACCGCGGGCGCCAACAGCAATACCGGCGGGCTGATCGGCAGTAACTACGGCGGTACCGTCAGCCACGTCGTGGCTCGCGGCAAGGTCGTGGCAGGCAGCAACAGCAATGTCGGCGGGCTGATCGGCAACAATGACGGTGACCTGAGTTCGGTCGAAGCCAGTGGTGAAGTCCGGGCCGGGAGCAACAGCTTCGTGGGTGGCCTGGTGGGTACCAACGGTCGCACCCTGGGCTCGACTATCGAAACCGCTACGGCCAAGGGCACTGTCTACGGTGATCGGGACAGTAACATCGGTGGGTTGGTGGGGCAGAACCATGGCCAGATCTCCAACTCCCTGGCCCTGGGCTCGGTGAGCGGCGGTTACTACACGAGGCTCGGTGGCCTGGTGGGGCTGAACATGGGCAAAGTTCGTCAATCGGTGGCCAGTGGCAAGATCAACGCCAATTACCCGAGCTACCAGACTTACGGCGGCCTGGTCGGCGTCAACTATGGCGAGATGAAATACAACTCGGCACTGGGCGAGGCTGCCCAGGTACCACTTTCCGGCATGAATCTGGGAACCATCCAGTAACCCTTGGCACCACCCGCTGATACCCAGGTATCGCGGGTTCCCGATACGCCATGCCGCGGCATGGCGTATCGGTTTTTCAGGATTCATCACCTCTTTCAGGATGACCCGCGATGCGGGTCTTCCATGAGCAACGAAACCCGGTCGGCCAACACGGCCGGGCTCAAGCAGAGCATGGAGAATGGCCCCATGACCCATCTATTGGCGTTGAGGCCCGCCGGCCACGTACGTCGGTTCTACCGCAGTGCCCAGGTACTGGCTTGTCTGCTCCCGGGCTTGATCGGCGCGACGGCCCAGGCCGCCTTGGTGGAGAGCCAGGCGATCGACTGCTCGTTCAGTAACGGTGCCGGCCGGCCCTGGGTGGAAGTGACGCCGTTGACCAGCACCACGCCGGTAGGCTCCGTCCTGTGGCAACGACCGGTGGCCCTGATCACCAACTACCGATATGGCGGGGCTACGGGTAACAAGGCCCATGAGCTGGTCTCTGCCGGATACTGGACCGCGGGTACGCCGCTGCCCGACGCCATCGCCCCGACCAACATCGACGGTATCGGTTTCAAGATCGCGGTGAACTCCTCCGACGGCGTCCTCAGGAATATCACCCAGGTGTCCAAGCCCGTAGCGCTGGAAAAGAACCAGGTTATCTATGACCCCGGCGCAGGCCAGAACCAGCGTTCGCTGATGGTGACCAACTATCTGCAATCGCTGATCCTCACGGTGCCCCCCAGCCAGTTGCCCAGCGGCGAGCTGGTGATCGACCGTGTCGCCGGCAGCTCGGGGCTGATGCTGTATGCGGTCGACCTGCTCAAGGGTGTGGCCAGCCTGGGAGGGGAGGTCACCATTCCGAACGACAACATGCCCATCGGCATCTGCCGCAAACCCTACTCCTTGATGGGCCCCGCCATCATCAATATGGGCGGGGGAGGCGGGATCACCGTTCCCAACACCTGTGTGGTGGAGTCGTACAGGACCATACCGGTGAAGCTCGGGCGTTTCTCCCTGGCCAATTTTCCCAAGGTGGGTTCGACTTCGTCGCCGGTACCGTTTCGCATCGAGCTGAGCCAGTGCGCATTGAATGCCAGGCCGCAGATCACCTTCACCGACAAAGTTGCCGCTCATACCGACCCGTCGGTGCTCAACCTGGCGGCTTCGCCCAACAGCGCCAAGGGCTTCGGCATCATCATGATCAACGACCTGAACGGGCAGCGGGTCAAATACGACGGCACCCGCTACGACATGCAACGGGTGGGCGACAGCGCGATCATCCCGCTGCGGGCCGGCTACATCCGCACCGGCAGCGATGCCGAGGTCAAGGTCGGCGATGCCGATGGCGCGGCGGAGTTCACCTTTACCTTCCCCTGAGTCATTCAGGGTTGAACCAAGCCCCTTCGATGGCGATAGACGCCGTTGCGGGGCCTTTCTACACTGGGCTCCGACCTGGGGATGGAGCACGCGGATGAATCGCAACGAACTGCGCAAGGCCGATATCAACCTGATGGTGGTGTTCGAAACCCTGATGCTCGAGCGCAATGTGACCCGGGCGGCGGAGAAGCTGTTTCTCGGCCAGCCGACCATCAGTTCGGCGCTCAATCGCTTGCGCGCGATCTTCAACGATCCGCTGTTCATTCGCGTGGGCCACAGGATGGAGCCGACCGCCCGCGCCGAAGAGCTGATCCAGCACCTGTCGCCGGCGCTGGATGCCTTGTCCTCGGCCCTGAGCCTGACCCACGATTTCGATCCCGCCAGCAGCACCATGACCTTTCGCATCGGCTTGTCCGACGACGTCGAGTTCGGCCTGTTGCCGCCGCTGCTGCGAACCTTGCGCCAGGAAGCGCCGAAGGTGGTGTTCGTGGTGCAGCACGCGGACTACTGGCGGATCCCGGACCTGCTGGCCGCCGGCGACATCACCGTGGGCATCAGCCAGACCCGTGGGCTGCCGGCCAATGCCAAGCGCAAGCTGCTGCGACATATCCAGCCCAGCGTGTTGCGCGCCGATGCCAGCGACACGCCACTGACTCTCGACGAATACTGTTCCCGTCCGCATGTGCTGGTGTCGCACACGGCCAATGTCAGCGGCTTTGCCGATGAATGGCTGGCCGAGATCGGCCGACAGCGCCATGTGGTGTTGTCGGTGCCGCAGTACAGTTCGCTGCCGGCGTTGCTGGCGGGGACCGACATGATCGCCAGCCTGCCGGACTACACGGCGGTGGCCATGGCGGCGTCGGGGCAGTTGTTCCAGGAGCCGTTTCCGTTCAAGACCCCGACCCTGGACCTGTCCATGGTCTGGCTCAGCCATGTCGACACCGACCCGGCCGAACGCTGGCTGCGTTCGCGGCTGGAGGCGTTCATGAGCGACCGCGACCTGGCGCCGCTCAAGGCGCGTTGAATCTCTTATCCCTTGGTAGAGGACTCAGGCAGGCGGTCGCGGGGCGTGTAGTATGGAGCGCCTTTTCACCCCCACCTTTCAGGGAGCTCCGCCATGCCTCATCTGCATATGGAATACACCGCCAACCTGCCGCAACTGGATGCCGACAAGGCCTTGCTGCGGTTCAACAACGCATTGGTGGCGTCCGGGCAGTTCGCTGAATACGACATCAAGAGCCGCGCGCGCAAGGTCGAGACGTTTCGCGTCGGCACCGGCCTCGGCGAGCGGGCGTTCGTGCATGTGAAGCTGTCGTTGCTCAGCGGGCGTTCGCCAGAGATCAAGAAGCAGCTTTCGCAAAGCCTGCTGGCGGTGCTGCAGGAACTCTGTGAATGGCCGGCTGGCGTCGAGTTGCAATTGGCGGTGGAGATTCTGGATA
Source organism: Pseudomonas sp. GW456-L12 (assembly GCF_059424045.1). Taxonomy (NCBI): domain Bacteria; kingdom Pseudomonadati; phylum Pseudomonadota; class Gammaproteobacteria; order Pseudomonadales; family Pseudomonadaceae; genus Pseudomonas; species Pseudomonas sp. GW456-L12. The sequence goes on from NZ_JBWKZA010000007.1 coordinate 53,855, forward strand.
TCGACCGCGAGTCCTACGGCAAGCTCAGCATCGGTCACTGAGCCGGAATGCCGCAGGGCCTGAATCTACAATAGGCCCTGCTGCGCGCAGACCTTGACCACCTGCTCGCGGAACCAGGTGTTGGCGCTGTCCTGGTCGGTGTGGGCGCTCCATTGCATGTCCAGGGTAAAGCCCGGCAGGCCGTTGGGCGCTTCGCAATGGCTGAACACCGCGTCGTTGGTCAGCAGTGCCTGGATGCGCCGCGGCAGGGTCAGGATGAAGTCGGTGCCGGTGATCATTTTCAGCGCCGCGCTGTAGCTGTTGGAGCGCGCGACGATCTGCCGCCGGTGGGCCTGGCGGGCCAGCCAGCCATCGACCATGTTGGTGGTCGAGGTCCAGGGCGTGGGGTAGACGTGCCGGCGCTCGACGAACGACTGCAGGCTGAAACGCGGCTCCAGCGGCGGCGTCGCGCGCTTGTCGAAGACACACACCAGGTCATCCTCGAGCAGCACCTGCGACTTGAGGTCGGGGTGGTTGTGGTGAAAGTTCGGACCGAAGCAGATCACCAGGTCCAGGCTGCCGTCGCGCAGTTCCTCGGCGGGGATATCGGTTTCCAGCTTGTGCACGTTGACCGTCACCGGCAGGTCGGCGAAGTCGAAGCCCTTGAGCAGCCGCGGCAGGATCAGCAGTTCGAAATATTCCGGCGCGCAGACATTGAAGGTGACGGCCTGGCGGGTCGGGTCGAAAGCCTGGACCCCGGAATGGCACAGGTTGATGCTCTCGAGAATCTTCAGCACATGGCTGTACATGGTGCTGGCTTTGTAGGTCGGACGCATGCCGGTGCGGGTATTGATGAACAGCTCGTCCTCGAAGCCGGTGCGCAGTTTTTTCAGGCAGTAACTGACGGTCGACTGACTCACGCACAGGGTTTCCGAGACCCCGGTCACGCTGCTTTGCTCGTACACGGCGACGAACACCATCAGGTCCTGCATATCGAGCTTTCTAAGCAAGTTACTGTTCAGCATCAGTTCCGTCTCGTTGAGCACCTCGCGCGGTCGTGCGCAAACCTGCCTGATGCTAACGGAACGATCGTCCTAATTGAATCCTTGCCCCGGGGTTTCACGGATAGCGAAGGGACAATTAATTCCGAGAACACGACCTGTGCGGTGTGGCGCGGCGCGTAGCGGCTTGTCCCTTGGTGTTGCGCCTTCAACCGGGCATCGGGACTGGCCGGCGGCTGCCGAGGATCAGGGCGAGCATGCCCAGGCCCACCAGCAGCGCGCCGAGCAGCTCGCCCGGCAAGGGATGCCGGCCCAGCACGAACCAGTGGAAGAGGGTGATGAACAGGGTGCTCAGGTAGATGTAGGAAATGACCGTGGCCGGTGCGATCACCCCGATGGCCCGGTGCAGCAGCCAAAAAGTCGCCAGGGTGGCGAACAAGGCCAGGTACAGCAGCCACAGGCCGTCGTCGAGGGTCAACAGCATGGCGCTGCGCCAACCACCGCCCGGCAGGCAGAAGGCGAACAGGAACAGCGCGCCGAACAGCATGTTCCAGAAGGTCATGGCGGCCGGGCCGCGATCTTTTAGGCTGGTGGCTTTGAGCCGTTGGCTCAGCGGCGAATAACAGGCCATGGCCAGGCAACCGACCCCATACACGCCGACCGCGTAGAGCGACGGCATGCCCTCGGGGCCCGAGCCCCTGAAGGTCAGCAGCGTGGCCCCGGCGGCCGCCAGCAGCATCGGCAACAGGCGGTTTTTTGCTGGGTTGTCGCTCAGCAGGAGGCCCTCGAACAGCAGGGTCAGCAGCGGTACCAGGGCGAACAGGATGCCGGTATTGACCGCCGAGGTATGCCGCAGCGCCTCGAACAGCGAAGCGAAATAGATCGCCAGCAACAGGCCCAGCATCCCATGTGCCCGCAGCCCGGCGCGGTTGATCCGGAACGCGCCGTTGAGCCACAGCGCCGGCACGAACATCAAGGCCGACAGCAGCAGGCGCAGGCCGGTCAGCAGGAGCGGGTCGATGGCCTGGCTGACCCGGGCCGCGGCAAAAAACGAGGCGGCGATCAGCACCGCCCACAGCAGCATGCCGAGATGGGCGTTGAGCAAGCTGGCGGGTTTCATGAGCGCGTTCCCCGGGTCATTGGAAATGGCGATGGTAGTGCCGCGGATCGAAGCGCAGGACCATCAGGATCATCAGCGCCATGACCGCGGTCAGCGACCACCAGGCCCACTCGAAACTGCCCAGGCGGTCGCGGATGATCCCGGCGAGCAGCGGCGACAGGCCGGCGATCAGGTAGCCGATGCCTTGCACGAAGGCCGTCAGGCCACCGGCACGCCGCGGATGGTCCAGATGGTCGAGGGACACGATCAGGCTCATGGGAAACAACCCGCCGATACCCAGGCCGAGCAGGCACGGCCAGAGCAGGCTCAGGTGCCGAGGGCTGAGGATCAGCCCGCAGAAGCCGCTGATAATCAGCACCAGCAAGGCCACCAGCACCCGGCGACGGTCCTGGCTGCGGTTGGCGATGGCCGGCGTCACCAGGCCCGAGATCACCTCCATGGCGGTGAGAAATCCCAGCAGCAGGCCGGCGTCCTGTTCGCTCCAGCCCTGTTCCACGTAATAGGGGGCCAGCCACGCCAGGACGCAGGTGTAGGACGCCGTGCCCAGGCCGAAGAAGATCGCCAGCAGCCAGGCGCGACGGTTGCCGGCAAAAGATTCGTGGTGCGTCGCGGCGCCAGGCAGTTTCGGCATGGCCGCCCGTTGCGCGTACCAGAACAGCAGCGCCAGGACCGCCAGCGCCGCCCAGATCGCCAGGCCCAGCCGCCAACTGCCGGTGCGGCTCATCACCAGCGGGGCAAAGGACGCCGCGACCGCCGCTCCCCCCATGATCGAGGTGACGTACAGGCCCATGAACAGCGAGACATTGTCAGGAAAGCGCGACTTGATCAGCGCCGGCATCAGCGACTGGATCAGGGCGATGCCGAGGCCGGCGAGCACGGCGCTGAGGATCAGTTCGGCGGCCGAATCGAGGAACAGCCGCGACAGGGTGGCCAGGCCAATGACCAGCAGCGAAATCACCACGCTGCGGTGGTCGCCCAGGCGCTGGCCGATGCGCACGCCGAAGAACATCGCCAGGCCCATGGCCATGACTGGCAGCATGGTCAGCAGCGCGGCGCCGCTGAAACTCAGGGCGATATCGCCACGAATCCCGGACAACAAGGGGCCGACGGCGGCCATCGACGGCCGCAGGTTCAAGGCCACCAGCGTCACGCTGAGCATCAGCCAGAAGACGGGGCGGGTTGTCGCGCGAACGTTTTCCATAACCAGACCTTGAACAATTCAGGCGCTGATTAGGCGGGGAGGGGCGTGGCCGGAGCAAATCAGAAAGTGTGCAGGACTATCTAGAAATCAAATAACACCTGTAGCCGCTGCCGCAGGCTGCGCTGGGCTGCGAAGCAGCCCCCCAAACCTGCGCACGCGGTCTGCCGGAAGCACCACGTTGCCCGGGCCAGTCCTGCGACCTGGGTCGCAGCCTGCGGCAGCGGCTACAGAGGCCCGCGACGGTGCGCGGGCCTCGGGCGATCAGAACGGCTTGGTCGGCAGGTACTTGCCATCCAGGGTGATCACCGCGCGGGAACCGCCCTCCGGGTCTTCGACTTTCTTGATGTCGAGCTTGAAGTTGATGGCGCTGATGATGCCGTCGCCGAACTGCTCGTGGACCAGTGCCTTGAGGGTCGAACCGTAGACCTGGAGCATTTCATAGAAGCGGTACACGGTCGGGTCGGTGGGGATGCCGCCGGGGATGCTGCCGCGCGACGGGATGCTTTGCAGCAGGCGGCTGGCGTCCTGGTCCAGGTCGAGCTTGCTGCAGACCAGGTCGGCGGCCGCGGCCGGCAAGGCATGCTGGCCGAGCAGGGCGGCGGTGACGAACGCCAGGCTCAGGCCGGTGCCGTCGGTGAGCTGTTGCCACGACAGGTTCTTACGCGCCTTGGCGTCGATGATGGTGTCGGCCAGGGCCAGGCGTGGGGCTTGGGCGAATTGGGATTGCAGCATGTCGAGTTCCTCGTTGGGATGGTGAAACGGTTGTTGAACGAGTCGTTGAAAAAGGGTCGTTGAAAAGAGAGCGTTCAAGCCGCGTGCCGCGGTTTGCCGACCAAGGCGCAGGCGTCGGGGTGTTCTGCCAGGGACACGAAGCCCTGGCTTGGGCCATCCAGCGCGGCAATGGCGCCGCTGGCGATGTCGTAGACCCAGCCGTGCAGGTTCAGCCGGCCCTGTTCCAGGGCCAGGGCGACCGCGGGATGGGTCTTCAGGTTAGCCAACTGGGCGATCACGTTTTCCCGCACCAGGGCATCCAGGCGGGCTTCGTCCGAGGCATGGCTGCGGGCGGCATTGACCACCTTGGCCGACTCGGCATGGCGCAGCCAGTTGGCCACCGCCGGCAGATGGTCCAGGCATTTGCAGGTGGAGATGGCGGTCATGGCGCCGCAGTCCGAATGCCCGCAGATCACGATGTCGCTGACTCCGAGCACGGCCACCGCGTACTCCACCGTGGCCGACACACCGCCCGGTTCCGGCCCGTAGGAGGGCACGATATTGCCGGCGTTGCGGATCACGAATAGATCGCCTGGCTCCTGCTGGGTCAGCAGTTCCGGCACTACCCGGCTGTCGGAGCAGGTGACGAACAGGGTGCCGGGGTTCTGGGTGGTGGCCAGTTGCTTGAACAGCTCGCTGCGTTTCGGGAAGGCTTCGCGCTGGAACTTGAGAAAGCCGTCGATGATGTGCCGCATGGTGGTTCTCCTTGCATCGCTGATGGCGCAAGGATGGGAAATTTCAGCTATAGCGTCCAAGACTGGCTTGTTATGCTGGCCATAAGTACTGCCTATAGTTGGCGGTCCTGGCCTGGAGACACCATGCTGCTACGTCATATCCGTTACCTGCTGGCCGTCGCCGAGCACGGCAACTTCACCCGCGCCGCCGAAGCTTTGCACGTGTCCCAGCCGACGCTGTCGCAACAGATCAGGCAACTGGAGGACAGCCTCGGCGCGCCGCTGTTCGACCGCTCGGGGCGCACCGTGCGCCTGACCGACGCCGGCGAGGCCTATGTGCGTTATGCGCGGCTGGCCCTGCAGGACCTGGAGGCCGCCAGGCGCGCCATGCATGACGTGCAGGATCTGCGGCGCGGCTCGTTGCGCCTGGGCATGACCCCGACGTTCATCACTTACCTGGCGGGGCCGCTGCTGACCCGTTTCAACCAGCGGTATCCGGGGATCGCCCTGAGCCTCGAAGAGATGACCCAGGACCGACTGGAAGCGGCCCTGGCCGAAGACCGACTGGACCTGGGCATTGCCTTTGCCGGGCAGCACCTGCCGGACATCGACAGCCAGCTGTTGTTCGAGGAGAGCCTGAGCCTGATGGTCAGCCGCGAGCAGCAGCCCGAGCTACCGCGGGAACTGACGGCGGCCGAGCTGGAGCGGCAGCCGCTGGTGCTGCTCAGCGGCGATTTCGCCACCCGCCAGCATATCGACCGTTATTGCCGCGAGCAGGGCATGACGCCGCGCATCGCCATCGAAGCCAACTCCATCGGCGCCATTGTCGAAATCGTTCGCCGCGGACAACTGGCGACCATCCTGCCGCTGGCCATCACCCAGGAGCAGCCGGGCCTGAGGCCGGTGATCCTGCAACCGCCCCTGGCGCCCCGCAGCGTGGCGCTGCTGGGGCGCAAGGGCGCTTATCGCAGCGCCGCGTGCCAGGCTTTTCGCGAGCTGCTGATGACTGCTTTTCGCGAGCGGCTGACGGCTCAGGGCGTGGGCGCCGCCAGCCACTGATTGACCACGCCGCTGTAGAAACCGGTGGCCTTGCTCAGGTGCAGCCACTGGTCGACGTAGCTTTTCCAGGCGACATCGTCCCGTGGCAACAGGAAGGCTTTTTCACTGTATTGCAGGTACTGCTCGGGGTTCACCGCGCACAGCCCCGGCTTGAGTTTCTGCTGGAAGCGCGCTTCGGAAGCGTCGGTGATCATCACGTCGGCCTTGTTCTCCAGCAGTTGCTCGAAGATGGTCACGTTGTCGGCGAACAGGGTCAGGCTGGCCTTGGGCAGGTGGGCCCGGGCGAAGATTTCGTTGGTGCCTCCCGGCGGTTCGATCAGGCGCACCGAAGGCTGGTTGATCTGCTCGACGGTCTGGTAGCGCTGCTTGTCGGCGCAACGCACCAGGGGGATTTTCCCGTCGACGCCCAGGGTGTCGCTGAAGAAGGCTTTCTTCTGCCGCTCCAGGGACACGGAAATACCGCCCACGGCGATGTCGCACTGATTCGCCAGGAAGTCCGGCATCAGGGTTTTCCAGGTGGTCTTCACCCACTTCACCTCGATCCCCAGGCTTTGCGCCAGGGACTGCGCCATCGAAATGTCGATGCCTTCATAGGCACCGTCCGCGCGCAGGTAGGTGTAAGGCTTGTAGTCGCCGGTGGTGCAGACGTTCAGGTGTCCGCGTTCGATGACCTGATCCAGGTGCGAGGTGCTTGGCGCGGCAAAGGCCGGGGCGCCGAGGGTCAGCAGCGAGCAGAGCAGAAGGCGTGCTTTCATGCGGTCGATCCTTGATGACGAGGGAGTGGCCGAGGGCGGCTCATTATTTGCGCCCGACCCGAATGGGGCAAGGCGCATCGCTCGCCAGTGCGCGCGGGTCGTTTTCACCGAAAAAAGTTTTGGCAAAGGGCTATCCAACTATTTGTTGGCTTCTTTTTCACGAAACGTTGATGGTCGGCTACCTAAAGTTCGTGCTGTCGTGGGCGGTCATTGAATAACAGGCCTGACGACGCACTTCTTTCAAGGAACAAGTCGATCGTCATGCTAAACATCAAACCCCTGCGTCCCGAATGGGTGACGTTGATTGCCTGCGCCTTTTTATTGCTTGGCTGCAACTTTGTGCTCTGGCAGCACCTGTTTAGCATTACCGCCTCGGACACCCGCGGCATTGCCATGCGCGTGGCTTTCGGGGTGATGATCTTCTGTGCCTTCAACCTAATCCTGACCTGGCTGGCGTTTCGCCGGATACTTAAGCCGGTGCTGGTTTTATTGTTTATGGTCAGTGCCGGCGTGGCTTATTTCATGAGCCAGTACGGAGTGCTGATAGATGCCGGAATGTTTCGCAACTTCGCCGAAACCAATGCAACGGAAGTGCGTGACTTACTCTCCCTGAAGTTGCTTGCTTATATTCTGTTCCTGGGTCTATTGCCTTCCTGGTTATTGTGGAAAGCCCCGATCAATTATCGTCGCTGGCACCGCGAGTTATTGAGCAAGTTGCTGGTATCCGTTATGTGCGCGGCGGCCATTGGCGGGGTAGCCCTGGCCAACTATCAGGGGCTGGCCTCGCTGTTTCGCAATCACCATGAATTGCGCCTGATGATAGTGCCGAGCAACTACGTGGGCGCTTCCATCGGCTACCTGCGTGAGCAAGTGGTTTCGGCGCGCCAGCCCTTCGTCAAGATTGGGGAAGATGCCCAGCGCAATCCGACCTGGCAAAACCATGCGCGCAAGTCGCTGACGGTGCTGGTGGTCGGCGAAAGTGCCCGGGCCGAGAACTTCGGCGTGCTGGGCTACGAGCGCGACACCACGCCGAAACTCAGCCAGGAAAACGGCCTGATCGCCTTTACCGATGTGTCGTCCTGCGGCACCGAGACCGCGGTCTCGGTGCCCTGCATGTTCTCCAACATGGGGCGCAAGAACTACGACGCCAGCAAGGCGAAGAACGAGGAAGGGCTGCTGGACGTGCTCAAGCGCGCCGGGCTCGAGGTGATCTGGCGGGACAACCAGTCCGGTTGCAAGGGCACCTGCGACCGGGTGACCCTCGACGACGTCAGCAAACTCAAGGACCCGGCGCTCTGTGCCAACAGCGAATGCCGCGACGAGATCCTGCTCCAGGGCCTGCAGCACTTCATCGATACCCTGGACAAGGACACCGTGCTGGTCCTGCACCAGATGGGCAGCCACGGGCCGGAATACTTCAAGCGCTACCCCAAGCAATACGAGCGCTTCACCCCGGTGTGCCAGAGCAACGCCCTGAACAATTGCAGCCGCGAGAGCATCGTCAACGGCTACGACAATACGCTGCTGTACACCGACCATGTGCTGGCGACCCTGATCGACCTGTTGCGCAGCAACCAGGACAAGGTCGATACCGCCATGCTCTATCTGTCAGACCACGGCGAGTCCCTGGGCGAATACAACCTGTTCCTGCATGGCACGCCCTACATGCTCGCGCCGTCGCAGCAGAAACATGTGGCGATGCTGGCCTGGTTCTCGGACAGCTATCAGAAGGCCTTCTCGGTGGACACCCATTGCCTGCAACTGAGCCGGGAAAAACCGCTGAGCCAGGACAACCTGTTCCACTCGATGCTCGGTCTGCTGGAGGTCGACAGCCGGGTCTACCAGCCCGACCTGGACCTGTTCGCCGGCTGCCGGGGCAGCGTGGTCGACGGCGTGCTGGCGCGGCAATGAAGCCTTGATCGGCGTTCGACCTTTTTTTCACGATCGGGGCGGTAACCTGTTTTTCATCCAAGACTTACAAGAGCCAGTAGATCCATGTCCGCGCACCCTCCATCCCCCCTCGAGCTCGAGTTCGCCAGGCGTTATGACCAGGCGCACGCGCGCGTCTGTGGCGACGAGCGCCCGCTCGGGTTGGGGCGGCGCCTGTCGTTGTGGCGCGACGAGTGGCTGGTTCGCCGCGCGTTGAAGGTGGCGGGCGAGCCGGGGCTGATTCTCGATCTTGCGTGCGGCGCAGGGCGCTTCTGGCCGGTTCTGGGCGAGCACAGTAATCGGGTGATCCTGGCGGCGGACCCGTCCCAGGACATGCTCAACCACGCCCAGACCCATCACCCGGCGAGCCTGCTCAGGCGGGTCAGGACTTTCCAGAGTTCGTCGTTCAGCATCGGCCTGTCGGCCAACGCGGTGGACTGCATCGTCTGCCTGCAACTGTTCCCCCATGTCGCCAGCAGCGAGGCGCGCCTGGCGTTGCTGGGCGAATTCCATCGGGTCAGTCGCGACTCGGTGATCCTCGCGGTGCGCATCGACAGTCGCTTGAAAGTCATGCGCGACCGGCTGGAGGGCAACGACACCCTGCAATTGCAGCGTGCTCCACGCATGGACGTCAGCCGGGCGCGAGTCGAGACCGAGTTCAAGGACGCTGGGTTCGAAGTGCTCAGCCACCAGGATTTCATTCCCGGTTGCGCCGCCTGGCGGGTTTACGTCCTGCGCAAACAGGGGTAGCCGACGGCGTTCGGACTATTCTTGTGGCCCGGGCGCCGATTTCGCGCAGGCTCTTGTCGAGTGAATGCTCAGAAATCGCCGAGGGCGATATATACTGCGCGCCATTCTTCAAGGGAGAGCCGTGTGGCCATCGATATTCACTGGATTCGCGACAACGATAGCCTCGGTCAATTCTGCACCGAGTGGCAGAAGCTGCCATTCGTCGCCCTCGACACCGAATTCATGCGGGTCGACACCTTCTATCCGATCGCCGGCCTGTTGCAGGTCGGCGATGGCCAGCGCGCTTACCTCATCGACCCCTTGACCATCGACGACTGGCAGCCGCTGGCGGCCTTGCTGGAGAACAGCGCGGTGGTCAAGGTGGTGCACGCCTGCAGCGAGGACCTCGAAGTCCTGCTGCGCCTGACCGGCAGCCTGCCGGCACCGTTGTTCGACACGCAACTGGCGGCCGCCTACCTGAACCTGGGTTTCTCCATGGGCTACTCGCGGCTGGTCCAGGAAGTGCTGGGCATCGAGTTGCCCAAGGGCGAGACCCGCTCCGACTGGCTGCAGCGTCCGCTGTCGGAAACCCAGGTCAGCTACGCCGCCGAAGACGCCGTGCACCTGGCCGAGGTGTTCACTCGGTTGCGGCCGAAACTGTCCGAGGACAAATACAACTGGGTGCTGGAAGACGGCGCCGAGCTGGTGGCCAACCTGCGCCGCGAAGTCGATCCCTATGAGGTCTACCGCGAGGCCAAGCTGGCCTGGAAACTGTCCCGTGCGCAACTGGCGGTGCTGCGTGAACTCTGCGCCTGGCGCGAGCGTGAGGCACGGGCACGGGACCTGCCGCGCAACCGGATCGTGCGCGAGCACTCGCTGTGGCCGTTGGCCAAGAGCCAGCCGGACAACCTCGGCGCCCTGGCGAAAATCGAAGACATGCACCCGCGCACCGTGCGTCAGGACGGCGAGTTCCTGCTGGGCCTGATCAAGCGTGCCGCCAGCGTCAGCCCCGACCAGTGGCCGCCGGCCGTCCCCGAGCCGTTGCCGATGGAAGCCTCGGCCCTGCTCAAGCGCCTGCGCGCCGTGGGCCAGGCCGAAGCCGAGCGCCTGGGCATCGCCCCGGAACTGATGCTGCGCAAGAAAACCCTGGAAAGCCTGCTCAAGAGCGGCTTCCCCAACGGACCCTACCAATTGCCCGATTCGCTGCGTGGCTGGCGCCGCGAATTGATGGGCCAGGCGCTGCTCGACAGCCTGGCCACCGCCGGAGAACAGCCATGAAACGTATCTGCTCGATCTACAAAAGCCCGCGCAAGAATGAGATGTACCTCTACGTGCTCAAGAGCGATGCCCTGGAGCGCGTGCCGGAAAACCTGCTGGCGGCGTTCGGCAAGCCGCAGCACGCCTTCGACCTGGTGCTGAGCCCGGAGCGCAAGCTGTCGCGCGAGGACATCCACCAGGTGCTGGAAAACCTTGAGAAGCAGGGTTACCACCTGCAGATGCCACCGACCGAGGACGAGTACATCGAGCACTTGCCCGAAGAGCTGCTGCGCCGTAATGATCCGGTCTGACGGACACCTGTAGATGCCCTGTCCGGGGCATCGTTGAAAATGGAACTGATTCTATCTGGCGGCTGCCGCGATCGATGGAGCGATACTCCGTCGGTGGCTGCCTGCACCGTTTTGTAAGGTTTGAACCATGCGCGTTCTGATTGCCGAACACGATCACGCTATTTATGCCCGTTTGTTGCGTCAGCTGGCACCTGACCTGGAAGTGCTCACCAGCGGCGATTCCGCCGAGCTGTCGAAGCTGGCCGCGGACTGCCCGGTCTGGCTCGGCCAGCCGGACCTGCTGGCCACCCTGTTGCGCCAGGGCCACCAGCCGCAGTGGCTGCAATCGACCTGGGCCGGCATCACGCCGCTGCTTGCCGATGGCCTGCCACGCCATTACCGGCTGACCCGCGCCGTGGGGATCTTCGGCCAGGTCATGGCCGAATACGTGCTCACCTACATGCTCGGTCACGAGCGCGAAGTCTTGGCGCGCCTGGTCAGCCAGGTCGAGCGCAAGTGGGATAACCGCACGGGCCAGAGCCTGGCCGGGCGCAAGGTGCTGATCGTCGGCGCGGGCGATATCGGCCAGAGCGTGGCGCAGTTCCTCTTGCCGTTCGGCGTCGAGCTGTACGGCATCGCCAGCGAAGCCCGGGAGCAGGCGCCGTTTATCGAAGTGGCGGCCTTGGCGGACCTGGGACGTTTGGTCGGTGAGGTGGATTATGTGGTCAACCTGCTGCCCAACACCCCGCACACCCATGACCTGTACGACGCGGCGCTGTTCAAGCGTTTCAAGCCGACCGGCCTGTTCATCAATGTCGGTCGCGGGGTCGCTGTGGTCGATGCGGATCTGGTGGAAGCCTTGAAGGAAGGGCATCTGGCGGGGGCGGTGATCGACGTCTGCCGCCAGGAACCGCTGCCGCAGCGTCATCCGTTCTGGACCGCCTGGGGCCTGTTGCTGACCGGTCACAGTTCGGCGCCGACCTCGCCGACCCTGATGGCGCAGCTGTTCATCGACAACCTGCGGGCCTATCAGGCCGACACGGCGTTGCGTGGCGAAGTGGATTTCACCCGGGGGTATTGAGGTGAAACACAGACTCTGTAGCCGCTGCCGAAGGCTGCGATAAGTCCGAAGGACTTCAGCGATCTCAAGATCCTGCGCCCACGTTGTGGGCGATCGCAGCCTGCGGCAGCGGCTACAGGTTGCTGGTTTACAGGCTGAAATCGCCTTCGGCCGCGGTTTCGCTCAGCGGGCGACGCGGGCTTGGCTCTTCGCGGGCCTGCAGGTATTCGGCGAGGCTCGCCTTGTCACCCAGCTTGCCGACGGCCACGGCGGCATGCAGGGCATAACCTTCTGGAATCTTCAGCTCCTTGCGGGTCAGCTCCTGGTCGAACCCGGCCATGCCGTGGGTGTGCCAGCCGCTGATGCTGGCTTGCAGGGCCAGGTGGCCCCAGGCCGAACCGGTATCGAAGGTGTGCCACAGGGCCGGGGTTTCCTCGCTGGCGCCAGGCGCGGTGAAGGTGGTTTTCGAGATCACGATCACCAGGGCCGAGGCGTGCTGCGCCCAGCCACGGTTGAACTCATTGAGCAGGCCGAGGAAGCGTTCCCAGTTCGGCGTGTCGCGGCGCGCATACAGGAAGCGCCACGGCTGCGAGTTGTAGGCCGACGGCGCCCAGCGCGCGGCTTCGAAGAAGCTCAGCAGGGTTTCCTCGGGAATGGCTTCGCCGGTGAAGGCGCGCGGCGACCAGCGCTCGGTGAACTGCGGGTGAATGGCGTACTCGGCAACGCGGGGATTGGTGCTCATGACAGAGATTCCTGGCTACGTTTGAGAATGAAAGGTGGATAAACCGGCGAGCGCAGTTGAACTGGGCAATGAGGTTTGTCCTGACCCTGGGGCGGTTCACCGGTGCGACGCGGTCGAGCGCTAATGGCACGCGGACGTGGGTCTTTGCGACAGGCAAAGCTACTGCGCCGCATGCCACCTGACAAGTAGTGCCTTACCGACAGTCGCCAGCGCTTGGCCCGCGGGGCCTTGGGCACTAGACTGGCGGCCTTTTCCCTGTCCGATACCGATTACCTGAGCCATGGCCGCCAAAGTTGAACCCTTCTGGATCCGCAAAACCCTCGAACAACTCGATCAGGAGGAGTGGGAGTCGTTGTGCGACGGTTGTGGCCTGTGCTGCCTGCAGAAGCTCGAGGATGAAGAAGACAACAGCGTCTACTACACCCGCATCGCCTGCAAACTGCTGGACCTGAAGACCTGCCAGTGCAGCGACTACGCCAACCGCCGGGCCTCGGTGCCGGACTGTATCCAGCTCACCCCGGGCAAAGCCGATGAGTTCAAATGGCTGCCGCCGACCTGCGGTTATCGCCTGGTCAGCGAGGGCAAGGACCTGCCGCTCTGGCACCATCTGGTGTGCGGTGACCGCGACGCGGTGCACCACGAGCGTATTTCCCAATCCGGACGCATGCTCGCCGAAGGCAGCGTGGCCGAGGAAGACTGGGAAGATCATCTGATTTTCCGCGCCGGCTGAGGGTACGCCGCGCTCGCGTTCAAGGTTGTTTCACGAAGGAGTGTGTATGGCTGTGGGGGCAAGGCTGGCGCTGGCCGGTTGGCTGCTGGTGCTCAGTGCGCCGGGGTGGGCGGCGAAAAAAGTCGATCTGGATTACCACGTGCGCCTGTTGCCGCAGAGCGACCAGGCCGAGGTGCGCCTGACCCTGGCGGACGGCGCGGCGGTGCGCAGCCTGGATTTCGACCTGGGCACGCATGGCGATTACAGCGACTTCAAGGCCGATGGCCAATGGCAGCCCGGGGCGGCCAAGCCTCCCGCGGTACAGCGCGGCGTATGGCGCCCGGCCGACGGCAAGGCCAGCCTGAGCTACCGGGTGCGGATCAGCCACAGCCTGAAGAAGGACAGCTTCGACAGCCGCATGACCCCGCACTGGGCCTTGTTGCGTGGCGACACGCTGGTGCCGGCGGCGAAGCTCGACCAGCAGGACGGCATCGAGCTGGTGTCGCGCCTGGAGTTCGAGTTGCCCGCGGGCTGGAAAAGCGTGGAAACCGCCTGGCCGCGGATCGGCAAGAACCGTTTCCGTATCGATAATCCCGCGCGCCTGTTCGACCGGCCCACCGGCTGGATGCTGGCCGGCGCCCTGGGCAGTCGCCGCACCCGGCTGGGGGAGACCGAAGTCACGGTAGCCTCGCCGCAAGGGCAGGGCATGCGGCGCATGGATGTGCTGACCCTGCTGACCTTCGTCTGGCCGCAGATCCAGGCGACCTTTCCCCGTCATCCAACCAAGTTGCTGATCGTCGGCGCGGCCGACCCGATGTGGCGCGGCAGCCTGGCCGGGCACGATTCGCTGTTCTTGCACAGCCGCCTGCCGCTGGTCAGCGAGAGCGGCACCAGCCCGCTGCTGCGCGAAGTGATCCAGGTCTTTGCCCGGATCAATGACAGCGAGCGCAGCGACTGGATCGGCGAGGGCCTGGCGGAGTACTACGCCATAGAGTTGATGCGCCGCGCCGGCGGCATGAGCGACGAGCGTTACCAGGCCCAGGAGACTCGGTTGGCCAAGAGCGGCCACGGCGTCAGCAGCCTGCGTGGCGAACAGGTGGACGCGCCGGTGGTGGCCAGGGCGGTGTTGCTGTTGCAGGAACTGGATCGGGAGATCCGCCTGAAGACCCGCAACAAGCGTTCGCTGGATGACGTGACCCGGGCGGTGATGCGTCTGGAGCGTGTCAGCACCAAAGAGTTCATCCAGCTCAGCGAGAGCGTGCTGGACGGCTCGTCGAAGGTGCTCGACAGCGATTTGTTGCATTAGTGGAGTCGACCGCTTTGCGGTCATCGCGAGCGAGCTCGCTCCTACAGGTTTTGCGCAATCCCCTGTAGGAGCGAGCTTGCTCGCGATAGCGCTGGTTCATTCAACGCGGCGTTCGAGGCCGCCGATCAAACCCCGGCCTTGGGCGATTTCAACGAATCGTTGCCGGTTACGGTCGCGGTACGGGTGGCCGCCTCGGCATTGGCCTTGAGGGTTTTCAGCTCCGCGCCGGCACGCTCGATCTTCGCCCGCACGTTACTCATATCCTGGCGGCTCTTCTCCAGCAGGCTTTTCGCCGAGCTGTGGCCGGTGATGCCACGGGCCAGGGCGACCCCGCCGATGGCGACCTGGATCAGGCCGAACACACCGCCACGGCGCAGGCCCTTGCCGACCATCACCACGCCGCCGGCCAGCGAGCCGATGCGCTCCCAGCCTTGTACGTTCTGCTCCGCCGGGCTCTGGAAAGGGGTGGTTGCGATGGGTTCCAGTTGTTTGCTGTCGCTCATGATCTGTCTCCAGGGGGGATGGATATAAAGCTGACTGCGCTGGCGCGTCGCTTGTTCCATCGAATGTGCGGCGAACTCGAAGCAGTGCTCAGAACTTGGGGCCGGAGCGGGTGTTGTTGCCCTTGGCCAGGCGGTCGTAGAGCACCACGTTGACGGTGGCGGCGAGGTTCATGCAGCCGGTGGTCGGGATGTAGACCACGTCTTCGCACCAGTCGCGGATGTCCTTGTCCAGGGAGCCGTCTTCCGGACCGAAGATGTACAGCGCGCGATCCGGGTGGGTGTACTCCGGCAGAGAGCGGGCGCCTTCCACCAGTTCCACCGCCACCGGCACGCAGCCCAGGGGCAGGATCTTCTTCAGGTCGTCGATGCCGATCAGCGGGATGTCCTGGTGGACCTTCTTGGTGTCGGTGACGAAGTCGCGGGCCCGTTCATAGCGCTTGCCGGTGTAGAACACCGACGCGACGCCATAGCAACCGGCGGCGCGCATCACCGAACCGACGTTCTCCGGTGACTTGGGGTTATACAAACCAATGCAGCTGTACCTTTTGTTTGCCACGAGCGGGTGCCTTCGAGAAAAATCGCGATTATACGGGGATTGGACGAGGGGCGTGAGGCTCGTGGATAGCGGCGTCCCGGCTGACGCCAGCGCAAGCAAGCTCGATTCTACAGAGGTACGCAAGAGCTGTAGAAGCGAGCTTGCTCGCGAAAGAAAGGACCGGACAAAACAGCCGTGAGGACGTTATTCGTCGTCTTTCTTCATCAACCCCGCCAGCGCGGCGAAGGGGTTGTGGGTGGCCTTGGCGACTTTCGGCGTGCTCAGGGAGCCTTCGCCGAAGTACTGCTGGTCGGTATAGCGCGAGTGTTCGTTGTCATGGCAGTACAGGCACAGCAGTTCCCAGTTGGAACCGTCCTGTGGGTTGTTGTCGTGGTTGTGGTCGCGGTGGTGCACGGTCAGCTCGCTCAGGCGCTTGCCGGAGAACTCGCGGGCGCAGCGTCCACAGACGTGCGGGTACATCTTCAGGGCCTTGTCGCGGTAGCCCATCTCGCGGTCGCGCTGGGCGTCGGCGAGGATGCGGTCGAGCTTGGAAGTGTTGGTCGAACTCATGGGTTCACCTTTAATGCAAAGACTAATGACGGTAATGAGCCCAGTTTAGCTCAGGCCTTGAGCTTCTCGGCAATCCAGATGGTGTGGCGGGTGCCCTTGTTGCCGTGGGCGAAGACCTGCACTTCCTCAGCCTTGAAGCCGGCCTTGCGCAGCTTGTCGGAGTATTGCTTGTCGGCGCTGGCCGACCACACGGCCAGCACGCCCTTGGGTCGCAGGGCCCTGGCGCAGGCCGCCAGCCCGGTGGCGGAGTACAGCCAGCTGTTGGCCTTCTGGGTCAGGCCTTCGGGGCCGTTGTCGACGTCGAGCATGATCGCGTCGAACCCCTGGGGTTCGGCCTGCAGCACCTTGGCCACATCCTCCATGCGGATCACCGTGCGCGGGTCGAGCAACGGCCGGCCGGATTTCTCCCCCAGCGGTCCGCGGTTCCATTCGACCACCCCCGGCACCAGTTCGGCGACCACCACTTCAGCACCCTTGCCCAGGTGCTTGAGGGCCGAGGCGAGGGTGAAGCCCATGCCCAGGCCGCCGATCAGCACCCGCGAATTGGGCCGCCCGGCGACCTTGCGGCAGGGGATCTCCGCCAGGGCGTCTTCGGAGCCGTGCATGCGGGTGTTCATCAATTGCCCGCCGTCGCCGCCCTGGATCTTGATGACAAAATCCTCGCCGTATTCGAACAGGCACAAGGCACCGCCATTTTCGGGAATCGGGGTGGTGTCCAGCAGAACGAAACGTTTCATGAGGGTCTCAATGAGGAAGGCAAACCGCCCCGGTTGGGAGTAGCCTGAGGGCTGACAATAGCGATGGAGCCATTGATGAAGCGCACTATTCTAACGGTCATTGCCCGCGCAGCGCTCTTGCTAAGTGCGGCGCTCGCGATGAGCGCCGTGCACGCCGAGGAACTGCAGGCGGTGCCCGTGACTCCGGTCCCCGCCGCCGGCTCGCCCGGCACTGCGACCCCGACCCCTTATCCGCAGGTCACGCCCCCCAGCACCCCCAAGGCCACGGCCCATGGCGGTGCGCCATTGCTGCCGCCGATCGACATGCCCAAGCCGCCGAAGGACCAGACCTTGCCAGGGTTGCAGCAGAATGAGACGAAAACCAGGACCCCGGGTAGCTAGACCTGTTGCGACAGCAGTTGCCCGTCGGCCATGCGCAGGCGCCTGGACAGTGACACGGCGAGGGCGCGGATGATCTTGGCGGCGATCTTCGGCGCATCGTTGAGCATTTTCTCCAGCGAGTCCTTGCCCAGGTTGAGCAACCGGCAATCGCTGGCGGCCACGCAACTGGCCGAACGCCGTTCGCCATCGAGCACCGCCATCTCTCCGAAGGCCCGACCGCTGCGCAGGGTGGCAATGGTCACGCAAACGCCTTCGCTGTTGGTCTTCTGCACCGCCACCTGGCCGGAATGGATGATGCACATGAAGCTGCCGGCATCGCCTTCGCGGAAGATCTCCTGGCCCTGGGCGATGCTGCTGATGCTGAAGTAGCCGGCGGCGGCATTGAAGTCGGCCGGCAAGAGCTGATCGAACAATCCGCAGTCCATCAGCCAGTCGCGGATTTCATTGTTCAACAAGGTAGGTTCTGGCATGTCGTCACGGTCTTTTTCTTGTGTCTGTTGCGGTCCCGGGCAGGTGCGGTATGGCCTGGGGCCGGCGGTCCTGGGTTAAGACAGGAGCGCCGGCCGGAGTTCCTCAGGCAATGCCCAGAATCTTGAAAACAAATGCATATTCGAGCGCTACGTCACGCAATCCCTGGTAACGCCCGCTCATCCCGCCGTGGCCGGCGCCGAGCTCGGTCTTGAGCAGCAGCAGGTGGTCGTCGGTCTTGGTGGCGCGCAACCGGGCCACCCACTTGGCCGCCTCCCAGTACTGCACGCGGCTGTCGTTGTAGCCGGCGATCACCAGGGTCGCCGGATAGGCCTTGGCCTCGACATTCTCATAAGGCGCGTAGGCCTTGATCCGCGCGTAGACCTCGGGCTCCTCGGGGTTGCCCCATTCGTCGTACTCGGTGACGGTCAGCGGCAGCTCGGGGTCGAGCATGGTGTTGAGCACATCGACGAACGGCACCTCGGCAATCGCCGCCTTGAACAGTTCCGGGCGCTGGTTGAGCACCGCACCGATCAACAGTCCGCCGGCGCTGCCGCCGCTGATGGCCAGTTGCTCGGAAGTGGTCAGGCCCTGGGCGATCAGGTGTTCGGCGCAGGCGATGAAGTCGCTGAAGGTGTTCTGCTTGTGTTCCTGCTTGCCGGCGCGGTACCAGGCTTCGCCCAGCTCGCCGCCGCCACGCACGTGGGCGATGGCGAAGGCCACGCCGCGCTCCAGCAGGCTCAGGCGCGCATGGGAGAACCACGGGTCGAGACTTTCGCCGTAGGCGCCGTAGCCGTAGAGGTACAGCGGTGCCGGCCGGCCCAGGGCTTCGCGCTTGATCACCAGGCTGATCGGCACCTGGGTGCCGTCGGCCGCGGTCGCCCACAGGCGCTGGCTGACATAGGCATCCGGGTCGAACACGCCGAGCACCGGGGTTTCCTTGAGCACTTTCTGTTCGCCGCCGGCCAGATCCAGCTGGCGGATCTGCGCCGGACGGTTCAGCGCTTCGTAGCGCAGGCGGATGCGCTGGCTGACGAATTCCAGGCTGTTCTGCACATGCAGGCTGTAGGCCGCATCCGGCAGTTGCACGCGATAGGCCGGCAGGCCCTCGGGGTGCACCTCGATGATCGGCAGGCCGCCTTCGCGCAGGCTCAGGGTCATGGCCGAGCTGTTCAGGCTCAGGCCTTCGAGCATCACGCTATTGCTGTGGGGGATCAGGTTCTGCCAGTCGGCTTCACCCGGCACCGTGCCCTGGTCCGGCGCCTGGTAGAGGGCGAAGTTGATGCCGTCGCGGTTGCTGCGGATAAACCAGGTCCACTGGCCGTCGAGCAGGCCGTGGTCGACGTCGTATTCATGGTGTTCGACCCGCGGCGCCAGGCAGGTAAAGGCCTGCTGCGGCTGCGCCGCGTCGAGTACCCAGACCTCGCTGGTGGTCTTGCTGCCCAGGGACAGCAGCAGCTGTTTCTCCGAGCTTGAGCGGTAGCAATGCAGGAAAAAGCGCCCGTCCGGCTCATGGAACACCTCTTCGGCGGCGGTGCCATCCAGGCGATAACGCAGCAGCTTGTGTGGGCGGTGGGTGTCGTCCAGCTCGCCGAAGAACAGGGTCAGGCTGTCGTTGGCCCAGGTCATGCTGCCGTCGCAATCGGCGAACGCCAGTTCGCTGACCTTGCCGCTGGACAGCTCCTTGACGAACAGGGTGTAGACCTCTTCGCCGCTGGTATCGAGGCTGTAGGCCAGGCGCTGGTGGTCGGGGCTGATGCTGAAGGCGCCGAGGGAGAAGAAACCACCCTTGGCCAGTTCGTTGGGGTCCAGCAGCAGTTGTTCCTGGCTTTCGTCGACGCTCAGGCTGTCGTCGGCCGGGCGCGGGCAGCGGTAGTGCCGGGCGTATTCGTCGCCGGCGGTGGTGCGGGTGTAATACAGGTACGGGCCCCAGGGGGAGGGCAGGGACAGGTCGGTCTCGAGGATCCGGCCCTTGATTTCCTGGAACAGGGTTTCACGCAGCACCGCCTGGTCGGCGAGGGCGGCTTCCTGGTAGCTGTTTTCGGCCTTCAGGTAATCGAGCACGGCATCGGTGTCGCGCTCCTGGAGCCAGGCGTACGGGTCCGGGCCTTCGGCCTTGCGGGCGATCGGGGCGCTGGTGACGTGGGCGGATACGGGCATGAAGGGCTCTCGGGGCGGTGACAATTAAGGGCGCGGCAGACGGCGGTGCAGCCTGGCATGCGAAAAGCCGTTATCATAAGCGCCTCTTTGCCTGCCTTGCCATGGACACCATGACCGAGAACGACTATCTGATCGCTTGGGGGCTCTACGCCTTCGCCGCCTTGGGCTGCCTGCTGGTATGGATGCGCCTGACCCGCTGGATGTGGCGCTGGCTGCGCGAGCCGCTGCGAGTGCTGGTGGCGGTGCTGCTGTTCAGCCCGACCGTGGTCGATCCGGCCAAGGAAATGTTCGCCCCGGCCGTGGCCATCACCGCCCTGGACATGCTGTTCAAGGTCGGCAACAACGCCTGGCGCGCGGTCTCCGACCTGTTCATGTACGGCGTGATCGCCTTCGGCATCTACCTGGCGTTCGTCCTGATCCGCTGGCCGATCGAGCGCGCCTCCATGGCCCGCAAGGAACAGGCCGAAGCCGCCAAGGCCGCGGCCCGTGCCGAAGAGCCGGACGACCAGCCTTTCGGCGGCGCCGGCGACGATCGCTACGGCCGCCCGCCAGTGCCCAGCAACCTCCAGCGTTCGCGGATCGAGCCGCGTCTGTAACACGCATTGAAGCGAGAGTCCGAGCATGTGTGAGTTATTGGGCATGAGCGCCAATGTACCGACCGATATCGTGTTCAGCTTTACCGGGCTGATGCAGCGCGGCGGGCGCACCGGTCCGCATCGCGACGGCTGGGGCATCGCTTTCTACGAGGGCCGCGGCCTGCGCCTGTTCCAGGACCCGGCGGCGAGCAGCGAGTCGGAAGTGGCCAACCTGGTGCAGCGCTACCCGATCAAGAGCGAAGTGGTGATCGGCCACATTCGCCAGGCCAACGTCGGTAAGGTCTGCCTGTCCAACACCCATCCGTTCGTGCGCGAGCTGTGGGGGCGCAACTGGTGTTTCGCCCACAACGGCCAACTGGCGGACTTCCAGCCTCCCACCAGCTTCTATCGTCCGGTGGGCGATACCGACAGCGAAGCGGCTTTCTGCGACCTGCTCAACCGGGTGCGCGAAGCCTTTCCCGAGCCGGTGGAAGTCGAAGAGTTGTTGCCGTCGCTGGTGGCCGCCTGCGCCGAATATCGCGGCAAGGGCGTGTTCAACTGCCTGCTCAGCGATGGCGACTGGCTGTTCTGCTACTGCTCGACCAAGCTGGCGCAGATCACCCGCCGCGCGCCCTTTGGCCCGGCCCGCCTGAAGGACGTCGATGTGATCGTCGACTTCCAGGCGGAAACCACGCCCAACGACGTGGTGACGGTGATCGCCACCGAACCTTTGACCGAAAACGAAACCTGGACTCGCTACGAGCCGGGCCAATGGAGCCTGTGGCGGCGCGGTGAATGCGTCCTGCACGGCCAGACCGAATAAGGACATCCCCTATGTTGCTCAGTTATCTGCGGCTGGTGCTGTTTGCGGCGGGCCTGTTGATCGGTGTACAGGTGCCGGGTTTCATCAGCGATTACGCCAAGCGCGTCGAGGCTCACCTGATCGAGGCCCAGGCCGGCCTGCAAGGGTTCCAGGGCACCGCCAACCAGTTCTTCAAGGGCGATCTGCAGGCGCTGGTCGCCCACTATCGGGCCAGCGACGATCCGGTGTTTCGCAGCGACGCCGACAGCCTGGGCAATCTGCTGGTTCGCCAGCGCGCCCTGGACAAGCAGTTCCAGGCCATGCAGGGCCCGTGGTACATCCGCCTGCTGCAAGTGGTGCTGGCCGCCGACCCGGATATCCGCCAGGAAACCTGGAACGGCTACAGCTACCAGATCCTGCTGACCCCGCAAGCGATGATCTGGGCCATGAGCGGCGCCTTGCTGCTGTCGTTCGGCCTGGAATGCCTGTATCGCCTGATCGACTGGGTGGTGCTCGGCGGCAAGCGCCTGCGCCAGAGCCGGCCGATCGAAGAGCGTGACTTGAAGGGGCTGTGATGTAGCCGCTGCCGCCGGCTGCGATCGGTTGCGCAGCCTTCGGCAGCGGCTACAAAAGCATTCGCGGCGGATCAGCCCGCCAGCACGATATAGTCCGGCCCCACCTTGCGCGCATAACTTTCCAGCACTTGCTGGCACAGCACCACCACCTCTTCCACCAGTTCGACCCCCACCCGCCATGACACCACCACCTGCAGGTTCGGCGGGCGCTGGTCGATGGCCAGCAGGGTCAGTTCGCCGCGCGCCAGTTCCTCGCTGACCAGTACCGGCGGCAAGGCGCCGATGCCGAAGCCGTCGCGCAGCAGGCGGGTAATGGCCGACACCGAGTTCACGCAGTTGAGCCGTGGCGCGGTCACCCCGTTGGCCTGCATCAGGCTCAGCACTTCCTGGTGCGGCAGGGAGTTCTTCGAGTAGGTGATGATGCGTTCCCGGGCCAGCTCGGCCAGGTTGGCGTACTCGCGGTTGTAGATCGAGTGGCTGGCGACTATCCAGCCCATCGGGTGGCTGGCCAGTTCCAGGCTGCGAATGGATTCCTGGCGCAGCAGGTCGGTTTGCAGCACCAGGTCGAGAAAGCCTTTCTGCAACTGGTCGCAGAGGTTCAGCGAGGTGTCGGCCACCAGCTCGATTTCCACCTGGGGATAGCTGTCCATCATCCGCGCCACCAGGGGGCTGAGCCAGGTGTGGATCACCGTGTCCATGACGCCGATGCGAATCCGCCCGACCTTGCTCGAGCGGGTCTCGATCGACTGCTTGAGCGCCTGCATGGTGTCCATCATCTGCTCGGCATAGTCGAGCACCTTGAGGCCTTCCGGGGTCAGGCTCACGCCGCGCGAGTCGCGCAGGAACAGCTTGACCCCCAGTTCACCCTCGAGCACGGCGATGCGGCTGGAGATCGATGCCTGGGTGGTGAAGAGTTTGTCGGCGGTCAGGCGAAAGCTTTTCAGGCGCGCCACCCAGACAAAGGTTTCAAGAAACTTGAGGTTCATGCGATCAACTTTTCTTATGTCTGGAGGCGGTTTTTATTAGTTGGACGGGGCAGGGCGCGGGCGCCAAAAATCGCTGCGTCTCACGATAAGCGTCGTCGGGGCCCAGAACAATACCAATAAAACCAAGGTGGAGATTTGCCATGAGTGCGCCCGACACGCTCGCCGCCAGCAAGGCCAAAGGCCGCGCCGGCCCCTTCGACTGGTACCGCGACATCAACCAGCAGGAACGCCGCACGTTCTGGAGCTGCAAGGCCGGTTACGGCCTGGATGGCATGGACACCCAGATGCTCAGCTTCGTCATCCCGACCCTGATTGCGCTGTGGGGTATCAGCTCCGCCGAGGCCGGCCTGATCCACACCAGCACCTTGCTGGCTTCCGCCCTAGGCGGCTGGATCGCCGGCATCCTGTCCGATCGCATCGGCCGGGTGCGCACCCTGCAACTGACCGTGCTCTGGTTCGCCTTCTTCACCTTCCTGTGTGGCCTGGCGCAGAACTACGAGCAACTGTTGATCGCCCGGACCCTGATGGGTTTCGGCTTCGGCGGCGAGTGGACCGCCGGCGCGGTGCTGATCGGCGAAGTGATCCGCGCGGAAAACCGCGGCAAGGCGGTGGGCATGGTGCAGTCCGGCTGGGCCTTGGGCTGGGGCATCACGGCACTGCTCTATGCGCTGATGTATTCCCTGCTGCCGCCGGAAGACGCCTGGCGCGCCTTGTTCCTGCTGGGCATCCTGCCGGCGATCTTCGTGATCTTCGTCCGCCGCCTGGTCAAGGACCCGGAGATCTACCGGCAAACCCGCGCCCGGGAAGTGCCCGACAACCCCTCGCGCTTCTACGAGATTTTCGCTCCCGGCATTCTCAGCACCACCCTGCGCGCGTCGCTGCTCGCGGCCGGCGCCCAGGGCGGTTATTACGCCATCACGTTCTGGCTGCCGACCTTCCTCAAGACCGAGCGCGGCTTGAGCGTGCTGAGCACCGGCGGCTACCTGGCGATGGTGATCTTCGGCTCCTATGTGGGCTATGTGATCAGCGCCTATCTGACCGACATTCTCGGGCGCAAGAAGAACTTCGTCCTGTTCGCCGCCGGCTCGTTCACCATCGTCCTGCTGTACACGCAAATGCCGGTGAGCAACGCGGTGATGCTGTGGCTGGGCTTTCCCCTGGGCTTCTTCGCTTCGGGGATCTTCAGCGGCATGGGCGCCTTCCTGACGGAGCTGTTCCCCACGCGGATCCGCGGTTCGGGCCAGGGCTTCTGCTACAACAGTGGCCGGGCGCTGGCGGCCCTGTTCCCGCTGCTGATCGGGCTGCTCAGCCAGCACATCCCGCTGGGCGCGGCCATCGGCACCTTCGCCGCTGTGTCCTACGGCATCGTGGTCCTGGCGGCCCTGAGCCTGCCGGAAACCCGTGGCAAACAACTCGAAGCGCGCTAGGGTCTGTACGAAAAGTCGGCGAGCGAAGGTCAGGCAAGGCAAAAACAGGCGAGGAACGGCCGGGGTCGCGTTCGACTGTAGGGGCCTAAATGAGCATTCCGATCGGACTCGCGCACGAGCCTGTTTTTAACGCAGCATGGCCCGCGTAGCGCGGAAGGCGCCCAGCGCGCAGCCACTTTTCGTACAGAGCCTAACTGATAATCTGTGGGCATCCCGCGCGATCCCCGCAGCCAACATGACAAACGCTACAGGAGCACTGACCGTGAGCCGCCTGTTATTGAATTGCGACATCGGCGAAAGCTTTGGCAACTGGACCATGGGCCTGGATGCCGAGGTGATGCCATTCATCGATTGCGCCAACATCGCCTGCGGTTTCCACGCCGGCGACCCGAGCATCATGCGCAAGACCGTCAGCCTGGCCCTGGCCAATGGCGTGCGCATCGGCGCGCACCCGGCGTACCAGGACCTGGCCGGTTTCGGTCGCCGTTCCATGGCCTACGGCGCCCAGGAACTGCAGGACCTGCTGCACTACCAGATCGGCGCCCTCGACGGCATCTGCCGGGCCCAGGGCGCTCGGGTGAGCTACGTCAAACCCCATGGCGCCATGTACAACGACATGATGGCCAACCCGGCGCAGCTGCGCGCGGTGATCCAGGCGGTGGCCGCCTACGACAAGACGCTGCCGCTGATGTTGATGGCCACCCGTGACAACGGCGCGGCCCAGGCCCTGGGCGACGAGTTCGGCGTGACCCTGTGGTTCGAAGCCTTCGCCGACCGTGCCTACGACAACGCCGGTCACCTGGTTTCGCGGCAACTGCCGGGGGCGGTGCATCACGACCCGGAAAAGATCATCGCCCAGGCGCTGACCATCGCCCGCGGCGACGCGCTGCAGGCCAGCGACGGTAGCGCCTTGCACCTGCAGGCCAATACCCTGTGCGTGCATGGCGACAACGCCAGTTCGGTGGCCGCCGTGCAGCGTATCCGCGCGGCCCTTGCGCAGTTGCCAGCATGAAAATACGCCTTGAAGTGGTGGCCATCGATTGCCTGATGGTGCGCCTGTTCGATGTCATCGCCGAGGCCAACATGCCGTGGATGCTCGCTGCCAGCGAGCGCCTGCGGGCGGCCTTCGGCGGGCAGTTGATCGATCTGGTGCCGTCCTATACCACGCTGATGGTGCACTACGACCTGACTGCCCTGAGCCCGTCCCAGGCGCGGGAACTGATCGATCTGGCCCTGACCGACCTGACCCCCGATTCGCGTACCGGTGGCCAGCGCCATGTGCTGCCGGTCTGGTACGACCTCAGCGTCGGCCCGGAGCTGAGCCTGTTGTCGCGGCGCAGCGGCCTGTCGGTGAACGAGGTGATCCGTTGCCACAGCGAGCGTGAATACCAGGTGTTCGCCCTGGGTTTCGCCCCGGGTTTCGCCTTTATGGGGCTGGTGGACGAAGTGCTGGCCGCGCCGCGCCTGGATACCCCACGCAAGCGGGTGGCGGCCGGTAGCGTGGGCATTGCCGAACGGCAGACCGCGGCTTATCCGGTGGTGTCGCCGGGGGGCTGGAACCTGATCGGACGTACGCCGAGCCGCCTGTTCGATCGCGAGCGCGATGGCTACAGCCTGATGCAACCGGGCGACAGTGTGCGTTTCGCCGCGGTGGACCACGCCGAATTCATCCGCCTGGGCGGTGACGACACGCCACTTCCGGAGGCACTGGCATGAGCCGCCTGACGATCGAAGCCAGTACGCCCTTGTGCCTGTTGCAGGATGCCGGTCGCTTTGGCGTGCGGCACCTGGGCGTGACCCAGGGCGGCGCGCTGGACTGGGTGTCGATGTCCTGGGCCAACTGGCTGCTGGGCAACGCCCTGGATGCGCCGGTGATCGAGATCACCCTGGGCGGTTTCAGCGTGGTCGCCGAGGAACTGTGCCTGCTGGCGCTGGCGGGCGCCGACCTGGGGGCCTGTATCGACGAGCGTCCGCTCAGCCCGGGGCGCAGCTTTATCCTGCAAAAAGGCCAGCGGTTGCGTTTCACCCAGCCGTACCAGGGGGCGCGGGCCTACCTGGCGGCGCCCGGCGGTTTCAATGCGCCCAAGGTGCTGGGCAGTTGCGCCAGCGTGGTCCGCGAGGAACTGGGCGGGCTCGACGGCTTCGGCCGGCCACTGGCCGCGGGCGCGCGGCTGGAGTATTGCGGGGCAGGGACGAACCTCAAGGCGCTGTCGGGCAAGCAACTGCCGGACCTGCAATCGAAGGCGCCGCTGGAGGTGATTCTCGGGGCGCAGATCGGCCAGTTCAGCGGGCAGAGCCTGTTCGATGCCTTCAACAGCGCCTGGACCCTGGACAGCCGCGCCGACCGCATGGGCATGCGCCTGCTGGGGCCGTCACTGCGTTATCAAGGGGCGCCGATGATCTCCGAGGGTATTCCCCTGGGGGCGATCCAGGTGCCACCGGACGGCCAGCCGATCGTGCTGCTCAACGACCGGCAGACCATTGGCGGGTATCCACGGCTGGGGGCCTTGACGCCCCTGGCGCTGGCGCGGCTGGCGCAATGCCTGCCGGGCAGCGAAGTGCGCCTGACGCCGGTGGTGCAGGAGACGGCGTATCGGCAGCAGATCGAGTTTTTACGGCGGTTTGTCTGAACCGATGTAGCCGCTGCCGAAGGCTGCGATAAGGCCCGAAGGGCCTTCAAGCGGACTCAAGAGCGCGTCTGCTTCGTCGGAGTGCCGCCCAAGCCGATCGCAGCCTGCGGCAGCGGCTACAGGGATCGTGTTGGATGGGATCTTATTTGGAGAGAAACCGCATCCCTTCTTCCAGGCCGCGCAAGGTCAGCGGGTACATCTGGTCTTCGATCAGCTCGCGCACGATGTTGGTCGAGGCGGTGTAGCCCCAGGTGTCTTTCGGGTAGGGGTTGATCCAGATGAGCTTCTTGTACTTCTCCATGAAGCGCTGCATCCACACATAACCGGCTTCTTCGTTCCAGTGCTCGACGCTGCCGCCGGCCTGGGTGATTTCGTAGGGCGCCATGGCGGCGTCGCCGACGAAGATCACTTTGTAGTCGGCGCCGTATTTGTGCAGCACGTCCTGGGTCGAGGTGCGTTCCGAGCCGCGGCGCAGGTTGTTCTTCCACACCGACTCATAGATGAAGTTGTGGAAGTAGTAGTACTCCAGGTGCTTGAACTCGGTCTTGCAGGCCGAGAACAGCTCCTCGCAGATCTTCACGTGGGCATCCATGGAGCCGCCGATATCGAACAGCAACAGCAGCTTGATGCTGTTGCGCCGTTCCGGGCGCATCTGGATGTTCAGCAGGCCGGCGTCGCGGGCGGTGTGGTCGATGGTGCCGTCGATGTCCAGCTCGTCCGCCGCGCCCTGGCGGGCGAACTTGCGCAGGCGGCGCAGGGCCACCTTGATGTTGCGCGTGCCCAGTTCCACCGAGTCGTCGAGGTTCTTGTACTCGCGCTGGTCCCAGACCTTGACCGCCTTGCCCTGGCGCTTGCCGGCATCGCCGACGCGGATGCCTTCCGGGTTAAAACCGCCGGAGCCGAAGGGGCTGGTGCCGCCGGTGCCGATCCACTTGTTGCCGCCGGCATGGCGTTCCTTCTGTTCTTCCAGGCGCTTCTTGAACTCTTCGATCAGCTTGTCCAGGCCGCCGAGGGACTGGATCTGCGCCCGTTCCTCATCGCTCAGCGAGCGCTCGAACTCCTTGCGCAGCCAATCCTCGGGGATCAGCGCCTGCAGGTGGTCGTCGAGTTTTTCCAGGCCGTTGAAGTAGGCGCCGAACGCGCGGTCGAACTTGTCGAAGTGCCGTTCGTCCTTCACCAGGATCGCCCGGGACAGGTAATAGAACTCGTCCATGTCGGCGAAGGTCACGCGCTGCTTGAGCGCGTTGATCAGGTCGAGCAGCTCGCGCACCGACACCGGAACCTTGGCGGCACGCATTTCATTGAACAGGTTGAGCAGCATGACAATGCCCTCTCAGCGGGTGCCACGACGGCTCATGAACGCCAGGCGTTCCAACAACTGCACATCCTGCTCGTTCTTCACCAGGGCACCGGCCAGCGGCGGGATGGCCTTGGTCGGATCGCGTTCGCGCAGCACCGCTTCGCCGATGTTGTCGGCCATTAGCAGCTTGAGCCAGTCCACCAGCTCGGAGGTCGAAGGCTTCTTCTTCAGGCCCGGCACCTTGCGCACGTCGAAGAACACATCCAGCGCTTCGCTGACCAGGTCCTTCTTGATGTCCGGGTAGTGCACGTCGACGATTTTCTGCAGGGTGGTGCGGTCGGGGAA
Source organism: Pseudomonas sp. GW456-L12 (assembly GCF_059424045.1). Classification (NCBI taxonomy): domain Bacteria; kingdom Pseudomonadati; phylum Pseudomonadota; class Gammaproteobacteria; order Pseudomonadales; family Pseudomonadaceae; genus Pseudomonas; species Pseudomonas sp. GW456-L12. The sequence continues at coordinate 82,431 of NZ_JBWKZA010000007.1, forward strand.
GGCGATGTAGTGGAAGAAACAGCGGCGCAGGAAAGCGTCCGGCAGCTCTTTCTCGTTGTTGGAGGTAATGATGATGATCGGGCGCTGTTTGGCCTTGATGGTCTCGTCGATTTCGTAGACGTAGAACTCCATCTTGTCGAGTTCCTGCAACAGGTCGTTGGGGAACTCGATGTCGGCCTTGTCGATCTCGTCGATCAGCAGGATCACCCGCTCCTCGGATTCGAAGGCCTCCCACAGCTTGCCCTTCTTCAGGTAGTTGCGGATGTCATGCACCTTGTCCACGCCCAGCTGCGAATCGCGCAGGCGGCTCACCGCGTCGTATTCGTACAGGCCCTGGTGAGCCTTGGTGGTGGACTTGATGTGCCAGGTGATCAGCCTGGCACCGAAGGACTCGGCCAGTTGCTCGGCGAGCATGGTCTTGCCGGTGCCCGGTTCGCCCTTGACCAGCAGCGGCCGCTCCAGGGTGATGGCGGCATTGACTGCCAGCTTCAGGTCATCGGTGGCGACGTACGCGCTGGTGCCTTCGAACTTCATCTGCAATTCCTCGAACGGTAACGCCGACGTGCATCGAGCAGGTCGGAAGAATAAAACACGAATGGCCGACTATAGCGCGCCGCCCGGCCGACTGTGAACGCAGACGCCCCATTCAGTCTCTGAATGGGGCGTCACGTGGTGACTCAGTCAGTGGATGGTTTGGGACGCTCATACTGGGCATTGAAGGCCTCGATGAAACCATTGCGTAAAATCTGCAAAAAAGCCTGGAATGCGCTGATATCACGCTGATGTACGCTGCCTTTGAGTTCGACCCGGGTGGCGAACTGGTTTTTTCCCTGGTTTTTCAGCACGGTTTCGCTGACCCCCACCAGGGCTTCCCAGATCGAACGGAATATCCCTTTGTCCTTGTTCTCGACATCCTGCTGCCAATTGAACACATCGACGTCGCGCAGCAGCGGCTTGATATAGCCGGTGAGCTGGCCTTTGTTGGCTTCGGCTTCGATCACCAGGTCGCCGTGTCCGGCGTTGAAGTCGAATTTGCCATAGGCGGCGGCGAAGTCGTTCAAGCGCTTGAGTTCGATATCCCGCACGCGCAGGCGGAACTCGAAGTCCTGGAAGTCGCTCAGTGGGTCGAAGGTGGCGTTGGTTTCCAGGGGCGCATGGCCCAGCAGCAGGGCCTTGCCTTCGAGGCGGGCGTCGCGTTTGCCTTGGGTGTCGACCACGTTGGTCAGGTTGTAGGCGCTGGCGTTGACCTGGGTGGCGCTCATGTTCACCGGCGGTTTGGAGTTGAAGTTACGGAAACTGATCTTGCCGTCGCTGACCTGTACTTCGTTGAGGGTGATGGGCAGCAGTTTGTTCAGCTGGGCCCGCCAGTCGGTGCCTTCACCGGTTTGCGAGTTCTGTTTGTTGGCGCCGTCGACGAAGTTGACCTGCGGCCCGACGAATTGCACTTCGGCCACCACCGCATGGTCGTACCACAGGGAGCGCCAGCTCACTGACAGATCGACCAGCGGTGCATTGACGAACGGCACCGGCACCTTGCCGTCGACCTTGACGATTTTCAGGCCGTTGATCCGGTAGGCACCGCGCCACAGGGCCAGGTCGACATCGGCGATCTGGCCACGGTAGTCGCCCATGTTGGCGAGCCGGTCATTGAGGTAATCGCGCACCAGGTAGGGCAGGGCGATATGCAGGGCAACCAGCAGCACCAGCACCCCGGCGAGGGTCCACAGGGGCCAACTGTAGCGACGTTTCATGAGCGTGAGTCTCCAGCCATGTGCCTTATAGCGATTGACTCCCCGGCATCGCAGACGTTCGTCCCGACTGGACGCTCATGGGTGCGAGGCATACCCTTGAAGACTTCCTTTCACGCTGTACAAGGACCCAGCCATGAGCCGCATTTTCGTTGACAACGCCCATTCCATCGGCAATACGCCGCTGGTGCAGATCAACCGCATCGCGCCCCGCGGCGTCACCATCCTGGCCAAGATCGAAGGGCGTAACCCGGGTTATTCGGTGAAGTGCCGGATCGGCGCGAACATGATCTGGGACGCGGAAAGCAGCGGCAAACTCAAGCCGGGCATGACCATCATCGAGCCGACCTCGGGTAACACCGGCATCGGCCTGGCCTTCGTCGCCGCGGCCCGTGGCTATAAGCTGGTCCTGACCATGCCGGCGTCGATGAGCATCGAGCGACGCAAGGTGCTCAAGGCCCTGGGGGCCGAGCTGGTGCTGACCGAGCCGGCCAAGGGTATGAAAGGGGCGATCGAGAAGGCCGCGCAAATCCTCGCCAGCGACCCTGACAAATACTTCATGCCGCAGCAGTTCGATAACCCGGCCAACCCGGCGATCCACGAGAAAACCACCGGTCCGGAAATCTGGAATGACACCGATGGCGCCGTGGACGTGCTGGTGGCGGGCGTCGGCACCGGCGGCACCATCACCGGGGTTTCCCGTTACATCAAGAAGACCCAGGGCAAACCTATCCTGTCGGTGGCGGTGGAGCCGAGCGTCTCGCCGGTGATTACCCAGAAGCTGGCGGGCGAAGAGATCAAGCCCAGCCCGCACAAGATCCAGGGCATCGGTGCCGGTTTTGTGCCGAGCAATCTCGACCTGTCGATGGTCGACCGGGTCGAGCTGGCGAGCGACGAGGAATCCAAGGCCATGGCCCTGCGCCTGATGCAGGAGGAGGGGATCCTCTGTGGCATCTCCTGCGGCGCGGCGATGGCGGTGGCGGTGCGCCTGGCGGAAACCCCCGAGATGCAAGGCAAGACCATAGTGGTGGTGCTGCCGGATTCGGGTGAACGTTATCTGTCGAGCATGCTGTTCAGCGACCTGTTCACCGAGCAGGAGAACCAGCAGTAAGGCAGTGGGAAGGTGATCGCCGGCAGGCTCCGCAGGAGCCCGCTTGCCGGCGATCAAAGGCGTGCAGGGCATGTTGCATGGGTACTGACCTGCATCAGCTGGCGTTCAGCTGGCGTGTGTTAATCAGCGTTTTATTGCACGACTGTTAACACTGATTGTCGGTTTGTGCGGGTTTTTCCAGGGGCCAGGAGTGTTTATCATGGCCGGCTGCCATGCCGGATGAATGCTGCCCCGCCGGTAATTATTTCAAGGAGATATTGCATGAGCCTTTCGTTTGCCGCCAAGTCAGCGGTGTTGCTGCTATTCATCGGCAGCACTCTCTACGTGCATTTACGCGGCAAGGCTCGACTGCCGGTGCTGCGTCAGTTCGTCAACCATTCGGCGCTGTTCGCTCCTTACAACGCCTTGATGTACCTGTTTTCCGGTGTGCCTTCCAAGCCCTATCTGGACCGCAGCAAGTTCCCCGAGCTGGATGTGCTCAAGGACAACTGGGAAGTGATCCGCGACGAAGCCATGCATTTGTTCGACGAGGGTTACATCCGCGCCGCCGAGAAGAACAACGACGCCGGTTTCGGTTCGTTCTTCAAGAAGGGCTGGAAGCGTTTCTACCTCAAGTGGTACGACAAACCGCTGCCGTCGGCCGAGTTGCTGTGCCCGAAGACCGTTGAACTGGTCAGCCGCATTCCCAACGTCAAGGGCGCGATGTTCGCCCTGCTGCCCGGTGGCAGCCATCTGAACCCGCACCGCGATCCGTTCGCCGGCTCCCTGCGTTATCACCTGGGCCTGTCCACGCCGAACTCCGACGACTGCCGGATTTTCGTCGACGGCCAGGTCTACGCCTGGCGCGATGGCGAAGACGTGATGTTCGATGAAACCTATGTGCACTGGGTCAAAAACGAGACCGACAAGACCCGGGTCATTCTGTTCTGCGACATCGAGCGTCCGCTGAGCAACCCGCTGATGACCCGCATCAACCGCTGGATCAGCGCCTGGCTGGGGCGTGCCACCGCGCCGCAGAACCTCGACGACGAGCGCGTCGGCGGGATCAACCAGGCCTATGCCTGGAGCAAGCGCTTCAGCGACCGCATCAGTGGCGTGGTCAAGCAATGGAAGCGCCGCAATCCGAAGCTCTACCGCGTCATGCGTCCGGTGCTGGCGGTGGTGGTCCTGACCGCCCTGGGTTACTGGCTGTTCGGATAAGGCGTTGCAATGAATATCGGGCGCTGGTTATAGTCGGCGCCCGGTGTATCAGAAGATTCACCTTCCACTTCAGAAAGATCAGCATATGCCTCATTCCCTCATCAACGCGGTAGTCGATTCAGCGGTCAACGCTGGCGTCGTGCCGTGCGGGAACCCGCAGCCTGTGCAGATCAGTCATTACCCCCCACCTGTCAGTAGCACGCCGGTGTGCGCCGTCGTATCACCGCCGGGCGTCGTCGTACGGGGCTGATCAGCAACCTTTGCTGTTGCCCGCGCCCGCCAGAAAAAACTACTGAATTTCAGCCTCGGCTGAGTTGGCTATTTGCCTGATTACAGGTGGTATTCATGTTGTTCATATCGAAAAAGTCCGCGCTTGCGGCGGCTTCCACGAGCCTGTTCGTCCTGCTCTGGAGCAGTGGGGCGATCTTCTCAAAATGGGGGCTGGCCCATGCCTCGCCCTTTGCCTTCCTGTTGTTCCGTTTTGCCATCGCCCTGTGCGGACTGGTGCTGTTGATTCCCCTGCTCAAGCTGCGTTTGCCCCGCGGACGCAAGCCGATGCTGTATGCGGTGGCCACCGGGCTGGTGTTGCTGGGGGCATACCAGATCTTCTACCTGCTGGCCCTGGACCTGAAGGTCACCCCCGGAGTGATGGCCACCATCATGGGAGTACAACCCATCCTCACCGTGGTGATCATGGAGCGTCAGCGCTCCTGGAGCCGGATGTTCGGCCTGGCGCTGGGTTTGGCCGGGTTGATCATGGTGGTCTATCAGGGCATCGGCCTGGCCGGCATGTCGCTGGCCGGGATGCTCTTCGGCCTGCTGGCCCTGGTGAGCATGACCCTGGGCTCGATCATGCAGAAGCGCATCAGCGACAATCCGCTGGGCACCCTGCCGGTGCAGTACCTGGCGGGGCTGTTGCTGTGCGCGCTGTTCGTGCCGTTCCAGCCGTTTCACTTCGAGCACAGCGTCGGCTTTATCGTCCCGGCGCTGTGGATGGGGCTGGTGGTCTCGGTGCTGGCGACCTTGCTGCTGTACCGGCTGATCGCTCGCGGCAATCTGGTGAATGTCACCAGCCTGTTCTACCTGGTGCCGGCGGTGACGGCCGTGATGGACTACCTGTTCTTCGGTAATCGGCTGGCACTGCTGAGCGTGCTCGGCATGCTGTTGATCATCGTCGGGTTGGTGTTTGTGTTCCGCAAAAACAGCTGATTCATGAGGGCCGGGCGCAGCTTTCGACTTGAGCGAGGGCTGCGCCTTTTTTTGCCTGGGCGGACCCTTTAGATTGGCCAGGGCTGGCCGATAGCAATGATGGCTCATTGCCATTAATTTGTATTCGCTTTTACCCTATTTATTGTTGATTTGGGAATAGGACAAACCTTAAAAATTAAAGATTTCTTCTACACTGACGACATACTCTTCAGGCCCAATGGAGAAAGTCAGAATGAGTACCAAGCTGGTTTTGGCAGGTGTCGGCATGTTTCTAGGCTTGAGTGGAATCTGTTCCGCAGCCCCTCAAAGCATCCAGGGAACGATCTATTTTCACGGCAGCATCGTCGAGGAGCCTTGCACGCCAAGCTCGATTGCCCACGGCGGGGCGGCGTTGAGTCTTCGCCAGTGCCCGCAGTTTTCCCGCGGCAACGACATTCGTGTACACGGCGTCGGCCCATCGAGCTCGGTGACGGCCATCGGCAAATCGCCAGTCAACGTCAAGTTGGTCACGGACAGCGGCAAGGAAGGGCGCTACTACGATCAGCAATATGCGCTGGTCGATGAGGCAGGCAAACCGGTCAACTCGGGGATGTACCTGATTACCTTGACGTCGCCATGACACAGGTATAGGCCAATACCCGGCGCTAGAGCGCCGGGTATTGAATGACCGTCACGGATGCCCCCGTTGTTGCTGGAGGCATGCCTTGACGAAAGGCAAAAAAAAGACCGGCAAGTGTACCTTGCCGGTCAATCCACAACACACAGCGGCGGGGCCGCCGCTGTGTGATCAGGGCGGGGTCAGAAGCGGTAGCTGGCGTTCAGGCTCAGGCCATGTTCGCTGGCACCGCTGCCCAGTTGCCCGTTGTAGGCGGCGCCCAGGCTCAGCTCGGGAGTCACCCGGGTTTCCACTCCGGCTTCGACCACCGCGCTGTTGCGCGAGTAGGCCGCACCTTCGATACGGAACGCGTCGCTGCCGTCGAAACGGTAGGTGTTGGACGGTGTGATGCCGTTCAGGGCGTGTTTCCAGCCGGCGCTGCCGAACACGGTGAGCAACTTGCCGTTGTCCAGCTGCTTGTCGGCGCTGGCGCGCAGACCCAGGGTGGAGAAGGTCTGCTCGTCCGACGCGTGCTTGGCGCGCAGGGCCGCGGGGCCGCCACGCTCCTTGAAACCTTCGCTCTTGACCTGCACATAGGCCAGGTTGGCGAAGGGTTCCAGCTGTACCGAAGGGCTGAGGTCGAAGCGCCGGCCCAGTTCGCCGAAGGCTTGCAGGGTGTTGGCGTCATGCTTGGACTTCAGGTGGTCGCTGTAGCCGGCGAAGTTCACCGAACGCTTGGCGTCGATCCGGCTCCAGGTGTACGCCATGCCGCCGCGCAGGTCGAAGCCGCTGACCTGTGTTCCGCCATAGACACCCAGGTGGATGTTGTCGTTGTCGCTCGAGGAGTCGCGTGACGAGCTCTTCAGTTCGGTGCGGCTGTAGCCGGTCAGCACGCCGACATGGCCGCGGTCGCCGACCGCGGTATCGACCCCGGTGAGCAAGCCCTTGGTGTCGCTGCGCAGGTTGGCGGTATTGCTGTCGCCCTTGACTTCGCCCCAGTTGCCCAGCGTGGTGATCCACGGGGTCAGGCCGGAGTGAGTGTCGCTCGCGGTGTCACGGGTCTGGGCGGCGCTCGCCGAGCGCAGGCGGGTGTTCGCCGCGTCGCGAACCAGGCGACTGTCCTGGACCAGCGCCGAACGGGTGGAGTTGTGGAACTCGCCGGACAGTTGATCGAAGGCATCGCGAGCCTGGTGGTCATCGGGCAGATAGGCGATGGCCTCGAACAGCTTGTTGTGCACCGGTGGCGTCAGCGCCGGCACGGCCGCGCCTTTCAGGCTTTGTGCCGCGGTGGCCGTGGCCCGCTGGTTGGGGGTGAATGCGGCTTCCTGGAACAGGCGCGTCTGTTGCACATCCAGGTAGGCGTTGTGGCTGTCGTAGTTGTCCACCAGGTCATAGAAGGTCGAGACCCAGGTATCGCCCGTCAGCTTGTAGCGCCCGCTCAGGCCTTTCTCGGTCGCCAGCACCAGGTAGCGACGGTCCAGCTCGTAGCGTTTGCTGTCGAGTTTGTCCGCCTTGATGATGCTGCCGTCCTCGAGCCGCGCCGCGCCGTTCACCAGCAGCCGGTCGTTGGCCCCGGTACTCAGCAGTTCGGCGTGGAAGGTCGAACCGCTGTGCTGGTCGAGGTCGCCGGCCAGGGTCAGGGTGCCGATGGAGTTGCCGGGGGCGATGGTCGCGCCTTTGTGCAGGGTCACGTTGCCGACCTGGCCGTTGCCGGCCAGGGTTGCGCCGTCATACACGTCGGTCGAGCCGCCGAGCTTGCCGTTGACGGCGAGGATGCCCGATTCGACGAGGCTGTGGCCGTGGAAGGCGGAACTGTCGCCGCTCAGCTCGGTGCGCCCGGCACCGCGCTTATAGAGCGTGCCGGTGCCGGAGAGGGCGCCGCCGAAGGTGTAGCCGTTGGCACGGTTGAACACCAGGCTGCCGGGCGCGTCGATCTGCACGTCGCCAAGAATCGAGCCGCTGTTGCCGCCGTTCGCGCCGGCACCCAGTTGCAGGGTGCCGTTGCTGATCAGCGTGCCGCCCTTGTAGGTGTTTTCGCCGGTGAGCACGGTGGTCCCCGTGCCGCGCTGCTCGACCGAGCCGCTGCCGTAGATGACATGGTCGTATTGGTACTGGTTGTTACGGTCGAACACCACCTTGCCATCGTTGCCGATATCGCTGAGCACTTCGCCTTGGCTGCCGTTGAAGGCACCGATGTGCAGGCTGGCGTTCTTGTCGACCTGTACTTGCCCGGCCATGACGTTGTTCAGCAGCAGTTCGCCGCCTTTGACATTCAACTGGCCGGTGAAGCGGCTGGAGTCACCGTTGAACACGGTCTGCCCGGCGATGTGATTGATGCGGCCCTGACCTTCGAAGCCGGCATCGAACTGGTAGTCACGGTCGTTGTGGTTGAACTGGACCAGGCCCTGGCCCTGGCCGAAGACCACGCGTTTGGCTTCCAGCTTGCCCGCGCCCTTGGCGTCGGCGGCCTTGTCGCTGGTCGCTCCCACATAAAGAGCGGCATTGGAGGTGCCGTCGGCGGCGATCCGCAGGATGCCGCTGCCGACTTTGGCCACGCCCTGGTTGGCGAGCACCAGGCTGGCGTTGCCGCCCTGGCCCACGGTCAGGTCGCCGAGGGTTTCCCAGAGGCTGCCCGCGCCGTCGATGCTGGCGCTGCCATTGGCGCCCTGGTTGGCACCGATGATGCCGTCCTGGCTGGTTACCTGACCGCCATTCTTGATCTCCAGGGTACCGTTGCCGGCGCCGCCAACCAGCAGCGTCTTGTCGGTGGACAGCGTGCCGTTGTCGACGCTGAGCGTACCGCTGCCGCCCTTGAGTGCGCCGAGGACGGTGTTGCCACCGTTCTGCACCTTGGCCCCGTTGGTGAGCGACAGCGAGCCGTTGCCCGCCTGGCCGACGATCATGTCGCCGAGGGTCTTCCACAAGCTGTCGGCGCCATCGAGGCTGGCGCTGCCATTGGAACCCAGGTCGGCGGCGATGATGCTGTCCTGGCTGGTGACCTGGCCGCCGTTCTTGATTTGCAGGGTGCCGTTGCCGGCGCCGCCGACGATCAGGGTCTTGTCGGTGGACAGCGTGCCGTTGTCGACGCTGACCGTACCGCTACCGCCCTTGAGTGCGCCGAGGACGGTGTTGCCAGCGTTCTGCACCTTGGCGCCGTTGGTGAGCGACAGCGAGCCGTTGCCCGCCTGGCCGACGATCATGTCGCCGAGGGTCTTCCACAGGCTGTTGGCGCCATCGAGGCTGGCGCTGCCATTGGAACCCAGGTCGGCGGCGATGATGCTGTCCTGGCTGGTGACCTGGCCGCCGTTCTTGATTTGCAGGGTGCCGTTGCCGGCGCCGCTGACGATCAGGGTCTTGTCGGTGGACAGCGTGCCGTTGTCGACGCTGACCGTACCGCTGCCGCCCCGGAGTGCGCCGAGGACAGTGTTGCCGCCGGTCTGCACCTTGGCGCCATTGGTGAGCGACAGCGAGCCGTTGCCGGCCTGGCCGACGATCATGTCGCCGAGGGTCTTCCACAGGCTGCCGGCACCATCGAGGCTGGCGCTGCCATTGGAACCCAGGTCGGCGGCGATGATGCTGTCCTGGCTGGTGACCTGGCCGCCGTTCTTGATTTGCAGGGTGCCGTTGCCGGCACCGCCGACTACCAGCCGCTTGTCGCTGGTCAGCGTCGAGCCGCTGTCGACGATAAGGGTGCCGGAGGCACCGCGGTCTGCGCCGATCAGGGTATCGCCCTGGGAGCGGGCCTTGGAGCCGTCTTTGAGGGTCAGGTCGGCCGATCCGCTTTTGCCGACGATCAGGTCGCCGCCGGTGTTCACTGTCGCGCCGTTGTTGAAGGTGGCCTTGCCCGTGGAGCCTTGGACGGTGCCCAGGATGAAGCTGTCACCGATGTTCAGTTTGCCGTTGGCGCCGACATTCAACTGGCCCAGGCCATTGTTGGCGGTACCGACGTTCAGGCTGCCGACCGTTCGTGCGCTGTCCAGTTGCGCGACCTGGTTGTTGCGCCCGGCGAGCGGCCGGTCGATGTTGACCGCCTCATTGCTGGCGGGAGCGCCGTTGCTCCAGTTGCCACTGTTTTCCCAGGCGTTGCTGTCGTCGACGCGATAGGGGTTGCCGTCCTGGTCATAGGCAATGTGATGGGCGTCTCCGGTCCAGTTCGTCGTAGCGAGTACGGCCGGTGCGAAGGAGCTCAACGCCAGTGCGACGGCGAGCGCGGTGCTGGAGGGTCTGAAGCTGTGGGGTGTCATGGTTTTCTTTTCCAAGGCGGTGCCTGTGTGGTCGGAGGGGTGGAAATGGCGTTGAGTGCGCTATGGGTCAGCGGCGCGCGCCGGGGGTTGAAAGCGTTCGATGGCTGCACGGAAGCGCGAAGCGCCTCTTGGCCGGGAGAGGAGTTTTCTGGCTATGAAGTGCAATAGGACCGGTGCTGTAACAGCGCGGCCTGAGTGATCTGTTCATAAGCGTTGAATAACTGATCAAGTTGTCCGGGGAAGTTGCGAACGGGCCGGTAACTTAATAAAGAAGAAGGCGGGAATATACGTAGGGAGAGAGGTTGGGAACTTTTTTGAAGCTTTTCAGAAATATCTTTATGGTGATCGAGAATAATCTTTGCTGGTAATGGTTAGTTCGTTGTTGTTATCGCTGGAACTGTCTGGCGCGGGCTTCTTTTGCGAATTGTGTTCAAGTTTTATGGGGTTTGGACGAGGGGATGAAAGAAGGGGGTAGAAAATAAAGACGGCGGGGTGATTTTTTTTGCTTGAGGGGATGTTTTTGTTGAGAGAGCAGTATTTGTTTTTAGAAGGCGATGTTTTTTTATTGTTTTAAGTTCTTTTGCCGAAGGGCGGAAGTTACGGTGTCCGATATGCAGTTCGATTCCGCTCAAGCCTGATCGAGACTGTCATGCAAGTGGCGAGCGCGCCCATGTTTCAGGACCGCTCGCAATGCCGGGGAATCGACGCGATCAGCGATCTGCCAGTTCCCGGGGCGAGGAGACCCGGGCCCCTGGCTTGAGGACCAGCCACAAGGCCGCGGCGATCAGCACGCCGCCATACAGGTGAGCCATGGACAGCGGCTCGTCCAGCAGCAACGCGCCCCACAGCACCCCGAACGGCGGGATCATGAAGGTCACGGTCATGGACTTGACCGGGCCGATCGAGCTCAGCAGGCGGAAATACAGGATGTAGGCGAAGGCGGTGCAGGCCAGGCCCAGGCCCAGCAACGACAGCCAGACGCTCCAGCCGCCCCAGCTGGCGGGCGGCTGGCTGATGGCGCTGTAGGCGAAGACCGGCAGCAGGAACAGGCTGGCGCCGAGCATGCTGCCCAGGGCCGAGAGGCGACTGTCGAGGCCGCCGGCCTGGTCCAGCCAGCGTCGCGCGAGGAAGCCGGCGAAGCCGTAGCAGGTGGTGGCGAGCAGGCAGGCCAGCGCGCCCAGCAGCAGTTCCAGGTCGAATGCCATGGGGCCGGCGCGGGTCAGGATGCCCACGCCGAACAGGCCCAGGCTGACCCCGGCGATTTTTGGCGGGGTCAGTTTTTCATGGAAGAACAACCCGCCGATCAGTACGCCCATCAACGGCGTGGTGGCATTGAAGATCGCCGAATAACCGGCCGGCAGCACCAGGGCCGCCACCGAATACATAGTGGCGGGGATGCCGGAGTTGATTACGCCGAGCAGCAGCACGGTCTTGAACTTGCCCTGGAAGTTCCAGCTGATGCGCATCAGCGCGAGGATCACCAGCAGGCCGGTGGCGGCGATGGAGACACGAAAGAATGCCGTGGGAATGCTGCCGATCACTGGAGCGATGATGCGCATGAACAGAAAACTCGCGCCCCAGATCGCGGCCAGGGACAACAAACGCAGGGTATCGACAAGTCTCACGGCGCAACTCCTTTAATAGGCCGTTCAACGGCCCTTTTTTCAGCAGGGCGAGAGTGTTGCCGAGAGACGGGGCGCGGGCAATCGCTATCTTGCGGTCGAATTGGTGGGATCCTTCTCTCTACGGAAAAATTGCACTTCTCCTGTACCCGGTTCACTGGCTAAGCTCAGGCCTTTCCGAATTCCCGCAGAGGTCTCACCATGCCGCAGAAATGGCCCGCCGCCGATATCGCTCGAACGATCCTCGATGGCTTCGACGATTACCGCGAGCACTTTCGCCAGATCACCGACGGTGCCCGGGCGCGCTTCGAGCAGGCGCAGTGGCAGGAGGCGCAAACCGCCTCGGCGGCACGGATCAACCTGTACGAGGAAAAGGTCAGCGAGACCGTGCAGCGGCTGCGTACGACCTTCGACCTGGAGACCCTGCTCGACGTCAATCAGTGGCCGCTGGTGAAAAGCGCCTATATCAGCCTGATCGACCTGCGCTTCGACGATGAGCTGTCCGAGACCTGGTACAACTCGGCCTTCTGCGGCCTGTTCAGCCATGACCTGATCAGCGACGGCTGCATGTTCATCCACACCACGCGGCCGAGCCTGCGCCGCGCCCGGGCCGCGCAGACCCGCACCTACCGGCCGCAAGGTCATCTGTCGACGATGCTCGAACGGATCTTCGTCGACTACAGCTTCAGCGAAGCCTACGCCGACCTGCCCGGCGACCTGCGGCGCCTGGAGTCGCAGCTGCGGGAGAACCTGCCGGACTGGGTGTGCAAGGACCCGGAGCTGGCGGTGGAGTTGTTTTCCTCGGTGTTGTACCGCAACAAGGGCGCCTACCTGGTGGGCCGCATCTACACCCACGACGAGCAGTGGCCGCTGGTGATTCCGCTGCTGCACCGCGAAGGGCGGGGCATCCAGATCGACGCGCTGATCACCGACGAAGCCGATGTGTCGATCATCTTTTCCTTCACCCGCTCCTATTTCATGGTCGACGTGCCGGTGCCGGCGGAGTTCATCGGTTTCCTCAAGCGCATCCTGCCGGGCAAGCACATCGCCGAGCTGTACACCTCCATCGGTTTCTACAAGCACGGCAAGTCCGAGTTCTACCGGGCGCTGATCAACCACCTGGCCAACACCGACGACCAGTTCATCATGGCCCCGGGCGTGCGCGGCATGGTCATGAGCGTGTTCACCCTGCCGGGCTTCAACACCGTGTTCAAGATCATCAAGGACCGCTTCTCGCCGTCGAAAAACGTCGACCGTGCCACGGTGATCGAGAAGTACCGCCTGGTGAAAAGCGTCGACCGGGTCGGGCGCATGGCCGATACCCAGGAGTTCGCCGATTTCCGCTTTCCCCTGGGCAAGTTCGACCCCGCGTGCCTGGAGGAACTGTTGGAAGTCGCGCCGTCCACGGTGTCGGTGGAGGGCGATACGGTGCTGATCCGCCACTGCTGGACCGAGCGGCGCATGACCCCGCTCAACCTTTACCTGGACCACGCCAACCCGGCCCAGGTGCGCGAGGCGCTGGAGGACTACGGCCTGGCGATCAAGCAACTGGCCGCGGCCAACATCTTTCCCGGCGACATGCTGCTGAAGAACTTCGGCGTCACCCGCCATGGCCGGGTGGTGTTCTACGACTACGACGAGATCTGCTTCCTCACCGAAGCCAACTTCCGCCACATCCCGGCGCCGCGAACCCCGGAGGACGAAATGGCCTCCGAACCCTGGTATTCCATCGGCCCGCTGGACGTGTTCCCCGAGGAGTTCCCGCCATTCCTGTTCGCCGACGCCGGGCAGCGCAAGCTGTTCGACCAGTTGCACGGCGAGTTGTACAACGCCGATTACTGGAAAGGCCTGCAGGAGGCCATTCGCGCCGGCAAGGTGATCGATGTGTTCCCGTACCGGCGCAAGGACCGGGATAACGAATAATCCTGCACCGCGCGCCTCTGTAGCCGCTGGCGAAGCCTGCGTCCGAGGACGAAGTCCTCGCAAAACCGCTGCTCGCGGTACATCAGCAATACTCGGGAAGCAGGTTTTACGACTGCTTCGCAGCCGAACGCAGGCTACGCCAGCGGCTACAAGGATCTCGTTCGCTCGTTAAATCTGCGACAATCCGCCCCCTGCATAAATTAAGACGACCCTTGCGTACCCGATGACTTCCGAATCGCCTGCAATCGACCAACTGCTGAAAAACCTCGACCACGCCATGCTCGCCGACCGCCACCGGTTGCGTCGGCAGCTGCTTGAGCTGCGCAAGAAGCCCGACGAGGCCAAGCTGGCGCAGTGGGTCGAGCGCATGCAGGCGTCCTGCGCCCAGGTGCTGACGCGGCGCGCCAGCGTGCCGTCGATTCGCTACGACGACAGCCTGCCGATCGCCGCCAAGCGCGACGAGATCAAGGCGGCGCTGCAAAAGCACCAGGTATTGATCATCGCTGGCGAAACCGGCTCGGGCAAAACCACCCAGCTGCCGAAGATCTGCCTGGAAATCGGTCGCGGCCAGCACGGCCTGATCGGCCACACCCAGCCCCGGCGGATCGCCGCGCGCAGCGTGGCCAGCCGGGTCGCCGAAGAGCTGGCGACGCCGCTGGGTGCCCTGGTGGGTTACCAGGTGCGCTTCGAGGACCAGAGCGATTCCAACACCCTGATCAAGCTGATGACCGACGGCATCCTGTTGGCGGAAACCCAGAACGACCGCTACCTGGAACGCTACGACACGATCATCGTCGACGAAGCCCACGAACGCAGCCTGAACATCGACTTCCTGCTGGGCTACCTGAAGACCCTGCTGCCGCGGCGCCCGGACCTCAAGGTCATCATCACCTCGGCGACCATCGACCTGGAGCGTTTCTCCAAGCACTTCGACGATGCGCCGATCGTCGAGGTCTCCGGCCGCACCTTCCCGGTGGAAACCTGGTACCGCCCGCTGACCCTGGAGCAGGACGAAGAGGGCAACCGGGTCGAGGACGACCTGACGGTGGACCAGGCGATCCTCGCCACCCTCGATGAAATCGCCGCCCATGAGCGCAGCGAACGCCGCAGCCCGGGTGACGTGCTGGTGTTCCTGCCGGGCGAGCGGGAGATTCGCGACGCCGCCGAAATGCTGCGCAAGGCCCAGCTCAAGCACACCGAGATCCTGCCGCTGTACGCGCGCCTGTCGCCGGCCGAGCAGCAGCGGATTTTCCAGTCGCACCCGGGCCGCAGGGTAGTGCTGGCGACCAACGTCGCCGAGACCTCGCTGACCGTGCCGGGCATCCGCTACGTGATCGACAGCGGCACCGCGCGCATCAGCCGCTACAGCTACCGGGCCAAGGTCCAGCGCCTGCCTATCGAGGCGATTTCCCAGGCTAGCGCCAACCAGCGCAAAGGCCGCTGCGGCCGGGTCGAGCCGGGCATCTGCGTGCGCCTGTACAGTGAAGAGGATTTCAACGGCCGTCCGGAATTCACCGACCCGGAAATCCTGCGCACCAACCTGGCGGCGGTGATCCTGCAGATGCTCCATCTGCGCCTTGGTGAAATCACCGCGTTCCCCTTTATCGAACCGCCGGATGGCAAGGCCATCAGCGACGGTTTCAACCTGTTGCAAGAACTCTCGGCGGTGGACCGCAACAGCCAGCTGACGCCACTGGGCCGCCAGTTGGCACGGCTGCCGGTGGACCCGCGCATGGGCCGCATGCTGCTGGAAGCGGCGAAGCTGGGCAGCCTGCAGGAAGTGCTGATCGTCGCCAGTGCCATGTCGATCCAGGACCCGCGCGAGCGGCCGCCGGAGCGCCAGCAGGCGGCCGACCAGGCCCACGCGCAGTGGAAGGACGCCGACTCGGATTTCGCCGGGCTGGTCAATCTGTGGCGCGGCTTCGAAGAGCAGCGCCAGGCGCTGACCGCCAGCCCGTTGCGTAACTGGTGCCGCAAGAATTTCCTCAACTACTTGCGCCTGCGCGAGTGGCGCGACTCCCATCGCCAACTGAGCCTGATCTGCCGCGACCTGCAATTGAGCCTGAACAAGGAGCCGGCCGATTACCCGAAGCTGCACAAGGCGGTGCTGGTCGGCCTGCTGAGCCAGATCGGCCAGAAGACCGAGGAAGGCGATTACCTCGGCGCCCGCCAGCGGCGCTTCTGGATTCACCCGTCGTCGGGGATCGGCAAGAAGCGCCCGCAATGGCTGATGACCGCCGAACTGGTGGAAACCACCAAGCTCTACGCGCGCATGGTGGCGAAGATCGACGCCGACTGGATCGAGCCGTTGGCCGGGCACCTGATCAAGAAGAACCACTTCGAACCCCATTGGGAGAAGAAGCGCGGGCAGGTGGTGGCCTACGAGCAGATCACCTTGTTCGGCCTGATCGTGGTCGGTCGCCGCCCGGTGCATTACGGCCCGGTGGACCCGCTGGTGTCGCGCGAGCTGTTTATCCGCGAGGGCCTGGTGCGTGGCGAGATCCAGTCGAAAGCCAAGTGCCTGAGCGCTAATACGCGGCTGCTCGAGCAGCTCGACGAACTGGAAGCCAAGGCTCGGCGCCGCGACATCCTCGCCGACGAGGAAACCCTGTTTGCCTTCTACGACGCGCGCCTGCCGGCGGAGATCCACCAGACCGCGACCTTCGACAGCTGGTACCGGGTGCACAGCCAGAAAGACCCACAGTTGCTGATCATGCGCGAGGAGGACGTGCTGGCCCGCGAAGCCAGCGAAGTCACCGCCATGCAGTACCCGGATACTTTGCAGATCGGCGATCTGGAACTGGCCCTGAGTTACCACTTCGAGCCCAACCATCCACGGGACGGCGTGACCCTGCGGGTGCCGGCGCCGCTGCTGCCGGCCTTGCCCGCCGAGCGCCTGGAATGGCTGGTGCCGGGGTTGGTGGAAGCCAAGTGCATCGCCCTGGTGCGCAACCTGCCCAAGGCGCTGCGCAAGAACTTCGTACCGGTGCCGGACTTCGTCAAGGCGGCCCTGGCGCGTATCGATTTCGCCCAGGGCTCGCTGCCCCAGGCCCTGGGCCGCGAACTGCTGCGCATGACCGGGGCGCGGGTCAGCGACGAGGCCTGGGCCGAGTCGGCGCAACAGGTGGAAAGCCACCTGCGGATGAACCTGGAAATCGTCGATGCCCAGGGCAAGTTCCTCGGCGAAGGCCGCGACCTGGCCGAGCTGACCGCGCGTTTCGCCGAGGCCAGCCAGGCTGCCCTGGCCGTGCCGCAAACCGCGAAAAGCCAGCAGCCGGTGGAAGCCAAGGTATTCGCCGCGGTGGCGGAGAAAACCCAGCAGAAGATCGCCGGGCTGTCGATGACGGTGTATCCGGCGCTGGTGGAAGAGGGTGGCACGGTCAAGGAGGGGCGTTTCTCCACTCCGGCCGAAGCCGAATTCCAGCATCGCCGCGCCTTGCAGCGCCTGTTGTTGCAACAGCTGGCCGAGCCGGCCAAGTTCCTGCGCAACAAGCTGCCGGGGCTGACTGAGCTGGGCCTGCTGTATCGCGAGCTGGGGCGCGTCGATGCCCTGGTGGAAGACATCCTGCTGGCCAGCCTCGACAGCTGCGTGCTGGAAGGCGAGGACAGCCTGCCGCGCGATGGCGCCGGCCTGGCCTCGCTGGCCGAGCGCAAGCGCGGCAGCTGGACCGAGCACGCCGAGCGCCTGGCGCGCCTGACCCTGGAGATCCTCAAGCTCTGGCATGGCCTGCAAAAGCGCTTCAAGGGCAAGATCGACCTGGCCCAGGCGGTGGCGCTGAACGACATCAAGTCGCAGCTCGGCCATCTGGTGTACCCGGGGTTTGTCCGCGAGACCCCGGCGCAGTGGCTCAAGGAACTGCCGCGTTACCTCAAGGCCGTGGAGCTGCGCTTTGAGAAGCTCGGCAGCCAGGTGCAGAAGGACCGGGTCTGGAGCACCGAACTGGCCGGCCTGTGGAACCAGTACCAGGCGCGGGCGAGCAAACATGCCCAGGAAGGCAAGCGCGACCCGCAGCTGGAGCTGTACCGCTGGTGGCTGGAGGAGTACCGGGTCTCGCTGTTCGCCCAGCAATTGGGCACCAAGGCGCCGATCTCCGACAAGCGCCTGAACAAGCAGTGGAGCCAGGTGGAGGCCTGACGCGATCTGTAGCCGCTGCCGCCGACTGCGATAAGGCCCGCAGGACCTTCCCGCGATCTCAAGGGCACACCCTCTTCGAGGTCGATCGCAGCCTGCGGCAGCGGCTACAGGGATCGGCGATGTTGCGCCGACTACGCTTGCCGATGGGGCTAAACGCCGGCGTTTATGGCAAACTTCGCCGTTATAAATGCCGGCCCCGCGGTTTTGAGCGTTCGCCGCCCGGGCAAAGCGGAATAAAGCGATGTCAGGTCCTATTCCGCCAGTCGGGATAGACCATTTACGGTTTGGTACGATGGTGCCAATACCTTCTGCCTGAACAGAATAGAGGAACGACCGTGCATAACGTCGTCATCAGCGGCACTGGCCTGTACACCCCGGCCAACAGCATCTCCAACGAAGAGCTGGTGGAGTCTTTCAACACCTACGTGCATCAATTCAACGCCGATAACGCGCAAGCGATCGAGCGCGGCGACGTTCAGGCCCTGACCGAATCCAGCGCGGCCTTCATCGAGAAGGCCTCCGGCATCAAAAGCCGCTTTGTCATGGACAAGGACGGCATCCTCGATCCGCAGCGCATGGCCCCGCGCCTGCCTGAGCGTTCCAACGACGAATGGTCGGTGCTCTGCCAGATGGCTATCGGCGCCGCCGAGCAGGCCCTGCAACGCGCCGGCAAGACCGCCGCGGACATCGACGGGGTGATCGTCGCCTGCTCCAACCTGCAACGCGCCTACCCGGCCATCGCCATCGAAGTCCAGGAAGCCCTGGGCATCGAAGGTTTCGGTTTCGACATGAACGTGGCCTGCTCCTCGGCCACCTTCGGCATCCAGGCGGCCTGCAACAGCGTGCAACTGGGCCAGGCCCGGGCGATCCTGATGGTCAACCCGGAAGTCTGCACCGGCCACCTGAACTTCCGTGACCGCGACAGCCACTTCATCTTCGGCGACGCGGCCACCGCGGTGATCATCGAACGGGCAGACCTGGCCACCTCGCCGTACCAGTTCGACATCATCAGCACCAAGCTGCTGACCAAGTTCTCCAACAACATCCGCAACAACTTCGGCTTCCTCAACCGCGCCGCGGAAGAGGGTATCGGCGCGCCGGACAAACTCTTCGTGCAGGAAGGCCGCAAGGTGTTCCGCGACGTCTGCCCGATGGTGGCGGAACTGATCGCCGAGCACCTGCAGGAAAACCAGCTGAACGTCAGCGACGTGAAGCGTTTCTGGCTGCACCAGGCCAACCTCAGCATGAACCACCTGATCGTCAAGAAGCTGCTGGGCCGCGAGGCCACCGAAGAGGAAGCACCGGTGATTCTCGACACCTACGCCAACACCAGTTCGGCCGGTTCGGTGATCGCGTTCCACAAGAACCAGGATGACCTGAGCAGCGGCTCGCTGGCGGTGCTCAGCTCGTTCGGCGCCGGTTATTCGATTGGCAGTGTGCTTCTGCGCAAGCGTTGACAGTCTTATGGATCGCAGCCGCTGCTTCAGCGGTTGCGATCCTGGATTCCGATTACGAGGCATGAATGTCCGCAGCTGACGACACGCAACTGCTTGAACGCCTGTTGGCCGGCGAGCAAAAGGCCTACAAGGAACTGGTCGGCACCTACCAGAGCGCGATGCGCGCCGTGGCCTACGCCATTGTCGGCCAGCGCCACGCCGACGAAGTGGTGCAGGATGCCTGGCTGTCGGTGGTGCGCAACCTGGCCGGTTTCCAGGGGCGTTCCAGCCTCAAGACCTGGCTGTTGACCATCACCGCCAACTCGGCGAAAAGCCGCTACAAACAGAACCGCCGCGAAGTCCTGCTGGATGACTTGCCGGCACCCCACGGCACCATCGGCGACGAGCGTTTTTCTTCCTCTGACGGGCACTGGCTGGTGGCGCCGTTCGCCTGGCATGCCGATACCCCGGAAGCCCTGCTTACCGAGGCCGAACTGCGCGAATGCCTGGAGCACACTTTGCTGAGCCTGTCGGAACTGCAAGGCAGCGTGTTGACCCTGCGCGAGCGCCAGGGCCTGGAGCTGGAGGAGATCTGTAATCTTCTGGACATTTCCCTCTCCAATGTCCGGGTGCTGCTGCACCGGGCGCGGCTGAAGATTTTTGCCACGGTGGAGCACTTCGAGGAGACCGGCCAATGCTGACCTGCAAGGAACAAGTGGCACGTTCCAGCGACTATCTCGATGGTCAGCTGAGCTTTCGCCAGCGCCTGATCCAGCGCCATCACCTGTTGTTCTGCCCCAATTGCCGGCGGTTCCTGCGGCAGATGCGCCTGATGCAGGCCACCTTGCGCAAGATGCCGCAAGCGCCCATCGCCGACATCGATGCGCTGGCCGAACGCCTGGCCGCCGAGCGCAAGCGCAACGCCTGATTTCACCCGACAATCCTCCCGTAACCGCTGAAGCTTCAAGGTCCTCAAGAGCGCGACCGCTTCGCGCTCGATCGCAGGCTTCGCCAGCGGCTACACCAACGCCTGCAAGGTCTACGAGCTCCTGTAGCCGCTGCCGCAGGCTGCGATAAGGCCGAAGGCCTTCAGCGATCTTGAAGTCACTGCGGCCGTTCGGCCGATCGCGGGCTTCGCTAGCGGCTACAGGGTTTCGTTTCCCCCCAAATACCCCGCCGACCGCTCTAGTACAGGCTTTTTGCCTTATTTCGTTTGGAAGTAAAAAAGTTCCGCTGTCATCAAATCTTTATCTATCGGCAACTCCCCTGAAATAACCCGCCGCCAAGATTCCCTCCCAACACAAGCGGGCCTGACTCGCGTGTTTTTTCCAGCGCTACAGACCACCAATTTAGGGGAAATCTTCGATGATCCGTAAGCACTTCGCCGGTTTTGCCGCCAGCGCCCTGGCCCTGGCAGTTACCGCCCAGGCTTTCGCTGGCACCGTCACCACCGATGGCGCCGATATCGTAGTCAAGACCAAGGGCGGCCTTGAGGTCGCCACCACGGACAAAGAGTTCAGCTTCAAGCTCGGTGGCCGCCTGCAAGCCGACTACAGCCGCTTCGACGGTGTCTACACCAAGAACGGCGACAGCGCCGACGCCGCTTACTTCCGTCGCGCCTTCCTCGAACTGTCCGGCGTGCTGTACACCGACTGGGCCTACACCATCAACTACGACTTCTCCCACAACACCGGCGACTCCGATAACGGCTACTTCGACGAAGCCTCGCTGGCCTACAACGGCTTCAAGCCGGTGTCGATCAAGGTCGGTCGTTTCGACCCGGACTTCGGCTTGGAAAAAGCCACCAGTTCCAAGTGGGTCACCGCGCCGGAACGTAACATCGCCTACGACATGATCGACTGGGCCAACACCCACCAGAACGGTATGGGCCTGCAGGCTTCCAGCACCTTCGCCGATTCCTTCTATGCCTCGGCCGGCGTGTTCAGCAAGGACACCGACGACACCGACGGCGACAGCGTCAAGCAGGTCAACGGTCGCTTCGTCTTCGCCCCGATGCACGATGCCGGCAACGTCCTGCACTTCGGTGTGAACGTGGCTTCGCGTGATGTCTCCGACACTGCGTTCGACTCCCGTTATCGCACCCGCATGGGCATGCGTGGCGTCGAGACCCTGGGCGGCAACGATGCCGGCACCAACGGCAACCGTCCGGTGCTGGGCGGCAGCTCGACTTCGCCGGCCGGCTCCTTCGACCGCGACACCGCGCTGGGTCTGGAAGCCGCGTTCGCCATGGGCCCGGCCTCGATCCAGGGCGAATACATCACCCGCAAGACCAAGGCTGATTCCAACGCCTACGAAGACATCAAGGGCCACGGCTTCTACGTGCAGGGCGCTTACACCCTGACCGGCGAATCCCGCGGCTACAAGGTGGGCAAGTTCGACGCCATCAAGCCGGCCAACAAGGCTTTCGGCGCCTGGGAACTGTTCTATCGCTACGACAGCATGACCGTCGAAGACGACAACATCACCACCGCCAGCCTGACCCGCGACGTCGGCGATGCCGAAGTCAAGGTGCACAACCTGGGTGTGAACTGGTACGCCAACGAAGCGGTGAAAATCTCCGCCACCTACGTCAAGGCCAAGACCGACAAGGTCACCAACGCCACGGCCGCCAGCGGTGGTACTCCAGCCGCGCGTACCGGCGACGACGACGGCGACGGCTTCATCGTTCGCGCGCAGTACGTGTTCTAAGGTTCATTTACCGCTGTAAAGAGCTCTTTCTCATCCGTTAAAGCTCCTTTCGTTTCAGCCCCGCTTCGGCGGGGCTTTTTTTGTGTCAAACAACCATCCGCCAACGCCTTTGGGCGCATGGCCTGCCTGTCGTTTTTCTTTCATATTTTTTGATAAATAAGAATGGTCTTATATGAATATATGAGGCCTAAGGTAAGATTTCGGCTTCAGTAAGGCTTCGAAGATATGTAACTGTTGTGGAGTGGTTTTATAACTTCATGGTTTCATCGACTCCGCCGTTTTTTTAATGCTGAAGGATATTAAATTATAGTGATTAAAGTTTTAATAAATACGATGTTCGCTCTTGTGTTGCTAAACCCTGTTTTGGCTGTGGCCGATCTTTCTCTAGTTGGAAAGAGCAGAATTGTTTTTGAGAATGAAGGCGGCGGTAGCAGAGTAAGACTGGATATTTCGAATCAACACGCGCGACTCAGCCTTGCCAGCATTTCCGTTGAGTGGGGGGACCAACGACAGGAGGACATTCCCTTGGCGGTTTCTTCTCCCTTGATAACTATTCCTGCCGAACAGCAAAAGTCGATAGAACTGTTCTACCAAGGTCAGGGACTACCGGAAGATCGTGAGTCGTATTTTCTTCTGAACATATTGGACGTACCTACCGTGCCTCAGCAGGAGAACGCGCTGCAGATAGCGCTGCGTCATAGGTACAAGCTTTTCTATCGTCCCAAGCTGGAGATGACCCCGGATCAGGCTGTCTACTTATTGGCCTGGCAACGAATACCCGCTCAGGACAGCATCGAGGCCGACAATCCCTCCCCTTATTATCTGACGATCACCAATCTGATACGACGGGACCCACAGGGTCGCCGCTGTGGAAACTCCATTGCGCATATGGTTCTCGCTCCTTTTTCGAAAAAAACATTGGCAAGCGACAACTGTTTCGAGCCGGTTAAAGAGCTGCAATACAACATCGTTAACGATAGTGGTCGAGAAGTAGAACAGCACTCTCAAGTACAATCGGAGATTGAGTAATGAAGTTGTTTCTATCGATTCTGTTATTAGGAGTCCTCTCGTTTTCTGAAAGTGGTTACGCGCTCACGTGCTTGAAGGGAGGTAATGTCTCCACCGAAAGTGCGAACATAAATACTTCCATCGCAGTTCCGAATAATGCTCCCAAAGGCAAGGTGTTGTGGCGCTCTCCCGACTACTCCATGACGGTGATCTGTAACCTGGATAATAGCTGGGCTCCGGGTGAGGATGTGTACTTCTATCTGAGCCCTACGGACCAGGGCATGACCCAACTGGGGCCAGACCTGGAGTTCGGGGTTAACCTGGGCGGTCGGGAGATGACATGCAGTCAACTCCCCGGATGTCGTGTGAAAATAGGCTCTGTCAATTCTTGCATGATCATTTGCGCGAAATTCAACTTTCCTCTTTCCTACAACTTCTTCATCAACAAGAAGTCGAGCGCTGCGGAGAGTGCAGGCAAGGACGGACCGCTCAGCGGACTGTCCCGGTACGATGCCTTTCAGATCGATGGCGCTCAAGGCATCAACAAGGACCCGGCGAAAAACTTTCGCATGACCGTTGCCGGCCTGGACCGGATCCGTTTTGTCGGTTGCCTTGCCCAGCTGAGCGTCTCTCCCGAGACCGTGAACTTTGGCAAGATGAGCTCCGCCAACGTCCGCGCAGGTGGGGTCATTAACGAAAAGCCTTTCACCGTGCTTATCACCAAGTCCTGCAATAGCGTCTATGGCATTTCCGCTGTCATGAAACCCGTGGAAGGCTCGGTGCAGAATGGCGATACCCTGGTGCCACCGCAGAATGCTTCGGTCGGTATCAGGCTACTGAGAGAGAACCGTACGGCTCTGCCATTCAACCAGGAATTCGAACTGACAGAGCCGAGCGGCGACATGGCTATTTCCAAACGCTTCACCGTCCAACTGAAATGGATGGCCGACAAAGCCATTCTGGGAGCGTTCAGGGCGGGGGCCACCCTGGATATTTATTACAAGTGAGGGTTCGTGGGCGCGGGGCATTTTTTGCCGCGCAGTCATTTCTTGCCAGCGTCCTAGCGCCAGACCGGCAGCCAATCGAAACTGAACAGCACATGCGCCAGGGCGTTGGCCAGGCCGAACAGCAGCACCAGGACGATCATCGGCGTGCCGCCCCAGACCCGGTACAGCGGGCTGGCGAAGCGTTTGCGCGAGGCGTGGGCGAGCAGGGCCGGGGTGATCACCGCCCAGACGGTCGCCGCCAGGCCGGCAAAACCGATGGCGAGGATGAAGCCTTCCGGCCAGATCAGCGCGCAACCGATCGGCGGGGCGAAGGTGGCCAGCGCGCTTTTCAGGCGGCCTTGGGGGCTGTCGTCGAAGCCCAGGGAGTCGGCGATATAGTCGAACAACCCCAGGGTGACGCCGAGGAACGAACAGGCCACGGCAAAGTTGGAGAACAGGGTCAGCAGCAGGTCGACCCGGGCGCTGTCGAGCATGCTGCCCAGGGCGCTGATCAGCACATCGATGGTGCCGCCCTGGCGGGCGATGTCCTTGAACTGCTCGCGGGGCAGGGTGCCCATGGTGCAGAGCATCCACACCGTGTACAGGACCAGGGCGATCAGGGTGCCGATCAGCAGGCAGTTGCGGATGCGCTGCGGGTCCTTGCCGTAGTGCTTCATCAGGCTCGGCACGTTGCCGTGAAAGCCGAAGGAGGTCAGGCAGAACGGCAGGGTCATGAACAGATAGGGCAGGTAGTCCGGTTGCGGGTTGCCGCGATCGAGCAAAACCTGTGGCTGCACATGGCCGAGCAGGCCACCGAAGGTCAGGAAGAAGGCGAGGATCTTGGCGCCGAACACCAGGGTGGTGATGCGGCTGACCGCCGCGGTGCTGAGCCAGACCACCAGGGCCACCGCCAGGGCGAACAGCAGGCCGCCGTTGCGCGAGGAAATCTCCAGGCCCAGGGTGTGGGCGGTGTGACGGATCACCGAGCCGCTGGCCGAGATATAGGCATAGGTCAGGATGTACAGGACGAACACCAGGGTGGCGCCGTTGAACAGGCTCCAGCGCCGGCCGATCAGGTCGCGGGTGATGGTCGAGAAACTCGCCCCCGGCCGGTAGTTGAGGTTGGCTTCGAGGATCATCAGCCCCGAGTGCAGGGTGCAGAACCACGACAGCGCCAGCACCGCGAGGGAACCTTGGAACCACAGGCCCGACATCATCACTGGCAGCGAGAACATGCCCGCTCCGACAATGGTGCCGCCGATGATCATGGCGCCGCCGATGACCGAAGGCCGGCGTTCGGCGACCGTGCAGTGGGAGGTTGAAGGGGATGAAGCGATGGACGTACCGCGCATGGCAAGGCCTGCAATGAAATTGTTATTGGAGGTAGCGAGGGGGCGCCTCGGGTGTGCGGAATACCGGCAGGCCGGCTCCCGCGCACCCGGGCGGCGATTCAACGCAGAGCCAGCAGGCGGCTCAGTTGCTGCGCCATCTGTAGCAGCCGGTGGTCCTGCCCGGGCAAGGCGTCGAACGACAGCCCGACCGGCAGGCTGCCCGGCTCGGCCACCGGCACGCTGACACTCGGCGCCGCCAGGTTGCTGGCCGGGTCGGTGTTGCGCACGAAACGCTCGAAATGCTCCTGGGCGCCGCTGTCGCTCAGCAGCGGCGCGGTGCAGCTGACGGTCGGGTAGGCGATCAGGTCCAGCCGGTGCTGCTGGAACAGCCCGGCGTATTCGCGATCCAGGCGGATCTTGCTCATCAAGGCCTGCACGTAGTCCTCGTAGGAAATGGCCGGGCTCTCCAACTGCGCCATCAGGGTCTTCTTGATCTGCGGGTCGCGGATCTGCGCCAGGATCTCGAGGAACCGCTCGCCACAGCCAGCCTTCAGCAGGAAGCGCGGGAAGTCGATGAAGAACTCGAAGATCGGCAGCGGGAACTGGATGCTTTCGTTGATCTCGCCGATCAGGCGGTCGTCCACCGGCACCATTTCCACGCCCTGATCGGCCAGGCTATCGATCGCCGCGCGGCAATCGCTGTGCACCTTGGTCTCCAGCTCGGACCAGAAGAACCGCTGGGGAATGCCGATGCGCAGGCGTTTGGGCTCGGTCGGCGCGGCGCAGGACGCACCGGTCAGATGCCGATGGACGAACAGCGCGTCTTCCAGGCTGCGGGTCAGCAGGCCCGGTGAGTCCTTGGTCTGGGACACCGGGACGATGCCGTCGCCAGGGTAGACCCCAGTGCTCGGCCGGAAGCCCACCACGCCGCAGAAGGCCGCGGGAATCCGCACCGAGCCGCCGGTGTCGGTGCCCACCGCGCAGGGCACCAGGCCGGCGGCCACGGCCGCGGCACAACCACCGCTGCTGCCACCGGCGCTGTGTTGCAGGTGGTGCGGGTTGACCACCGCGCCGTAGCTCAGGTTGGCCGAGGTCACGCCGAACGACAGTTCGTGCATGTTGTTCTTGCCGGCGACCCGCGCGCCCAGCGCCCTGAAGCGCTGGACGATGCCGGCGTCCGCGGCCGGGTGGTAGTCGGCCAGGCCGGGGGTGCCGGCGGTGGTCGCCAGGCCACTGACATTGATGTTGTCCTTGAACGAAACCGGGATGCCGTAGAGCGGCGCCTGGCGCTGCTCTGGCGTGCCGGTGTCGCCGCTGAACGCCTGCGCGGCGAAGCTGATGAAGCTGTTCAGGTGCCCGGCGTCGGCGTATTGCTCGAGCAGCGCGCGGTGCCAGGAATCCAGGCAGAGGCTGCCCTGGCGAAACCCGTCAACGAGCGCTTCGATCGAAAGCTGGCTGTACATGAAAAAGTCTCAACGAAAGTCGGTAGGGGCCTGGGCTCAGCAATAGCGGAAGTGCGATTGCAGATCGAACAGCGGGTTGCCTTCGAGCAGTTCGCCGCCGAGGCTGGCGATCACCGCGCAGGCACCGTTCAGGGCGGTCTGTACCGCGCCTTCGGCCCAGCCGCCGGTAAACGAGCTGCCGCAGCCGGCCAGGTACAGGCCGGTGTCCTGCTGCGGGTCGAGGGCGGTCTTGAACTGATAGAACAGGCGCTGGGAGTACAGATCGTCGCCGGGGAAGTTCAGCTTGAAGGCGCCCAGGGCCTGCTTGTCGGTGAGCCAGTCGTATTCCAGTACGTAACGCTGGTAGTCGCCGTCCAGCGGCACCAGGTGGCTAGCGAACTGCGGCGCGCTCATCGCCAGTTCGTCCACCAGGCGCTTGCAGCGCTGGACCTTGTCGGTCATCGAAACCATTTTGTGCGAGTCGTCTTCCCAGGTGTAACTGATCAGCACCACGCCCCAGGAGTCCGGGTCCTGCGGGGCGTAGTCCAGGCAGTAGACGCCCTTGACCAGGGTGTCGGTCTGGATGTTCTGCGCCAGGCCATGTTTGAGCCAGAACTTGTCGCGGGTCAGGATGAACAGCTTGGACGAGCCGACCATATGGGTTTCGTTGATCGCCCGGGCCACATCGCGATTGACGAACTGCTCGGCCTGGGTGAGGCGCATGTTCACTTGCAGGGCGCGGGTGGTGGCGGTGGTGATCACCCGGTCGCAGCCATAGGTTTCACCGTTGCAGCCTTGCAGCAGGATCTGCCCGTCGGCGCCCTTGCTGATGGATTCGATGCGGGTGCGGCAGATCCGGTCGCGCAGGGCGATGCCGTGGAATTCCTCGTCGGCGATTCGCTCCCAGAGGGTGGAAATGCCGTTGGGCACCAGCCGCTGGTTGACTTCGAAGGCGTTGATCACCAGCCGCAGGATCTCGGTGAACGAGGCCCGGTACACCGACTGGAACCCACCCGAGCCGATGCCCAGGGAACCGAACAGGTGGAAGTCTTCCGGCTTGCGCCAGCGCTTGCCGCCCGGCGGGTTTTTCGAGGTGAAGATTTGCACCATGGCCGAGTAGAAGGAGTGGTCGCCAAAGCAGTCCAGGTAGCGTTGCCACTCCGGCTGCACTTCGGCGTATTGCTGTTTTTCCAGCAGATCGGTGAGCAGCAGCGGCGGCGCCAGGAAGGTGCCGTCGTCCAGGCGCACGCCTTCTTTGAGGAAGGCGTTCCAGCCCCGGTGCACGGTGTTGAAGATCGGCGGCGGGTTTTCCCCGGCCGGCCAGTGGTGGGTTTCGCCGCGGTAGTGGATTTCGGTGTCGACCACGCCGGGGTCGGGGAAGGCCTCGGTGGTGCCGATGCCGAAACGGTCCAGGTAATGGAACAGGCCGACTTCGCTCGGCGGGAAGCGCATGGCGCCCATCTCGGCGATGAACTGCGGTTGTGTTTCGTCGAAGCACTGGGTCAGGAAGCGCCCGCCAAGGTGGTCTTTCGAGGCTTCGAACAGGGTGATGCGGGTGGCGCCGGCGCGCAGCAGTTCATAGGCCGCGATCAGGCCGCTGAGGCCGGCGCCGACGATACCGACGTGCTTGTCGGCGATCGCCGGCGGCAGGTGACCGATGGCCTGGGTGGCACGGCGCAGGAATTGCCCATAGTCGTACAACAGGTCGATGTTGGGGAACGAGCGGGTGCCTTGGGTTTCTTCGAAACCGGAGTGGGAGGAGTTCACAGGTAAGGGTCTCGGAAATCAGATGATGAGCTGCAGGCTTTCAAACGCGCGGGAAGGGTTGAGCAGGAGGACTTTCTTGCGCTGGATTTTCCACTGGCCGGCGAGGCACAGCAGTTGGTGTTCCACGGTCACCGGGTAATGCCATTCGCTGTCGCCCCGGGCTTCGCAATACAGCATGGGGGTCCGGCAATGGGCACTCAGGCCATCCGCATCGAGGCTGATCGTTGGCCTTTGGGCAATGTGCAGGCCGCGGCTCTTGGGCTGCTGCGAGAAGTTGCGGGCACTGGCCAGGCGGTTGATGCGCAAGGTGGTGAGGAAGCGGTCCTCATACAGCAGCGAGGATTCGCGCAACGGGCAGGGTTGGTCGTGGCGCAGGGGAATCCAGTAGTGGAAGTCGTCGCACAGCAGTTGTTGCCAGGCGTCGAAATCCTGTTGGTCGAGAAGCGCGATCTCTTGGTAGATCAGCTGTTCGAGGGGCGAGTTATCCATGGGCGGTCGATCCGTCTGGGGCCTGCATCAGTTGCTGCCAGGTGTTGTAGAAGTTGCGCATGGCCCGTTCGCTGGTGCCGGACACCACCTGGGTCTGCTCAAAGGCTTCGCCCGGTTCGAACAGGCGGGCGACATTCACCCAGTCGTTGGCCTGGCTGCGCAGCCCGTCCATGGCCCGCTCGTACATCTCCACGTCGTCGTGGGCGACCATCGAGCATGGCGAGTTGATCAGGTTGTTGTACTGCACGGTTCTTTCCAGCAACTGCACGGGCGCGCCCACCAGCTCGAAGATCCACGACTCGACCACGGTTTCGCTGGCCGAGATCGGGCGGATCACCCGCAGGGTCTGGATCGGTCCCTTGACCATCAGGTTGGGGAAATACACGGTGTTGTGCCGGGTGTCGTCGAGGATCGCCGCGGCCTGGGTTTCGCCGTAGCTCTCGACCATCAGCTCCCAGTAACCGGGAATGCTCGAATAGGCCTTGTGGATCGAGTTGCTGACGCCAGTGTGGCCATGGCCGTTGGGCCAGGTGCGGATGCCCATGGCGCTGAAGAACTCGTAGGACGCCATGAACGGCGAGAACAGCTCGACAGCCATCGGCGGCTGGCCGTCGTGCCCGGTTTCCTTCCACAAGCGAATAGCTTCGCCGGCCGAGGATTCGTGGGCGACCATCGGGTGGCAGGTGTCAGTCTGGTTGTCGACCACCATCTTCCAGTTGCAGCGATGGCGGTGCAGCAAGGGCTGGCCGATGGCGCGCAACTGTCCCTGGGGCGAGCGCATGACCATGTTGTCCAGGGTCGACAGCGAGTCGCCGAAGAACTCGCTGAAGCCAACACCTTGCTCCTTGAGGCGCACGAACACGAAGCCCCGGTAGTTCTCCACCGCGGCCACCGGCTGCATGCCCTTGTGGGCGGCGCAGCTGCTGAGGTCGCAGTCGTCGTATTCCTTTTTCACCGGAATGCTCAGCAGCTGGCCGTCGGTCTTGAAGGTCCAGGCGTGGTACGGGCAGCGGATGAACCGGCCGACATTGCCTTGCGGCTCGGCCAGCACTTTCACGCCCTTGTGCGGGCAGCGGTTGTGCAGCACGACGATCTCGCCGTTTTTCTGCCGGACCATGGCCAGCGGTTGTCCGGCGATCTCGCCGGTGAAGAAGTCGCCGGTTTCCGGGACCAGGCTTTCATGGCCCAGGTAGCACCAGCTGGCGGCGAATACCTGTTGTTGTTCTCGCTCGAAGAGCGACGGATCAAGGAACAGCGTGCGATGCACTTCCTTGCCGTTGAAGTAGTTGTCCAACGAGGTTCTCTCTTTAGATGACCAGTTTCAGGCTTGGGCTTTTGGCCCGGGATACGCAGGGGTAGATCTTGTTGCTGCAGGCGGCCTGCTGCGGACTCATGATGAAGTCGCGGTGATCGACTTCACCTTCCAGCACGTCCAGCTCGCACACCCCGCATTCGCCGCGACGGCAGTCGTAGAGCGGCTCCAGGCCGGCCTCTTCGAGGGCGTCGAGCAGGGACTGGCCGGGCTGCACCCGCAGGTCGACGCCGGAGTCCGCGGCGTGCACGGCGAAGCCGGGGTCATCCTCGGCCAGGCAGGTGTTGAAGACTTCGAAGTGGATGCGCTCGCGGGGAAAACCCAGGCTTTGGGCATGGCTGAACACGTCGTTGAGCATGGCTTGCGGGCCACAGACGTACAGGCGGTCCCGGGGTTGCAACTGGCCCAGCACCGCGGCCACCGACGGGCGCCCTTCGGCCGAGTCGGAGCAGTGCAGGCTCAGGCTGTCCTGCAACAGCTCGCGCATCTGCGTGGCATAGGCGGCGTCGCCCGCGCTCTTGGCGAAATAGTGCAGCTGCGCCGGGCGCTGCCGGGCTCGCAGATGGCTGAGGATGCCGGTCAACGGGGTGATGCCGATGCCGCCAGCGAGGGCGATGTCGGCGCCGTCGCTGTCGTCCAGTTGGTAGTCGAAGGCATTGAACGGGCCGTCGAGCCGTACCTGATCGCCAACGCTCAGTTGGCGGATATAAGCGCTGCTGGGCGAGTCGGGGTTCAGGCGGATGGCGAACACCAGGCTGCCCTGGGGCAGCTCATGTTCGGCCAGTTCGACCCGGGAGTAGTGACGCCATTGCTCGAGCGTGGGAATCCACCATTTGAAGTGGGCCCCGGCGGTGGTCTCGCAGGGGGCCGGCACAAGAGGCGCCAGAGTGATTTCCTTGATGCTTGGCGAGAGCATCAGGCACTGGGTGATCTGGTAATTCATGGGGTGACTCGCTGTCAGCTTAACGGTGTTTCATGCAGGTACAGCCACTGGGCCGAGTGCTCATGGATGCGGATCACCACCACCGAGAGGCGCGAGGTTTCCTTCTGGTCCAGGCGATGGGTTTCCTTGTAGCGGATCGCCGCGCTGTGGCCTTCGTGCCACACGGTGTGCAGGTCGCTGACGAGGATTTCCAGGCCGGGGCGGGCACCGACGGCGCCGCGGAACATCTGTTCGACCTGCTCGCGGCTGACGATGGCGCCTGCGGTGGTGACCATGCTGAAGTGCTCGGCGAAGGCCGGCAGCAGGCGGTCGATGGCGGCGGCGCCGTTGCCGTCCTGGTCGGTGAAGACCGCGTGGATCAGGTCGTGGACCGCATGGATGCTGTGTTTGGCCTGTTCAACGATTGTGTTGTGCATGACATTCCTTTTGCGTGGTCAGGTTGCTCATCTGCAACAGGGGTAACAGACCCATCACCGCCGCGATGACGAAGGTCAGGTGATAGGCCGGGGTAGACGCCAGGCGGGCGAGCAGCAGGTTGTAGATCATCAGGAACAGCGCGGCGCCGATGCTGAAGGACATCTGCCGGTTGATGTTCCAGATCACGCTGCCCTTGTGGGTATCGGCACCTTCGAAATCCATCAGCGAAGTGGTTTGCGCGGTATTGGCGCCGATGCCGCCGCCGATGCCCATCAGGCAGTAGGCGATGACGATGATCGGCAGGTCGGCGGCGCTGTCGACCAGATACAGGGTGGCGATGCCGGCGCTGTGCAGGAGCATGCCGAGGGTGAACAGGCGCCGGGCGCCGAAGCGGTTGTAGACCCGGCCGCAGACCAGCATGGCGATGAAGGCGCCGCTGGCGTAGAGGATCATGAACATGCCGGTCAGCTGGGCGCTGAAGTGCAGGCTGTTCTGCAGGAAGAAGATGCTCAGCAGGTTGACCCCGGTGAACACTCCGGGAATCGCGTAATAGATGAAGATCGAGGTGCTGAGCTTCTTGCTCTTGAGCAGGCTCAACTCGACGATGGCGTTGTCGCAGCGGCGGTAGTGCAGGACATACAGCACCACGCAGGTGACCCCCAGCATCAGGCAGCTCAGGGCGGCCAGCGGCGGGTAGTCGCCGCCGTACAGCGACATGCCCATCAGCAGGCTGCCCAGGGCCGCGCTGACCAGCAGCAGGCCCTTGATGTCCGGGCGCGCCAGGCTGGCGGGCCGGGCTTCCTTGATCCACAGCCAGGACAGGGCGGCGGCGATCAGCGAGAACGGAATGTTGCTGTGGAACACCCAGCGCCAGGAGCTGCTGTCGACGATCACGCCGCCGATGGTCGGCGAAATGGCCGGGGCGATCAGGGCGACGGCCATCACCAGGGTGGAGATCTTGGCCCGCTGCGGGCCCTGGAACAGGTTGAAGGTCAGGGCCTGGCCCACCGGGATCAGCAGGCCGCCGCCGATGCCCTGGACGAAACGCCAGATCACCAGTTCATGGAAGCTGCCGGCCATCCCGCACATCCATACGGCGGTGCTGAACACCAGCATCGAGGCGGTGAGGGTTTCGCGGCTGCCGAAACGTCCGGCCAGCCAGGTGCTCACCGGAATGATCAGGGTCAGGCCGAGAATATAGGCATTGGCCACCCAGGCCACGGATGAAGTCGAAACGTGCATCTCATGGGCAATACTCGGTAAAGCCACGGCCGACATGAATATGTTTATACAGTCGATAAAGAACCCGATGAGGAATATAAGAGCCACTTTGTAGCGATAAGTCATATGATCTCCCTTTTGCGGCGGGATCATAGGAGCGATAGACCGAGGGTGTCGATACGCCTATACTTGAAACATTGTTTGGTGGAATTTGACAATGATTTACAACACGGTGAGCATATAACATGCACACGCATCTAAATCGCGTCCAGACATTCCTGGCGGTTGTCGATTTCGGTTCCTATACCAAGGCAGCCAACTACCTGTGCATCAGCAAAGCCATGGCCAGCCTGCATGTCAAGGCGCTCGAGGAAGTTTTGTCGGCGACCCTGTTGATCCGCAATACCCGCAATATATCCCTGACGGAAATAGGCCAGGACTTTTATGACGAGTTCAAGGGGATTGTCGCGGATATCGACAATGCCTTCGAGAATGTCCTGCATGGGCATAATCGTATTTCTGGAAAGTTGCGTTTCAGTTCAACTAGTGAATATGGTGAGCGGTATATACTGCCGATCATTTCCAAGTTCACCGAACGTTATCCGGAGATCCGTCTTTGTTATAACTTCAACTCTTCGTTGAATGATCTGGTGGCGGAAAAACTCGACCTGGTGATCCGCCTGGGCAACCTTGCCGACTCGGCTTTCAAGAGCCGCAAGCTGGCCGACTACGACATCGTCCTGGTGGCCAGCCCGGACTTTCTGGTGCGCCATCCGGTGGTCGAGCCCCTGGACCTGAACAGCGTGCCGTGGATCGCCAACAGCAACCTGCAAGGGCCGACCAACTGGACCCTGAGCCACCCGCAACGGGGCCAGGTCGAAGTCAGCGGGCCCAATCATTTCGAATCCAATTCCTCCACCGCCATTCGCGCCATGACCCTGTCGTCCCTGGGGGTGTCGGTACTGCCCGGCTGGGTGGTCGAGGACGATCTGGCCAGCGGCCGGCTGGTGCGCCTGCTGCCCGACTACGCCTTGCCTTCGCAGTCGGTGAACGTGGTGTTTCCCAACAGTTCGCACCTGCCGCACAAGTCGCGGGCGTTCATCGATTTCCTGTTGCTGCACCTGGGGCAGTGATGGGCGATACTCGGCGCGTTCGTGGCATCACTTGTGGGGAACCCAATGCCGTTGCAATCCTTGACCAGCCTGGCCGCCGTCGATCCGCAGCAATGGGACGGTTTGCTCAGTGACGGCCAGCCGTTTCTGCGCCACGCCTTTCTCAGCGCGCTGGAAGACAGCGGCAGCCTCGGCCCGAATTCTGGCTGGCAGGCCGAGCATCTGCTGCATGTGCAAGACGGACGCCTGATCGCGGCGCTGCCCAGCTACCGCAAGTGGCATTCCTACGGCGAGTACGTGTTCGACCATGGCTGGGCCGACGCCTGCGCCCGGGCCGGCATCGAGTATTACCCCAAGCTGCTGAGCGCCGTGCCCTTCAGCCCGGTCAGCGGCGCGCGGCTGCTGGCGGCAAGCCTGGAAGACGGCTTCGAACTGCTGCAAAGCCTACCCGGTTACCTGGAGATCGAAGGGCTTTCCAGCGCCCATATCAACTTCACCGACGCCTTTACCGATGCCGCCCTGGCTGGGCAAGCCGGTTGGTTGCAGCGCCTGGGTTGCCAGTTCCATTGGCAGAACCGCGGCTATCGGGACTTCCAGGACTTTCTCGATACCCTCAGCTCGCGCAAGCGCAAACAGATGCGCAAGGAGCGCGAACAGGTGGCGGGGCAGGGCATCGAGTTCGAGTGGCTCGAAGGCCGGCAACTCAGCGAAGCGCAGTGGGATTTTGTCTACGCCTGTTATGCCAATACCTATGCGGTGCGGCGCCAGTCGCCCTACCTGACCCGGGCCTTTTTCAGCCTTCTGGCCGAGCGCATGCCCGAGGCCATTCGCGTGGTGCTGGCCAAGCAGAACGCCAGGCCGGTGGCCATGGCCTTCAGCCTGATCGGTGGCGACAGTTTCTACGGGCGTTACTGGGGCTGCCTGGCGGAATTCGATCGCCTGCATTTCGAAACCTGTTTCTACCAGGGCATGGATTACGCCATCGCCCAGGGTGTGCAGCGTTTCGACGCTGGGGCCCAGGGCGAGCACAAGTTGATTCGGGGGTTCGAGCCGGTGATTACCCGGTCCTGGCACTACCTGCGACACCCCGGCTTGAAAGCGGCGGTGAAGGATTTTCTCCAGCAGGAGCGGGTGGGCGTGCTGGCTTACGCCGAAGAGGCGAGGGCCGCGCTGCCGTATCGGCAGGCGTGACCCTCGGGGTTGCTGTCAGCTGTCTTCCTTGCCCAGCCAGCGATAGAGGCCACCGCCGACCACCGCGCCGAGAATCGGCGCCAGCCAGAACAGCCACAGTTGTTGGATCGCCCAGCCACCGACGATCAAGGCTGGCCCGGTGCTGCGCGCCGGGTTGACCGAGGTGTTGGTCACCGGAATCGAGATCAGGTGGATTAGCGTCAGCGCCAGGCCGATGGCGATCGGCGCGAAGCCCACCGGCGCACGTTTATCGGTGGCGCCGAGGATGATCACCACGAACATCCCGGTCATCACCAGCTCGCTGACAAAGCCCGCCGCCAGTGAGTAGCCCCCCGGCGAATGTTCGCCATAGCCGTTGGAGGCCAGCCCGCTGGCCAGCTCGAAGCCAGGCTTGCCGCTGGCGATGAAGTACAGCAGCGCCGCGGCGATCACCCCGCCTATCACTTGCGCGATGACATAGGCGGGCAGTTCCTTGAGCGGAAAACGCCCGCCGACCACCAGGCCGACGGACACCGCGGGGTTGAGATGGCAGCCGGAGATATGGCCGATGGCGAAGGCCATCGTCAGCACGGTAAGACCGAAGGCCAGCGCCACGCCGAGCAGGCCGATGCCGACATCCGGAAACGCGGCCGCCAGTACGGCGCTGCCGCAACCACCCAATACCAGCCAGAAGGTGCCTAACAACTCAGTGACTGAACGTTTGAACAGCGACATAGAAGTTATTCCTTATCGATCCGATAAAGCCGTTATGCAGCCGTGCAGCCTGGCTACAGGCCCTGCTCCAGAACCTAGGCTCAGTACAGCAGGCTTTTTTTACAAATCCAGTGCAAAAAAAAACGCCAGGGCCCTGTTCACGGGGCTCTGGCGTTTTCTGTAGCCGCTGGCGCAGCCTGCGATGGGCGGGTAGTGATTGAAGTAGCCGCCCCCCTTGTAGCCGCTGCCGAAGGCTGCGATCGGCCCCGAAGGGGACGTGTCCCTGAGGGCGTCGAGGGTTCTGCGAACCCTATCGCAGCCTCGCAGGCTCGGCAGCGGCTACAGGGCTATAGGTCAATCGATACCGACGAACCCCCCGGTCTGGTGCTGCCAGAGGCGCGCATACAAACCGCCGTGGGCCAGCAGCTCGGCATGGCTGCCGGTCTCGGCGATGCGGCCTTTTTCCAGGACCACCAGGCGGTCCATGCGGGCGATGGTCGAGAGCCGGTGGGCGATGGCGATCACGGTCTTGCCTTGCATCAGGGTCTCCAGGCTTTCCTGGATCGCCGCCTCGACTTCCGAGTCCAGGGCCGAGGTGGCCTCGTCCATGATCAGGATCGGCGCGTCCTTGAGCAGCACCCGGGCAATGGCGATGCGCTGGCGCTGGCCGCCGGAGAGTTTCACCCCGCGTTCACCGACGTGGGCATCGAAGCCGGTGCGGCCCTGGGCGTCGGAAAGCAACGGGATGAACTCGTCGGCACGGGCCTTGCGCACCGCTTCCCAGAGTTCCTCATCGGTGGCGTCGGGCTTGCCGTACAGCAGGTTGTCGCGGATCGAGCGGTGCAGCAGCGAGGTGTCCTGGGTGATCATGCCGATCCGTTCGCGCAGGCTTTCCTGGGTCACGTCGGCGATGTTCTGGTTGTCGATCAGGATGCGTCCGCTCTCCAGGTCGTAGAGCCGCAGCAACAGGTTGACCAGGGTCGACTTGCCGGCGCCGGACGGGCCGATCAGGCCGATCTTTTCCCCGGGCTTGATGGTCAGGTTGAGGTCGCTGATGACCCCGGACTTTTTCCCGTAGTGGAAATCCACATGCTCGAAACGCACTTCGCCGCTGGCCACTGCCAGGCGCGGCGCCTGCTCGCGGTCGCTGACGCTGATGGGCTGGGCGATGGTCTGCAGGCCGTCCTGGACCATGCCGATGTTCTCGAAGATGCCGTTGACCACCCACATGATCCAGCCGGACATGTTGACGATGCGGATCACCAGGCCGGTGGCCAGGGCGATGGCGCCGACCGAGATCAGCGACTGGGTCCACAGCCATAGGGCCAGGCCCGTGGTGGAGACGATCAGCAGGCCGTTCATGGCGGTGATCACCACGTCCATGCTGGTGATGACGCGCCCGGCCAGCTGGCTTTTCTCGGTCTGTTCGCCGATGGCTTCGCGCGCGTAGTTCTGCTCGAAGTGGGTGTGGGCGAACAGTTTGAGGGTGGTGATGTTGGTGTAGCCGTCGACGATCCTGCCGACCAGCTTGGAGTTGGCGTCCGAGGAAATCACCGAGCGTTCCTTGACCCGCGGCACGAAGTACCAGAGCGCGCCGATGTAGCTGGCGATCCAGATCAGCAGCGGGATCATCAGGTGCCAGTCGGCCTCGGCGAACAGCACCAGGGCGCTGACCGCATAGATCAGCACGTGCCACAGCGCGTCCACCGCCTGCACCGCCGAATCGCGCAGCGAGTTGCCGGTCTGCATGATGCGCTGGGCGATACGCCCGGCGAAATCGTTCTGGAAGAAGTTCAGGCTCTGCTTGAGCACATAGCTGTGGTTCTGCCAGCGAATCAGGCTGGTCATGCCCGGGCTGATGGTCTGGTGCACCAGCAGGTCGTGCAGGGCGACGAACAGCGGGCGGAAGATCAGCGCGACCACCGCCATCCAGGCCAGCTCGAGGCCGTGGGTCTTGAAGATCTCGACATTCGGCGTGCCCTGGGCCAGGTCGATGATCGTGCTCAGGTAGCTGAACAGCGACACTTCGATCAGCGCGACGAACAGGCCGACCACCAGCAGGGCGACGAAGCTCGGCCAGACCTGCTTGATGTAGTAGAGGTAGAAGGGCAGTACGCGGTTGGGGGGAGCGGCAGTGGGAGCGTCGCGGAAAATATCGATCAGCTGTTCAAAACGACGATAGAGCATGGGATCTGACGCCCGCGTGGCGGGCTCTCCTTATCAGTAAGCAGGCGCAGCGCTGTGTCAGCGCCGCGCCGGGACTCCCGGTGACACATTAGTCGATGCGCTTGGCCGACTTGATCAGCACGGGGTCGATCGGCACGTTCTGCATGCCTTGTTTGGTGGTGGTCTGCGAGTTGACGATCTGGTCGACCACGTCCATGCCGCTCACCACTTTGGCGAACACTGCGTAACCGGCATCGCGACCCGGATCGAGGAAGGCGTTGTCGGCGACGTTGATGAAGAACTGGCTGGTGGCCGAGTTCGGGTTCGAGGTGCGGGCCATCGACAGGGTGCCACGTACGTTATGCAGACCGTTGCTGGCTTCGTTCTTGATCGGGTCGCGGGTTTCCTTCTGCACCATCTGCGGGGTGAAGCCGCCGCCCTGGACCATGAAGCCCGGGATCACCCGGTGAAAGATGGTGTTGGTGTAGAAACCACTGTCGACGTAGTCGAGGAAGTTCTTGCTGGAGATCGGGGCCTTGACCGGGTCCAGTTCGACTTCGATCTTGCCGAAGCTGGTGTCCAGCAGGACGTGAGGCGCCTTGGCCGGTTGGGCGGCCATCAGGTTGGCAGCGAACAGAACGGAGCCGGCGACGAGGGCGATTTTTTTCAGCATGGGTCAGTGATCCTGGGTGGTGGTGTCGACTGCGGTTAAAAACTCGAGCAGGGTTTGGTTGAAGCGTTGCGGCTGGTCCAGCGGCGTGGCGTGACGCGAATCGGCGATCACCACCAGGCGTCCGTCGGGCAGCAGTTTCACATAACTTTCTTTCAGTGCGACCGGGGTGTAGTCACGGTCGGCGCTGATGACCAGGGTTGGACAGGCGACTTGCGAAAGTCGTTCCTGGACCCCCCAGCCAACGATGGCATCGAAGCTTGCGAGATAAGCACGTTTGTCGTTTTTTGCCCAGCGCTCGGCCATCTTTTGCCGCAGCTCGGC
Source organism: Pseudomonas sp. GW456-L12 (assembly GCF_059424045.1). Classification (NCBI taxonomy): domain Bacteria; kingdom Pseudomonadati; phylum Pseudomonadota; class Gammaproteobacteria; order Pseudomonadales; family Pseudomonadaceae; genus Pseudomonas; species Pseudomonas sp. GW456-L12. The sequence goes on from NZ_JBWKZA010000007.1 coordinate 121,435, forward strand.
CTGCGCAGGTAGGGGGAACAATTTGCCGGCCAGGGCAATGCCGATGGTTTCCAGGCTGAGCAGGCGCATCAGGCTCCAGCGCTTGAACCATTGCCAGGCGTCGTTGGCGCTGCGGATCTTGACCTCGGGTGCGCTGTTGACGATGCACAGGCTTTTCAGCAGCCCGGGCTGATCCACCGCGAGCTGGAAGGCGATCATGCCGCCCATGGACAGGCCCACCAGATGCACCTGCGTCAGGTTCAGGTGCTCCAGCAGGGCGATGAGGTCGGCGCTGAAACCGGCGATGCTGTAGGGCCCACGAGGTTTGTCGGAGCGGCCATGGCCGCGCACGTCGGGCAGGATCAGGCGGTAACGGGCGGACAGCTCGGCGATCTGCTTTTCCCAGTCACGGGTGCTGGAGCCGAGCCCGTGGACCAGCACCAGCGGTTCGCCATGGCCGTATTCCTCATAGTGCAGGGTGCATCCTTCGTGTTCGAAATAGGCCATGGCTGAATTCCTGTTCAGGCGCGTGGAGGGTTCAAGTACGGGGTCAGGCTTGTTCCGGGGCGGCGAACGGCGCGTCCAGCGGCGCGGTGTCGAAGGTGCGCAGCAGCTCGACAAGGATCTGCGTGGCCGGGCCCAGGGGTTTGTCCTTGTTCGAGTACAGGTAGAAGGTCGGGTGGCGGCTGCCGCCCTGGTCCAACGGTAGCACCTTGAGCAGGCCCTCCCGGAGTTCGCGCTCGATTATATGCCGCGGCAGCCAGGCAAAGCCCAGGCCGCTGCCGACGAAGGTGGCGGCGGTGGCCAGGCTGCCGACGGTCCAGCGCTGTTCGGCGCCGAGCCAGCCGACGTCCCGCGGCTGTTGGCGGCCGGAGTCGCGGATCACCACCTGCAGCTGGCTTTCCAGGTCCTGGAAATTCAGCTCGCGGTTCAGGCGGTGCAGGGCGTGTTCCGGGTGGGCCACGGCGACGAACTCCACCGAGCTCATTTCCGTGCCCAGGTAGCCGGAGATATTGAAGCCACTGATGGCCAGGTCGGCCACGCCTTCGAGCAGCACCTCTTCGACCCCGGACAACACTTCTTCGCGCAGGCGCACCCGGCAGCCACGGCTTTGCGGCATGAAGGCGGTCAGAGCGCGGACCAGGCGGGCGCTGGGGTAGGCGGCGTCCACCACCAGGCGCACTTCGGCTTCCCAGCCCTGTTCCATGTGGTGGGCCAGGTCTTCCAGCTGGCTGGCCTGTTTCACCAGTTGCCGCGAGCGCCGCAGCAACACGCCGCCGGCTTCGGTGAGCACGGCCTTGCGCCCATCGATACGCAGCAGCGGCACGCCCAGTTGGTCCTGCATGCGCGCCACGGTGTAACTGACAGAGGATTGCGAACGGTGCAGCGCTTCGGCCGCCTGGGCGAAGCCGCCGTGGTCGACCACGGCCTGCAGCGTTCGCCATTGATCGAGGGTAACGCGGGGCGCTTTCATGAGGAGCTCCTCTTGTCCTAAGCTGGCGCTCCTTATTGGAGACTGCCGAATGAGAAAATTCTGTTGTGTGTTGCTGGCCCTGCTACCGCTCAGTGCGTTCGCCTATCCCATCGACGTGAAGAAACACCTCGAAGGCGTGAGCATCGACTACACCGCCTACGACACCGATGCCGACATCGGTTCGATCCAGGTGAACAACTACGGCACCACCGACGCCGCCTGCACGGTGGTCTTTCGCAACGGTCCCGAAGCCCCGCGCACGCGCAAGGTGGAAGTGGCGGCCGGCAAGTTCAAGAACGCCACGGCCAAGTTCAACCGCAGCATCATCAAGCTGCGCATCGACCTGACCTGTACCGCCAAATAAGCGCAAAGCGGAGCAGGGTGCGCGACCTGCTCCGCTTATAAACGAATTTATTGATTGGTTATAGCAGTTATTTGCGCTTTTTCATCGATATGACTCTGTTTAATCTGCGCTCCATCGACCTACAGCATTCCCGATGGAGGCTACATCCCATGTCCCGCGTTCTGATCATCGAAAGCAGTGCCCGTCAGCAGGATTCCGTTTCCCGTCAGCTGACCCAGACCTTCATCAAGCAATGGCAAGCGGCCCACCCGGGCGACCAGATCACCGTGCGTGACCTGGCGGTAACCCCGGTGCCGCACCTGGACAGCAACCTGCTGGGCGGCTGGATGAAACCCGCCGGGCAGCGCAACGAGATCGAAGAGGCCTCGCTGCAGCGCTCCAACGAACTGACCGACGAACTGCTGGCCGCCGACGTGCTGGTGATGGCCGCGCCGATGTACAACTTCGCCATCCCGAGCACCCTCAAAGCCTGGCTGGACCACGTGCTGCGTGCCGGTGTGACCTTCAAGTACACCGCAACCGGTCCCCAGGGCCTGCTCAACGGCAAGCGTGCTTACGTACTGACCGCCCGTGGCGGCATCTACGCCGGCAGCACCGCGGACCACCAGGAACCTTACCTGCGCCAGGTCATGGGCTTCATCGGGATCCACGACGTCGAGTTCATTCACGCCGAAGGTATGAACCTGGGCGGCGACTTCCAGGAGAAGGGCCTGAACCAGGCCAACGCCAAACTGGCCCAGGTCGCCTGATCCGTTAATCGCCAGATAATCGCGCAGTGGTCTAGTAGGCCCTGCGCTCCCCTTCAAGTTTGTTTGCGCATCGAACCTCCCTTTGCACTTGTTGCTCCTGAGTGCTCCCGCCCGATTGAACGCTTTGCGAGATCGGGCTTTTTTTTGCCCACGATTTATCAACCCCGCTCCTACGTAAGGTGTTTTATTGTGCGCGGCAAAACCGCTATCGTCGCCGCCTCTTCAAGACGAGGCGAGCAATGGGCTATCTACTTTTTGTCACGCTGATCCAGGCGTTTTCCTTCAGCCTGATCGGCGAATACCTGGCCGGGCATGTCGACAGTTACTTCGCGGTGCTGGTCCGGGTGCTGCTGGCCGGGCTGGTGTTTATCCCGCTGACCCGCTGGCGCCAGGTGGAGCCGGCGTTCATGCGCGGCATGCTGCTGATCGGCGCCTTGCAGTTCGGCGTGACCTACGTCTGCCTGTACCTGAGTTTCCGTGTGCTGACGGTGCCGGAGGTGCTGCTGTTCACCATCCTCACGCCACTGCACGTGACCCTGATCGAGGATGCGCTGAACCGGCGCTTCAACCCCTGGGGCCTGCTGGCGGCGCTGGTGGCGGTGGCCGGGGCGGCAGTGATCCGCTACGACCGCATCAGCCCGGACTTCTTCATGGGCTTCTTGCTGCTGCAACTGGCCAACTTCACCTATGCCGCCGGGCAGGTGCTGTACAAGCACCTGGTGGCGCGCCATCCGAGCGACCTGCCGCATTACCGGCGTTTCGGCTACTTCTACCTGGGGGCGCTGGCGGTGGTGTTGCCGGCTTTCCTGTTGTTCGGCAAGCCGGACTTCCTGCCCGAAGCGCCGTTGCAATGGGCGGTGTTGCTGTTTCTCGGGCTGGTGTCCACCGCGCTGGGGCTGTACTGGTGGAACAAGGGCGCCTGCCTGGTCACTGGCGCGACCCTGGCGGTGATGAACAACCTGCATGTGCCGGTGGGGCTGCTGATCAACCTGTTGATCTGGAACCAGCACGAAGAACTGGGGCGCCTGCTCCTCGGGGCGCTGGTGATTCTGGCGGCGGTGTGGATCAGCCGTCGTGGCACGAAAACTGTCACACCGTAGGTTGTAGGAGCGAGGCTTGCCCGCGATCCGCGCAGCGGCCTGATATTGCGTTGCCTGCCAGATTGCTATCGCGAGCAAGCTTCGCTCCTACAGATAGGCAGATAGGCAGATAGGCAGATAGGCAGATAGGCAGATAGAGGGTGATCGCCCCGGGGACGGGGCGATCAGGCGGGAATTACAGCGCGCGTTTTTCCGCCTCGGGGATATGGCTGGCGCCCAGCACCGCCGGCAGCAGGCCAGCGCGCAGGTCGTTGCCGCTCGGCTGTTGATACAGGCTCAGGCCGAACTCCGGCATCACCGCCAGCAGGTAATCGAAGATATCGCCCTGGATACGCTCGTAGTCAGTCCACGCCGTGGTGCGGGTGAAGCAGTAGATTTCCAGCGGAATGCCCTGGGCGGTGGTCTGCATCTGGCGGACCATGCAGGTCATGTTCGGCTGGATGTCCGGATGACTCTTGAGGTACGCCAGGGCATAGGCGCGGAAGGTCCCCAGGTTGGTCATGCGGCGGCGGTTGGCCGACATGGCGGCGACATTGCCCTGGGCTTCGTTCCAGCTCTTGAGCTCGGCCTGCTTGCGACTGATGTAGTCGGTGAGCAGGTGGACCTTGCCCAGGCGCGCTTCTTCCTCATCGTTGATGAAACGCACGCCGCTGGCGTCGATGTACAGGCTGCGCTTGATCCGCCGGCCGCCGGACTGCTGCATGCCGCGCCAGTTCTTGAACGACTCGGACATCAGGCGCCAGGTGGGGATCGAGACGATGGTCTTGTCGAAGTTCTGCACCTTGACCGTGTGCAGGGTGATATCCACCACATCGCCGTCGGCGCCGACCTGGGGCATTTCGATCCAGTCGCCGACTCGCAGCATGTCGTTGCTGGTCAGCTGCACGCTGGCGACGAACGACAGCAGGGTGTCCTTGTAGACCAACAGGATCACCGCCGACATGGCGCCCAGGCCGGACAACAGCAGCAGCGGCGAGCGGTCGATCAGGGTGGCGACGATGATGATCGCGCCGAACACGAACAGCACCATCTTCGCCAACTGCACATAACCCTTGATCGAACGGGTACGAGCGTGTTCGGTGCGCGCGTAGATGTCCAGCAGGGCGTTGAGCAGGGCGCTGATGGCCAGCACCTGGAACAGGATAGTGAAGGCCAGGGCCAGGTTGCCGAGGAACACCAGGCTGGTCTTGCTCAGCTCCGGCACCAGGTGCAGGCCGAACTGGACCACCAGCGACGGGGTCATCTGCGCCAGGCGATGGAACACCTTGTTCTGGCGCAGATCGTTGAGCCAGTGCAGGGACGGCTGGCGGCCGAGCAGCTTGACCGCGTGCAGGATCAGGTAGCGCGCCACTCGTCCGACGAGCAGCGCCACCACCAGCAGGATGACCAGGGCTAGGCTGGAATGCAGGAGCGGGTGCTCATCGAGCGCCCCCCAGAGGTCTTGAACGTTGAGCCAGAGCTGTTTGAAATCCATGGGGTCAGAAGCTTCCTCTATGAGACGAGACGGATCGATTAGAACATTTAAGCCGTCGAAAGTTACCGTTAAGGACAAATCGCTGACAAAAACCAATTGTTTACCGTGGTTTGCGTGAAAGAAACTCGGCCTTCGCGCCCGAAACCGTTACCCTATGCAGCTGTTTTTTTGCATATCTTCGAGGTAGCACCCGTGTTTTCCCAATTCGCCCTGCACGAACGCCTGCTCAAAGCCGTGGCCGAGCTTAAATTTGTCGAGCCAACGCCTGTGCAGGCAGCGGCCATTCCGCTCGCGCTCCAGGGGCGTGACCTGCGGGTGACGGCACAGACCGGCAGCGGCAAGACCGCCGCGTTCGTCCTGCCGATTCTCAATCGCCTGATCGGTCCGGCGAAGATCCGCGTCAGCATCAAGACCCTGATCCTGCTGCCGACCCGCGAACTGGCGCAGCAGACCCTGAAGGAAGTCGAACGCTTCTCGCAGTTCACCTTCATCAAGGCCGGCCTGATCACCGGTGGCGAAGACTTCAAGGTCCAGGCCGCCATGCTGCGCAAGGTGCCGGACATCCTGATCGGCACCCCGGGCCGCCTGATCGAGCAACTGAACGCCGGCAACCTCGATTTGAAAGAAGTGGAAGTGCTGGTCCTCGACGAAGCCGACCGCATGCTCGACATGGGCTTTGCCGACGACGTGCAGCGCCTGGTGGACGAGTGCCCGAACCGACAGCAGACTATGCTGTTCTCCGCCACCACTGGCGGCTCGGGCCTGCGCGAGATGGTCGCCAAGGTCCTGAACAACCCTGAGCACCTGCAGCTCAACGCGGTCAGCCAGCTGAACGACACCACCCGCCAGCAGATCATCACCGCCGACCACAACCAGCACAAAGAGCAGATCGTCAACTGGCTGCTGGCCAACGAGACCTACCAGAAGGCCATCGTCTTCACCAACACCCGCGCCATGGCCGACCGCATCTACGGCCGCCTGGTGGCCCAGGAGTACAAGGCATTTGTCCTGCACGGTGAGAAAGACCAGAAGGACCGCAAGCTGGCCATCGACCGCCTGAAGCAGGGTGGGGTGAAAATCCTCGTCGCCACCGACGTCGCCGCCCGCGGCCTGGACGTCGACGGCCTGGACCTGGTGATCAACTTCGACATGCCGCGCAGCGGCGACGAGTATGTGCACCGCATCGGCCGTACCGGGCGTGCCGGTAACGACGGCCTGGCCATTTCGCTGATCTGCCATGGCGACTGGAACCTGATGTCGAGCATCGAGCGCTACCTCAAGCAGAACTTCGAGCGTCGCACCATCAAGGAAGTCAAAGGCACCTACGGCGGGCCGAAGAAGGTCAAGGCCTCCGGCAAGGCCGCGGGCGTGAAGAAGAAAAAGACCGACGCCAAGGGCGACAAGAAAAAAACCGCGGCCAAGGCCCCGACCAAGCGCAAGACCGCCAACCGGCCGAAAAGCGATGCCCTGGTCAGCCAGGACGGCATGGCGCCGCTCAAGCGCCGCAAGCCAGCACCGGCTGCCGAATAAGCCGTAGCGCAACAGAAAAAGCCCGGACCCTGTCCGGGCTTTTTATTGGCCGGCGATCAGCTGTCGGCCTTCTTCTCGGCCGCGCCCAACTCCTTCAGGCGCTGGTCGATCAACTGGCACTTGTCCGGCAGATCCTTGCTGGCCGTGCTCAGGTCCATCTTCTGCAGCTCGTCGTTGATTTCCTTGGCCTTGGCCGGGTTCTGCTCGGTGAGCCTGGCCACTTCCTGGGCCAGTTGCTCACGCTTGGCGGTGGCCTCGTCAAGGGTGCAGGCCCAGGCGGGCAGGGCGCAGAGCAGGGTGGTGGCGATGCTGAGGGAGAGAAGCGATTTCATGGGGTGGCCTCTTGATCGGGGCGACAGGGTTATGCGGTTGAGGGCCAGGAACTTGGAAAAGTTCAGCGGTTGATCAGGTGAGGGCGATCTTGAGTTCAGGGCGGAAGCCGACTCAGATGCGTGTTCTTGATTCCGGCCCTTGAAGGCTCTTTGTCAGGGCTGTTGTTGCCGCCGCGGTTCCTGGTGCTGGGCGCTATAGCGGATGCTGTTGTGGCAAACGCTTCGACAAATATAACGGTCGGTGCTGTCAGTATTCGCGAAAACCGTAGCTCTGTGTTCAAGGAAGAGATCTCTTCCGAGGGGGGAGGTGATTTCGAGGATAACGCCCGATTGGACGCCTGTTCGCTCCGATGGAAGACGGGGAATAGAGCAGGTCAGTCATTGACGAAATCGACAGTCCAGACAAGAACTTTCAGTCTTGGGGTCTGTTACTATTTCGCCCGCACGTCAGTTCGGCCGGGCTTTGGGGCAGCTGTTTCCGGAGGTTCCGATGGCGCTCTGTTTCTCGTAACACCCTGTGCGGAACGTGCGCGCACATCACCTGGATTTCTAGAAGGCACAGCCCCTTGTGGTGCTTTCAACGCTTGATTCTGTATCCGATTCCGAGGGGTGGAAGCCCCTTCGCCTATTCACCTGTCAAAGGATGATGGAGCTTTTGAACCAAGGCTCCACACTGGGAATACGCTCATGAACTACCTCGAACGCTCCATGTCCGCCCTCCGCTCGGTCGGTATCAACTTTCCCACCCAGGATGCACCCGTGCTGGCGTTGCTGGACAAGGTGTCGGTATATGACGCCAACCGGGTGACCAATATCGCCGCCACTCTGCAACAGTCCACGGTTTTTAATGCCTCGGTGCGCGACAAGCTGCAGAGCATGGATATCAGTACCCGCTATGCCGATATCGCCGCCAGTTTCGATTCGATCCAGGTCGATGCGCAGCAGATGATGGAGTGGATGGCCGACGGCAAGCTGCAATTCTCCGAGCGTATCCAGCTGGCCTGGCTGAACATGCGCCGTGGGTCGATTCCGGATCGCTTCGAGGACATTCGCAAGAATTACCTGGCGGTGGCCAAGTCGGCCAATGAGCAGATCCAGTTGGAAACCCTGATCCTGGAGGCTTATCAGGACTATCGGCTGGCCATGAAAACGGCCGAGGTCGATGCCTGTGAGGTACAGAAAGTGGCTCAGGCGCAGCTCGATGCCGGCCGTAAAACCCTGGCGGATGCCAGCGCGGCGCTTGAGGTGGCCGAGCTGGAGGCGGCCGAGCGGGTGAAGCTGGAGTTGGCGCGGGATGTGGCGCTGCGCAATCTGCAGGACGAGGACAAGCGCTACCAGATCATCACCGACATCGCCGATCAGTTGAAGGCGGCCTACAACGCGGCCGAGCTGGTGTTCGCGCGTTTGAGCCAGTACCACTCGGTGAAGGAGCGTCTGTACCAGCGTGCCGTAAGCTTTTTCGCCACCAATGAGATCGTGCTTACCGGCCTGGCGGCGGGCTTCACGTCCTCCGGCGGGCTGGCTGAAGTCACCAATACCCTTAATGCGATGAACGAGGGGATCAACTCCAGTCTCGAGGCGCAGGCCAAAGTGGGCGGGGAGCAGCTCAATGCCGCGCTGAAGGCGGGCTATGGTTCGAACCTGAAGGTCAGCTCGGTCAAAGCGCTGGCCGAGGCCGTGGTGGAGTTCCAGGCCAGCAGCCTGAGCCTGATCCAGGAGTTGCGCAAAGAGTCGTCTGCGGCGGCCGCCGAGATCGAGTCGATCACCGAGGACAGCAAGCGTCGTTTCAGCGCGCTCCTGCAAAAGGGACTCTAAGGTGAGCAGTGTCTCCCTCACCGAGCAGATGGGGGCCATGGCCCTCATCGATGAGCTGCGGCACAGCCAGGCCGAGGTGCAGAAACATCTGGACCTGCCCAGGCACCGGCAGTTGGTGGCTGAACGGATTCGCGAGTTCTATCGATCCCGGGGGATCGAGGTTGAGGATACGCTGGTCGAGGAGGGCGTGCGGAGTTTCTTTGCTGCCCGTTTTACATACCAGCCCCCACGGATCCACCTCTTGTCGAGGCTGCTTGCTGAGCTTTACATCAGTCGGGGTAAATGGCGGAGACCCGCGACTATTGCTTTTATCTTGAGTGGGGTGGTGGCATTCGGCTTCTCTTTCTCCTCGAGTTTTTTGGGTGGAATGAAGACCGGTTTTATCCAGAGCAAGGTCGACAGGGCTCAGGAGCTTGCTCAAAGTCAGGCGGTACAGCTTGAGCAACTGCAAAAGCGCCTGTCCGTGCTTGAGGCCGATGTGTTTGCGGCGAATGTACCGGCGGCAGAGCGTATGTTCGAGCAGGCTAGAGAACGGTTGAATCAGGCTCGCGTCCTGCGGACCACGATTCCCTTGAAGGTCACTGCCGAGAGCCGGAAAAATGACCAGGTGCTGGTCGAACGGGCGAATCAGAACCTGCAGCGAGGCGCCGCTGATCTCCAGGCTGTTGAGGCTGGGTTGAATGATGTGTCGCAGCTCCTGGCGGCTGACTCGAAATTGAGGGAACTGCTGTCCACAACCACGTTCACCTCTCTCAGCAATACTTATCCTGTGCTGGTGACCGTGGCTGCCAACGCGCGAGCCGCGCTGGATCATGCTGACACCCAAGGTGTGCCGGCGGCGCGTACAGCGGTCGATAAGCTCGGTGCCCGGATCACCCTGATCAGCCCCTATCTCACACGCTTGCTGGACGCACAGAACGGTGTCCGCGAGATAGGGCTGAGCAAAGAGGATTCGGCTCAGTTTCAACCCCTGTTTGCAAAGGTAAACGAGGCTGTCTTGGGGTTGAATACGGAGGCTGCCGAGCGCGGTTTGCAAGAGATTGAAAGGCTGAGTTCTTTTGCGGCAAAGCGTTTGAGCTTTCATGTGATCAGCCAAACGGGAAAGGACGCCCTGATCGAACGTAATAACGGCCCGGCCGCAAGCAAAGCTTGGTATTTCCTGAGTCGGGCAGTCGATGAAGCAGGTAATGAAGTGCCAGTGCCCTTTGTCGATGGCAAAAACGGGGAACGGGTTTATGCCTCGGTTTTTGGCGTTCGTGTCGACCAGGCCACCTATGAAAGGAACAAGAGTGAGCTGTCTCTGGTCGGCCTGATGCGTGACTATGTGTTGGGGACAAAGGCCGCCAACTCGCTGACTTACCAGTTGGCCGACGGACTCTTCAAAAGCAAACCTGAATTCCTCCTGGAGTGGTGATGACCCCGAGCAGCCTGATTGCATCCCTGGGTGAGAACTCCCGGCGATACGAGCACGAACTGCGTGAGCTCCAGCTCGAGCTTTCCAGCGCGAACGAGCAGGAGTTGCGCCTGCAGCACGGTATCAGCAGCGCGTTTCAGCAGATTGCCAATTGCCATTTGACCGGTGGAGCCCAACTGACAAGTGAGGTGCTGGGCTTGTTGGAACAGCGCAGCCTGACCGAGAAAGAGTTGCGCGATCAATTGGCGGTTGCCGAGGCCAGTGTCGGGCGGCATCTGCAGGCAGCCAAGCAAATTACCGAGGAGATCGAGGCCATTGTCCACGGCCTGGACCAGCAATTGGAGGCGGATCCGCAGTATCAACAGCAAACGGCGGCGCTTGCCGAGGCGGTAGCGCTTTGTGATGGGGCGACGGCGTCATACAAGGAGCTACGTGAAGAATGCCGGAGCAAGCTTGAAGCGTTCCAGCGCGATCAACTGTACCTCTACCTGAAAGAGTGCGGATTCGGTACGGAGCGCTATTCACGCGGGACGTTGATGCATGAACTGGACCGCTGGATTGCGCGGTTGTGCAACTTCGCACAAAACAGTGCGGCCGAGCAGACACTTCTGGCCATGCAGGAAGCCAATGAAGGGGCCCGTTGGCAGCATGAGGCGAATCGGGGTGTTCAGGAGGCCAACCTGGCGCAGCGTTACCAGACCCTGTTGGCCGGCACCGATACCTCTGTGTTGCAGGCGCGGCTGGAGAAGCGCAATCGGGCTGTCGAGTTGGGCAAGGCCCAGGCCAATGCGATCCATGAACAGCTGGACAGGTATGCCGACCGCCGCGACGAGCACTTTACTCAGGCTTTCGAACTGCTGTCTCGGCAACTTGCACAGATGAGTCTTCCGGCCCTTGAGCAGCTGGCCGGGCAGACCACGACCCCTCAGGATGACGAGCTGGTGCAAAAGGTCCGTGATGGGCGGGTCGAGCTCGAGGAGCTGCAACGCCAAGTGTCTTTGCTGGATCTGAAGTACAAGGAGGCCGAGCTTGATTACCAGCGGGCTAAACAGCTCGAGCGCGATTTGCTGTCCGGAGATAAGGTCAGCATTGGTTCCACCTACTCTGAAGGTATGAATCTGGAGGCGTTGCTGCTTGGGTTCATGAAGGGTACCTTGTCCCTTTCCCAGGTGGAGAGTGAAGTCAACAGCCATCGTCAGGCGACCACAGTGGTTTCCGGCTCGTGGAGCATTTCGAGCACCACCAGTTGGAGCAGTTCAAGCACAGGCGTGTCCGGTAGATCCAGTTCGAGTGGTTCATTCAGCGCAACCCGGTCGAGCACTGGAAGTGAGTTCTCCACCAGCGACAGTCTTTAGACCTGGGCTGGGGAAAAACGGGGCAGCACAGACTGCCCCGTATCATTTCGCCCGCGCTCAGCGCGGCTTACAACGCCTTCACCGGAATACAGATCTCACACTCCAGTTCCCCCGTCTTCATGTCGTATTTCGCGTCTACCGGATAACGCTCGAACGCTGGCCGGGCGTCGAATTGCATGCCGCTCTTGGGCAGCCAGTCGCGGCACAGTTCGGTCCAGGCGTCGGCGATGTCGGGGCCTTTGCCCTGGTAGTGGGCGATGGCGTAGAGGCCGCCGAGCAGGGTGGTGACGACGGCGGGGGCGCTGGCCTTGAAGTCGTCGGGGACTTCGACGCAGGCGTCGTAGCGGCATTTTTCGGGTGGGGTGACGTAGGGATCGTCGTGGCCGATGCCGTAACGCACGCGGCCCAACAGGCCGTTTTCGACCATCCAGGGGGCGACGGTGTCGCGCCAGAAGGTGCCGATGCCCGACCCGTAGGGGCCGATATAACGCAGGTAGGCGACGCGGACCGGTGGCAGTTCCTTGAGGGTGACGTTCATCAAAAGCTCCTTCAGGTGGATGAAGGCGTCAGGATCGTCGAAGGCCGGGATGTGCGTCTGATCAGGATTGCTCAATTCCCGCAGGCGCCGTTCGCGGACGTCGCTGAGGCGGCGGTGCCAGCGTTTGGGTTCGGTGCTGCGCCAGGTGCTCGGGGTGACCGAGAAATGCTGCTTGAACGCCCGGGAGAACGCTTCGCCGGAGCTGAAGCCGACTTCCAGGGCCACCTCCAGAATGCTCATTTCTGGATGGCTGGCCAGCTGATAGGCGGCACAGGCCAGGCGGCGTCGGCGCAGGTAGTCGCCCAGGGTTTCGCCGACCCAGGCGGTGAACAGGCGATGAAAGTGAAAGGGCGAAAAATGCGCGACCTGCGCGAGTTCCGCCAGCTCCAGCGGCTGGTCCAGGTGTTGATCGATATACTCCAGCACCCGGTTCATGCGTTGGGTGTATTCGTGGAGGCTGTGATAGGCGGGGCTCATGGAGCCAAGTTTAGCCGGGGGCCAAGCCACGGGGTTGTGCCGGGCGGGTTTTTTCCGTCGGCCGGACGAACGTGATCGCAAGCCGGCTCCTGCAGGCCCGCGATCGCGGTCCGGCGCTCAGGAACCGCCATGGCAGCAACTGGCGGCTGGTTTGTCGTCATAACGATCATGGTGCCTGACCCAGTCCATGATCTGTTCTTCGTTGCGCCCCTTGGGCGTCAGGTCCAGGTAGTTGTAGGCCCCCACCAGCAGGTCCAGGCCACGGGCGTAGGTGGAGTAGGTGTGGAAGATCTCACCGGCTTCATTGCGATAGAACACGCTGAGGCCAGGCAGCTCTTCTTCGGCGCCGTCGGTTTTTTCGTAGTTGTAGGTGGCGGTGCCGGCGGCGACCTCGTCGGCCCGGGCGCAGACCCCGAAGTCGTAGTTGAAATCACAGCCGGCGGACGAAACCCAGTCGAACTTCCAGCCCATGCGCCGCTTGAACGCCTGGAACTCGGCGAAGGGTGCGTGGGATACCGCCACCAGTGCGATGTCGTGGTGGGCCAGGTGCTGGTTGGCGCCGTCGATGTGATCGGAGAGGAAGGAGCAGCCCGGGCAACCTTCGTCCCAGCCTTCGGCGAACATGAAGTGGTAGACCACCAGTTGGCTGCGATCGCCGAACAGGTCGGCCAGGCTCAGTTCGCCGTGGGGGCCCTGGAAGCGGTAGGGCTTGTCGATTTTCACCCAGGGCAGGGCACGCCGCTCGGCGCTGAGCTGGTCGCGTTGGCGGGTGAACGCCTTTTCGTGAATCAGGTGCTGCTTGCGGGCCTGTATCCATTGTTCCCGGGATACGACCGGATGATCGTTGAGGTGCATGACGTCTTCTCCTGCGGCAAAGGTGCGCGGCGACAGTGCCTACACAGGCTAGTCGTTTCGCCCGCGGGCAAATCGACAGCCGCCGGACGGTTCCGCCCAACGGTCGCCCGCCTGCTCGATGCTGCTGAACGGCTATAGGTGGCGCTATGCCTTTCATGGTGGGAGGTTGAATCAGGATGGCGACTTATAACTGGGATCTGAGCTCAGGCTCTGCCATGGGGGCGAGAGCACTTCAGGCGTTATTTCAGGCGGGTTTCTTTCATGCATTTCAACGCTTCGAACTCATCGCGCACGTTCTGCAGCTTGTTGCGCAGATGCTCGCGCTGGGCTGGCGTGCTTTTGGCCATCACGTCCACCAGCAGGTTGCGCGCCGCCTGTTCGCTGTTGGCATAGGCCTGGCGATAAGCCGGTGTCCAGAAGCTTTCACGATCCACCAGCAGGCGCTCGATGCGTCTGTCGAAGTCGCTGTTCTGGCGTTGCTCCAGCGCGGCGCTGAACTGTGCCTGCCAGTTGGCCCGATTGGCGAGCCAGAGCTGGTTCTGTTCGCCGAGGGACGTTGACCAGTCCGCCACCCGCTGGGTCTGTTCAGGAGTGAGGGGGCCGAGCCAGGTAGTCAGGCGCTTGTCCATGCGTTCGGTGCGCAGCCTGATCTGTTGCTCCAGTGGTGGCTTGAGGTATTTGCTGCGACGTTGGCGCATGTCCTTGGCGAAGGCCGACTTCATTTCCGCGACCTGTCGGTCGTCCAGGCCCCGCAGCAACTCGATGGCCGAAGGCGCGATCGCGCGGGCGGTCTGGGCAATGGCCTGCTTGGCTCCGCGGGTGAACTCTTGCAGCTCGGCATCGTTGACCTGATTGCGTGCGACCATCTGCTGCAGACGGTCCAGGTAGTCCAGGTAGCCGGGCAACTGCGTGCTGCAGTGCCAGCTCAGGTGCTCCTTGAGGCGCTGGTTGAACCAGATTTTCTGCTCGCGGTTCATTTCCAGGTAGTCATTGAGCGTCCAGGGAATGATCACATCGAGGTTGCGGTAAGCCAGGCCGACACGATTGCAGGAGGTCAGCACCAGGCTCAACAGCAGTAGCAGGGTGAGGTGTTGCAGCCGGCGCGACATGGCAAGTCCTTGCGAAGGCCTGGGTTTGTAAGCATGGGTTTCTTATCTGAACCCGGAAAGCTTCCGGCAGTTCAGCCGCTCAATAGAACGAATGCTCGGCCTTGAAGGTGAGCAGACCGTCGCATTGCGCGTTATGTCCAGAATAGGCCGAACAATCGCTGCCGTTGAGGTTGGAGTCGCTGTAGATCAGTTTCAGGTCGATGCCCATCCAGGGGCGGGAGAACTTGATCGACCAGTCGTTGAAGCTGCTGACGTAGCCGCTGCTCACCGAAACCGGGTTGCCCAGCTGATGAGTGGTGTACTTGATGCTGACGCCAATGCCGAAGGGCTGGTTGCCGCCCAGGTCGGCGAACAGGGTGCTGTTGCGCTTGTCCGGTTCCTGGCTGAACGCGGCGCCGAAGCGGCTGCCCAGCAGCGTCAGGCCGCCATAGAACTCCTGGCTGTCCTGCGGGGCCAGTTGCGGGTAGTTGTACTGGATCATCCCCACCTCATAACCCAGGGTCTGATCGAAGGGGCGCTTGAAGCCCAGGTAGGAGTCCACTTCCAGGTCGCTCTCGCCCAGGCCCATGCTCGGCGACCACTGGCCGATGTACCAGCCGCTGTCATGGGTCAGGTCCAGGCCGCCATGGAACGAGCCGGTGGCCGAGGGTTTGACCAGGCCCTGGGCCATGCTGCGGCTCGGGGTGCTGCTGAGCTTGAGGTCGAAGTCCCCCAGTTCGCGCTGGAAGATCTGCCCGTGGGCCAAGGGGCTGGCGAGAAGGCTGGCAAGCAGCACATGGGAGGGTTTGAGCATGCTTCACTCCATGAAATGCGAGGAGCAGGAACCGCGGAACCTACTGGAATGCCCGATCTAGACGTGTGCAAGGATACCGGCGAAACCTCGGGGATGAGGGCCGTTCGTCGATTTTTATGGGAGGGGAGGAGTCAGAACTCTAGTCCTAGCGCTTTGAGGCTCAAAGCGCATAGGGACCAGGAGGTGTGGCGGGGGGATTACTTCTTGCCCAGGCTGATCTGCTTGGACGGGCCGAAAGTCTGGCCGCTGACGCCTTTGGCAATTTGCTGGATCTCGCCGCCGGATTTCAGGAAAGCAGCAATCTGATCGTTGATCGATTCGCTGGTTTCAACGGCTGGAGCTGGCTTTGCTTTGCTGTTGGATGCTTTTACACGCATGGCGGCCATTAACCTTCAGAAAATTAATTTGGCCAGCCATCATACATGAAATGCTTGACAATTGCTTGGTAAATATCCTCCTGGAATAACAGTCGAAAACTCCCGAATAATCCTAAGTTGATCTCGGGAATATCCCCATAAGCTGCTGTTTTAAATAAAGACAATGGCACAAAGAGCGGCTTGCTCGGGGGCGCTGAGGCAAAAGTCGCCGCCGGCTGGCCTGACGGGCGGAACCGGTCGCTGGCGCAAAGCCATAAAAATCAAGGCATTCAGGAAAATATCCGCTGCTATCCGGCGACTCGGGCCAACCAGGAGCGGAAAACCGGGTAGAATGCCGCCCACGCAATGAGGGTATTGGAAATGGCTTTAGTCGGGCGCTACAACAGTTTGCAAGTGGTTAAACACACTAACTTCGGTTTATATCTGGACGGCGGGGCGGATGGCGAAATATTGCTGCCCAATCGTTATATTCCCAAGGATATTCCTAGTGAAGATGAAGACTGGTTGAATGTTTTCGTTTATCTGGATAGCGCCGACAAGTTAATTGCAACTACCGAAAAACCCAAAGTTCAAGTCGGTGAATTCGCCAGTCTTAAAGTCGTGGAAGTTAACAGTATCGGTGTGTTCCTCGACTGGGGCCTGCCCAAGGACCTGCTGCTGCCGTACTCCGAGGAAAAGCGCCAGCTGACCGCCGGCGAGTATTGCGTGGTGCACGTCTATCTCGACAAGCACACCCGCCGCATCACCGCCACGGCCCGTCTGGACCGCTACCTGGACAAGGCTCCGGTGACCTACAAGGTCGGCCAGGAAGTCGATCTGCTGGTGGCCGAGAGCACCGACATGGGCTTCAAGGCGATCATCAACAACAAGCACTGGGGCCTGATCCACAAGAACGAAGTGTTCAAGTTCCTGCGTCCGGGCAAACAGGAAAAGGGCTTCATCAAAGAGATCCGCGCCGACGGCAAGATCAGCCTCAGCCTGCAACCGGTGGGTGAAGAACTGGCCAGCAGCCTGAACGCGAAGATCCTCGCCAAGTTGCGGGAAAACAATGGCACCTTGCCGGTCAGCGACAAGAGCGATCCGACGGTGATCAGTGGCCTGTTCGGCGTCAGCAAGGGCAACTTCAAGAAGGCCATCGGTGCCTTGTACAAGAATGGCCAGATCGTTATTCATGCCGACCGCATTGAACTGAGCTGATTCGTTCCTCCCTGGCGTAGTTGCGGTCGAAGAACCCTTCGGCGGCGCTAACGACCCGCTGGACTGTCCGAAAAAACCGCTGCCGGAACCGGCAGCGGTTTTTTATTGCCTTTTTTCCTGGCTGCGTTGAGGGACGTCAGAGTCGGCGTCTTCGATCGTTGTCATGGTCGCTGTATACAGTTTCAAGCCATTCCTGATGCACTGATATCAGGCAGTCGTGCACAGCCAGTGGGCATGTCTGCCGCTGATCCCGGCTGCTGATCATCGTTGTGCAGCCAAGCCCCAGCCCTTGATGGACAAGCGATCCGCGCCGTTCGCCTACAGGTTTTTCCGGTATGGCACGCATTCTGCGTAGCGCTTCGTATACAACTCATGTCGGCTCCCGTACGCAGTGTGGTCGCAAGGTCAATCGCGGGGGCAGGGCCTGTCCAACAAGGAGCCTTGCAATGACCGAGCAACTACCCAAGGGCTACAGCCCGCGCTTGTACAACCAGGACCTGGGGCCGCTGCCGCAGAAGTGGAACTGGTACAACATCTTCGCCTTCTGGATGAGTGACGTGCACAGCGTCGGAGGTTATGTGTTCGCCGCCAGCCTGTTCGCCCTCGGGCTGGCCAGCTGGCAAGTGCTGGTGGCCCTGCTGGCGGGGATCTGCATCGTGCAACTGATCGCCAACCTGGTGGCCAGGCCCAGCCAGCAGGCGGCGGTGCCATACCCGGTGATCTGCCGGCTGGCGTTCGGTGTATTCGGGGCGAATATCCCGGCGGTGATTCGCGGCCTGATCGCGGTGGCCTGGTATGGGATCCAGACCTACCTGGCGTCCAGCGCCCTGATCATTGTGGTGCTGCGCTTTTTCCCGGCCATGGCGGCCTATGCCGAGCCGCATTTTGCCGGGCTGTCCTACCTGGGCTGGTTCGGTTTCCTGGCGCTGTGGCTGGTCCAGGCCCTGGTGTTCTGGGCCGGCATGGAGTCGATCCGGCGCTTTATCGACTGGGCGGGGCCGGTGGTCTACGCGGTGATGTTCCTCCTCGCCGGCTGGATCGTCTGGAAGGCCGGCTGGAGCAACATCAGCTTCACCCTGGGGGAGAAGTCGCTGTCGGGCTGGCAGGCATTCGGCCAGGTGATCGTCGCCACGGCGCTGGTGGTGTCCTACTTCTCCGGGCCGACCCTGAACTTCGGCGACTTCAGCCGCTACTGCCGCAGCATGCAGGATGTACGACGCGGCAACTTCTGGGGGCTGCCGGTGAACTTCCTGGCGTTCTCTCTGGTGACCGTGGTCATTGTCTCCGGCACCCTGCCGGTGTTCGGTGAAATGCTCCATGACCCGATCGCCACCGTGGCGCGGATCGACAACGACGTCGCGGTGCTGCTCGGCGCCTTCGCCTTTGTCACTGCCACCGTCGGCATCAACATCGTTGCCAACTTCGTCTCGCCGGCCTTCGACTTCGCCAACGTCGCTCCGAGCCGGATCAGCTGGCGCACCGGTGGGATGATCGCGGCCCTGGCGTCGATATTCATCACTCCCTGGAACCTGTTCAACAACCCACAGGTAATCCACTACACCCTCGACGTGCTGGCCGCCTTTATCGGCCCGCTGTTCGGCATTCTGCTGGTGGACTACTACCTGATCAAAAAGCAGCAGATCGATATCGGCGCGCTGTTCAACGACGGCCCGGACGGGCGTTATTACTACAGCGGCGGAGTCAACTGGACCGCGGTCAAGGCGCTGGTGCCGGCGACCCTGATGGGCGTGGCGATCACCTTCACGCCGGCGCTGCAGCCGATGGCCAACTTCGCCTGGTTCACCGGGTGTTTCCTCGGTGGCGCGCTGTTTTTTCTCCTCGCGCGCCGTGAGGCCCTGCCATCCCTGAGGCTGAGCCCGACGGCGTCGAGCTGACGGCGCGGCCAGGAAAAGGTCTTTTCCAGGCGTCTTTTTCTGTCCGTTTGGTTGATAATCGACAGCACATCCATTCTTCGCCCCGGACCGGTTCCGGGGCTTTGTCGTTTCTGTCGAGTAACTGCCATGTCTATGAGTCTGCCCGAGGGGCTGCGGTGAGTATCGAGCGGCGCAGCGCCGACGGTTTTGCACTACAAGTGATGTTGGGGCTGTGCCTGATCTGGGGCGTGCAGCAGGTGATGATCAAGTGGGCCGCGGCGGATATCGCACCGGTGATGCAGGCGGCCGCGCGTTCGGGCATTTCGGCGCTGCTGGTGGCCTTGCTGATGTGCTGGAAGGGCGGCTGGTCGCAGATCGGCAGTACCTGGCGCGGCGGCTTGCTGGCCGGCAGCCTGTTTGGCCTGGAGTTCCTGTTTATCGCCGAAGGGCTCAAGCTCACCAGCGCGGCGCACATGTCGGTGTTTCTCTATACCGCGCCGATCTTCACCGCGCTGGGGGTGAACTGGCTGCTGCCCAGCGAGCGCCTCAGGCCCTTGCAGTGGCTGGGGATTCTGCTGGCGTTCATCGGCATTGGCGTGGCCTTCGCCGGCGGCATTTCGCTGGATAACCTGGACACGCGCATGCTGCTTGGCGACGCCCTGGGTGTGCTGGCCGGCCTGGCCTGGGGCGCGACCACGGTGGTGGTGCGCGCGTCGCGCCTGTCCGAGGCGCCAGCGACCCTGACCCTGTTCTATCAGCTGATCGTCGGTTTTGTTGGCCTGCTGCTGATCGCCGTGCTGAGCGGCCAGGTCACCCATGTCAGCCTGACCCCGGTGGCGGTGGCCAGCGTGCTGTTCCAGGGATTGGTGGTGTCCTTTTTCAGCTACCTGACCTGGTTCTGGTTGCTGCGCCGTTACCTGGCCGCCAACCTGGCGGTGTTTTCCTTCATGACGCCGCTGTTCGGTGTCACCTTCGGGGTCCTGTTGCTGGGCGAACCCCTGAGCCTCAATTTCGTCATTGGCGCGGTGCTGGTGTTGCTGGGCATCACTTTCGTCAGCGCCGAACAGTGGCTGCGCCGGCGGATCCGCAGCCTGCTGTAACCCCAGGCTCAGGCCGTGGCGTGGCATTCCCGGGCAAGCGGTTGTTGCCTCAACAGCAAGACCCCCGCCAGTAGCAGGCTGCTGCCGGCGACGATCAGCGCCGGTTGCAGGCTACCGCTGAAATGGCTGCTCAGGGCCGCCAGCAGTGGCCCGCTCAACTGGCCCATGGCGAAGCAGGCCGTGAGCAAACCGGCGTTGCGCTGGGCTGCATGGGGCGCCAACTCCCGTGAGCGCTGCATCACCAACTGCATGCAGGCCAGGAACGGCGCGCCGCAAAGAATCACCCCCAGCGCCAGGCCGGCGCCACTGCCCAGCAGACAGGCGAAGACCCCGGCGGCTTGCAGCCACAAGGTCGCCATCAGCCAGTGACGGGTGGCGTTCGGGCTGTGTCGGCGCAGGCTGACCAGCCCCACGCCGATGGCCGCCGCCAGACCGAAGCACGGCCAGAACAGGTCGGCCTGCCATTGCCCTTGAAAGCGCGCGCTGGCCATCTGTGACAGGAAGGTTGCCGGGATGATGTAACCCAGGCCGTACAGCGCATAAATCAGCCCGAGGCGGGGGATGCCGCTGTGGGTCGAGGCGTGTGGCATCTGGGCGGTCAGTGCGGGCATGGCGGGTTGCGGCAGGATCGGCAGGATCACCAGCAGCATCAGCAGGCCGGCCGCGGCGTACACCAGCCACAGGATCGCGGAGCTTTGCCCCAGCAGGTTCGAGCCCAGGGCCAGCAGGCCGGTGAGGAAAATCCCCAGCCCGGGCCCGGCAAACACCAGGGCGCCCAGGCGTGGCCGGCCGGCGGCCAGGGCCAGCGACTGGCTCAGGGCGGCGATCATCACCATCACCCAGGCACTGGCCACGCCGGTGCCGAAGCGCAATACCGAATGCGCCCAGAAGCCGCCGGCCCAGAACGAGGCCAGGGTCAGCAGCACGCACAGCCACAGCCCGCCCAACAGACGCCGGCGAACCTGGGCCGGGCGGCGGGCGAACATGGCATCCAGCGCGCCGATGAAATACCCCAGGTAGTTGGCGGCGGCGATCAGGCCAGTGTCGGTCAGGTCGACCTGGCCTTCGCTCAGCAGGTGTGGCAGTTGCGGGGTGAGGGCGAAGCGACCGATGCCCATGGCCATCATCAGGGCAATGAAACTGGCGAGTAAGCGAATCAGCGGTGACATGGTCCGGGCTCCGTCGAAGAGGCGATGACCGTCAGGCTAGGACTGATTGACTTTCTATAAAAATGAATAATATTAAGTAACTTGTTCGATTTTGGAGAATGGTCGTGGAGTTCAGCCAGTTGCGCATCTTCCAGGCGGTCGCCGAGGAAGGTTCCATCACTCGGGCGGCCGAGCGCTTGCATCGGGTGCCGTCCAACCTGTCGACGCGGCTCAAGCAACTGGAAGAGCAACTGGGGGTCGAGCTGTTCCTTCGGGAACGGCAGCGGCTGCAACTGTCGCCGGCGGGCAAGGTGCTGCTCGATTACGCCGCGCGCCTGTTTGCCCTGCGCGATGAGGCCCATGGGGCGGTGCAGGGCGGTCAGCCGGCCGGGGATTTCGTACTGGGCACCATGTACAGCACGGCAGCGATTCAATTACCGGCGCTGCTGGCGCGTTACCACCGCGCCTACCCGGCGGTGAACCTGCAGGTGCAATCGGCGCCCAGCAGCGAGTTGCTCGAAGGCTTGCTGGCCGGGCGCCTGGATGCAGTGCTGGTGGACGGCCCGCTGGAGCTGGCCAGCCTGGACGGGGTGCCGCTGTGCGATGAAAAGCTGGTGTTGATCAGCGAAGCGGACCACCCGCCGATCCGCAGTGCCCGGGATGTCGAAGGGCGTGCGGTATTTACCTTTCGCCGCGGCTGCTCGTACCGCCTGCGCCTGGAGTCCTGGTTCGCCCACTACCAAGCGGCCATGGGGCGGGCGATAGAAATCGAGTCCTATCAGGGAATGCTGGCCTGCGTGATTGCCGGGTCCGGGGTGGCGCTGATGTCGGCGTCGATGCTCGCCAGCCTGCCCGGTCGCGAGAGCGTGGCGGTTCACCCGCTGGCCGAGCCATTCGCCAGTGCCACCACCTGGCTGATGTGGCGCAAGGGCATGCTCGGCGCCAACCTCAATGCCTGGATCGAGCTGCAACAGGCGAGTCAGACGGATCAGCGGGCGACGGCCTGAAACGGGCTGGCTGATTCGGATTAATCCGGTAACAGATCATTGCTATCCGGGGGGAGCACTGGGCGAAAGTTAGCGCTATTATCAGAGCGAAGCGGCTTCAGAACCCAGCCGCCAGGCACGACCCTTAAGGGGGGCACTATGAAAGAGAAACTGCAAAACTGGCTTCACGACCTCGGGGTCGCACTGGGGCTGATCGAGCCGCCATTGCAGCCGGTGCCAATCCGCACAGACGACGAACAACGGCGTCGGCAACAGCGTCGCCGCTAACCATCGGCTCGGGAATGGGGCAGGCATCCAGCCTGCTCCCGTCACTTTTCAGCCGCGCGAGGGCAGGTTCACTCGCGAACGGTTGCCGCCTTCTGATCCAAACCCGTCAACTCGCAACCCGCCCATGGTGCTTGGCGCCGTGGAGTCTTCAGTGCCGTGAAATCTTCAGCAGAAACCGGCTCAAGTCATTGGCGCTGTTCGCCGCCTTGAGCATCTGGTCTTCTTCGTGAGTGAAGGCGGTCAGTCCAAACTGATCTTCCAGGTGGAAGATCAGGTCCTCGATATCCTGCTTGTCCAACCCCAGCTCCTGCAGGCTCACGTCGTCGGCAAATCCGTCGTTGCCATCCAGCAGGCGGCTGATGAAGTCATGCACGGCTTGTCGGACTTCGGCTCTTTTCATCTTGGCTCTTTTCGCCAGGGGCCTGCGCATGGTCTTTGAAGCGGGCGCGATTGTGTGCAGTACAGCACAGCTTCATGGGTGCCGGCGGATCCAATCCTCGATCATCCTGCGCAGCTGCGTTCCCGAAAAACTGCCGAAATGGCCGCCATGCACAGTCCGCACCGGCAGTTGGTACAGGCGTCTCAGGCTGGCAGCGTAGTCCTCCAGGTTGGAGTGGTAGGCGTCTTCGACCAACGGACCGTCGTAGATGATGTCGCCGCTGAACAGGGTGCCACTGGCGGCTTCCCAGAGGCTGATCCCCCCGGGGGAATGGCCGGGCGTATGCAGCACCTGGAGGCTACGGTTGCCCAGGTCGAGCACGTCGCCTTCCTCGATCAGGCGCGTCGCCGGGGCGGCCTTGACCCGATATTCGGCGTAGCACAGCGGGCAATCCGGGTGGGCCTCGAACATCGCGTCGCCAACGAAGGCGGCCGACAAGGTATTGGCCCCGTCAGGCGCGGCTAGGATCTGCGCCTCGGCCGGGTGCACCAGGCGTTCGGGGAATTCGTGATGCCCGGCGATATGGTCGAAATGGCAATGGCTGGCCACCGCCAGCAACGGCCGTTCGGTGAGCCAGGGCAACTGTTCGCGCAAGCTGACCAGGCCGGAGCCGCTGTCCAGCAGCAGGTCCCTGTCGCGACCCTGGATATGCCACAGGTTGCAGCGATAGAACGGCCGGATATAGGGCTCGTGGATCAGCCGAATCCCGTCGCTCAGGCTTCTGACTTCGAACCAGCGGTCGCGGCTGACAATCTTCATCGACTTTCCTCCAGGCGAAAAAAAACGGGTGCAGCCACCGACGCTGCACCCGCCGAAGAAAAATGTACGGCGTCTGACCTGAGGTTAGATCGCGTTGGCCAGGGTTGCCGGGCGACGAGACAACAGGCTCACCACCACGAAGCTGATCAGGCCGACAGCCAGGCTGTAGTAGATCGGGGTGTTGGCGTCCAGGCCGTCCTTGAACATGAACGCCAGCGCGGTGAGGAAACCCAGGCCCATGCTGGCGATGGCGCCGGCGGTGGTCGCGCGTTTCCAGAAGATCGCCCCGATCAGCGGGATCAGCATGCCGCCCACCAGCAGGTTATAGGCCAGGGTCAGGGCGCTGATCACGTCGTTGACCACCAGGGCGATGCCCAGGACCACGATGCCGGTCAGCAGGGTGAACAGGCGGTTGATCCCCAGGCTCGACTGCTTGCCGCCACGCAGCTTGGGCAACAGGTCTTCGGTCAGGGTGGTGGAGGCGGCCAGCAGGCCGGCGCTGGCGGTGGACATCATGGCGGCCAGGGCCGCGGCGATCACCAGGCCACGGATGCCGTCCGGCAGCGAGGCTTTGACGATGGCGGCGAAGGCGTTGTTGACGTTGTCCAGGTCCGGCAGCAAGACATGCGCGGCCATGCCGATCAAGGCGCAGGCCAGACCGTAGAGGATGCAGTAGAAGCCGGCGACGGTGCCTGCGTATTGCGCGACTTTTTCGGTCTTGGCGGTGAACACCCGTTGCCAGATGTCCTGGCCGATCAGGATGCCGAAGAAGTAGATCATGAAGTAGGTGACGATGGTGTCCCAGCCGATGGTGGTGAAGCTGAAGCTGGACGCCGGCAGCTTGGCCACCAGCTCATCCCAGCCGCCGACGCGGTACAGGCAGATCGGCAGCAGGATGAACATCAGGCCGACGGTCTTGATCACGAACTGGACGATGTCGGTCAGGGTCAGCGACCACATGCCGCCGATCGCCGAATAAATCACCACCACGCCACCGCCCAGCAGCACCGAAATCCAGAACGGCAGGCCGAACAGCACTTGCAGCACGGTGCCGATGGCGAGGATCGAGGTCACGCCGATCATCAGCGCGTAGGCCAGCATGATCACCGCGCTGGCCTGGCGGGCCATCGGGTTGTAGCGTTTTTCCAGGACCTGGGTAACGGTGAAGATCCGCAGCTTGAGCAGCGGTTTGGCCAGCAGCAGGTTGAGGGCGATGATGCCCAGGCCCAGCGCCGCGCACAGCCAGAAGCCGGAGATGCCGTGGACATAGCCCAGGCGCACGGTGCCGACGGTGGAGGCACCGCCCAGCACGGTGGCGGCCATGGTGCCCATGTACAGGGTCGGGCCCAGGTTGCGGCCGGCTACCAGGTAGTCCTCGTGGGTCTTGGCCTTGCGCATGCCGTAATAGCCGAGCACCAGCATGCCGGCGGCGTAGATGAGTACGACGAATAGATCTAAAGCCATGATGGCGTGTCTCCGATTGTCTTTCTTATAGTGGCTTGCTGTAGAAGCGAGGCTTGCCGCAATCAAGGCGACGCGGTCTGGCGGACCCGTCGTGTGAGGCGTGATTGCCGGCGAGCCTGCCGCTACAGGTCATGCTTGAGTCAGGCGGCTTGGCGCATGACCGGTTTACCGAGCGAATCCGTGCTCTTGCTGCGTGGATCGTTGGGGCCGTAGACCGCGGCCGGCTCCGGGAACAGGTTGAGCAGGGCCAGGTACACCAGCGAGGCCAGGCCCAGGGTCACCGGCAGGCTGATATCGATGCCGTCGGCCAGGTTGCCCAGCGGACCGACGAACTGCCCGGGCAGGTTGACGAAGCACAGGCCGACCAGCGCGCTGGGGATCCAGGCCCCCAGGCCACGCCAGTTCCAGCCGTGCTGGAACCAGTAGCGGCCACCTTGCTCGCCACGGGTGAAGACTTGCAGGTCGTCCGGGCAGTAGAAGCCGCGACGCACCAGCAGGCCGATCAGCATGATCACCATCCACGGGGTGGTGCAGGTGATGATCAGCACGGCGAAGGTCGACACGCTCTGCACCAGGTTGGCGGCGAAGCGCCCGATGAAGATGAAGGCGATCGACAGCACGCCGATCAGCAGGGTCGCCTTGACCCGCGACAGCACCCGCGGGAACACGCTGGACATGTCCAGGCCGGTGCCATACAGCGAGGTGGTGCCGGTGGACATGCCGCCAATCACCGCGATCAGGCACACCGGCAGGAAGAACCAGCTCGGCGAGACCGCCAGCAGGCCGCCGACGTAGTTGTTGGCGGCGATGTAGTCGGGCGCCTTGATCTCCACGATGGTGGCGGTGGCCAGGCCGAACAGGAAGGGAATCAGGGTGGCGATCTGCGCGGCGATCACCGCCAGCATGATCCGGCCTTTCGGCGTTTCGCGGGGGATGTAGCGCGACCAGTCGCCGAGGAACGCGCCGAAGGAAATCGGGTTGCTCATGGCCACCAGCGCGGCACCGATGAAGGCCGCCCAGAAACCCGCCTGGCCGAGGGCCAGGGTACCGGCGAACTGGCTGTCGAAGGCCGGCGCGAAGGCGAAGATCCCCAGCAGGAACAGCAGGCTCGCCGCCCAGACGGCAATGCGGTTGACCCACAGCATGAAGCGGAAGCCGTAGATGCACACCGTCAGTACCAGGATCGCGAACAGGCCGTAGGCCAGGCCCAGGGTCAGGTCGGTTTCCGGCAGGTCGACCAGGCGCTTGGCGCCGCCCACCAGGGCGTCCCCCGAACTCCATACGGAGAGGGAGAAGAAGGCGATGGCGGTCAGCAACGACAGGAACGAGCCGACGATCCGCCCGTGCACGCCGAAGTGCGCACCGGAAGAGACGGCGTTGTTGGTGCCGTTGATCGGTCCGAACAGGCCCATCGGCGCGAGGATCAATGCCCCCAGGATCACGCCCAGCACGATCGCCCAGACACCCGCCTGGAAGGACAGGCCGAACAGCACCGGGAAGCTGCCGAGCACGGCGGTGGCGAAGGTATTGGCGCCGCCGAAGATCAGGCGAAACAGGTCGCTGGGCCGGGCGTCGCGTTCATGGTCGGGGATCTGTTCGACCCCGTTCGTTTCGATGCTGCTAAGGCTTTTTTCTTTGTTGTTGTTATTCATGATCTGCTCCGATCACTAGGGCGCGCTCATCGTGCGTGAGCGTCACCTTTCTGGCTAAGGGGGTGGCAGCCCTTCCGGCATTGCGGACAAATGTTCGTGGCAGGCCAGCCATAGGCCTTGTTGTTGTGTGCCGGACCCTTGTTTGCAAAAAACAATGGTCTCGCGCTCCTGGCTGAAGTGTTGCTCCCCTTGCATGCGCAGCTCGGTGGCGACGTCATGAATGAATACCGCGGTGTCCCCCTGCAGGCTGACAAACGCGTTGCTCGAGGTGCAGGACAGCACCTCGAAGCCGTCCTCGCGACGCCAGCTGTCCCACAGCGCCTGGTAGGCGTCGCGGGACAGCAGGGGCTGGGCGAGGGTGTGGAAGACGAAGCTGGCGTCGGTGCTGAACGCACCGAAGTAGGCTTCGCGATCGTTACGGGCGAAGGCCGCCACCAGTTCGGCGGCGGCTTTGAGGACCTGCTCGCGCTCGCTCATGGCCGGGCCTCAGCGACGCGCCACGCCCGGCAGCACGCAGAGCATTTCGTACAGCAGGTTGGCGCCCAGCAGCGAGGTGTTGCCGGTGGTGTCGTACGGCGGCGAGACTTCTACCAGATCGCAGCCGACCAGGTCGAGGCCCTGGCAGCCACGGACGATCTCGATCGCCTGGATGGTGGTCAGGCCGCCGATTTCCGGGGTGCCGGTGCCTGGCGCCCAGGCCGGGTCGATGCCGTCGATGTCGAAGCTCAGGTACACCGGGCCGTCGCCGACTTTCGCCCGTACTTCGGCCATCAGCGGGTCCAGCGACTTGTGCCAGCATTCTTCGGCCTGCACCACGCGAAAGCCCTGCTTGCGGCTCCAGTTGAAGTCTTCGGCGGTGTAGCCCTGGGCGCGCAGGCCGATCTGCACCACGCGGTCGCAGTCCAGCAGGCCTTCTTCGACGGCGCGGCGGAAGGTGGTGCCGTGGGCGATCTTCTCGCCGAACATGTGATCGTTGACATCGGCGTGGGCATCGATGTGCACCAGGCCGACCTTGCCGTGTTTCTTGTGGATGGCGCGCAGGATCGGCAGGGTGATGGTGTGGTCGCCGCCCAGGGTCAGCGGGATCACGTTGTGCTCGAGAATGCCGTCGTAGGCTTCTTCGATGATGCGCACGGCGTCCAGCAGGTTGAAGGTGTTGATGGCCACGTCGCCGATGTCGGCCACGTTCAGCGAGTCGAAGGGCGCGGCGCCGGTGGCCATGTTGTACGGACGGATCATCACCGATTCGGCGCGGATCTCACGGGGCCCGAAGCGGGTGCCGGCGCGCAGCGAGGTGCCGATGTCCAGCGGTACGCCGACGAAGGCGGCATCCAGGCCGGCCGGGGTAGGTACATGGGGAAGACGCATCATGGTGGCGATGCCGCCGAAGCGCGGCATTTCGTTGCCGCCCAGTGGTTGGTGGAGAATCTTGTCCACGGGATTGGCCTCATCGTTGTTTTATTTATGGGGTTTGTGGCGCGGCAATGACTGCCGGCGAAACCGAGTGGGGCCGATTCTGCGAAATGTAGTGGGCAGGAAGAATCGCTACGGGCAAATACTTAGTTCAGATTTTTCTAAACTAAGGGCGGGTGTAAAGGATAGACTCTGGCCCAGTGAGAGCGGCACTGCCCGGACCGGAGATCATTCGCGGGCAAGCCTCGCTCTTACAGAAGCAGGAGGGAGACTTGCCGGCGATTGGCCGCACAGCGGTCATAATCGGCGCCGCGACGCTGTTCATGAAGGAACGCCAATGAGGTCTGGATGACCCTGACACCCGATCCCCGTTGTCGATTTTCCTTGTGGAGCTCCCATGGCCAACGCTTTACCTGATCTGAAACTATTGCGCATCTTCGTCAGCGTGGTGCGGCATCAGGGGTTCGCCAATGCCCAGCACGAACTGAACCTCTCCACGTCGGCCATCAGCACCTACATGAGCCAGCTCGAGTCGGCCCTGGGGCTGGTCCTGTGCCACCGTGGCCGCGGCGGTTTCACCCTGACCAGCAAGGGCGAGTTGTTCCACCAGGAAACCCTGCGCCTGCTGGGCGAGCTGGAGGGTTTCGAGCAGTACGCCGCGGCGCTCAAGGGCGAACTGCGCGGCACCCTCAACCTGGGGGTGATCGACTCGACGGTGAGCGACAAGGCCCTGCCGTTCGCCGAAGCCATCGGTGCCTACAGCCAGGAACACCCGGCGGTGCATTTGCATCTGTCGGTACTCAGCCCCTACGAATTGCAGCTCGGCGTGCAGGACAACCGCCTGGACCTGGCCATCGGTGCGTTCTCCACGCGCATGAGCGGGCTGGTGTATATGCCGCTGTACCGCGAGCAGCACTGGCTGTATTGCAGCAGCCGGCACCCGCTGTTCAACGAGCGGCGCATCCCCGAGCAGGTGATCACCCAGCAGCGCATGGTCGGCCGTGGCTACTGGAGCCAGGCCGAGCTGGCGCGCCACGGCTTCAAGCACAGCGCGGCGACGGTGGAGAGCATGGAAGCGCAACTGATCCTGGTGCTGTCCGGCGCCTACATCGGCTACCTGCCGGAGCATTACGCCCAGGCCTGGGCCGACAAGGGCGATTTGCGCGTGCTGCTGCCGGCGACCTTCGGTTATCAGGCGCCGTTTTCGATGATCGTGCGCCGTGGGCGCAGCCGCGAACCGTTGATCCAGACGTTCCGCGACCTGCTCAAGGCGCAGCTCAATCAGGCCTGAGGAGGCGCCCATGTCGAGAATTCAATGCCCGCGTTGCCTGCGCCCGAAAACCCATTGCCTGTGCCCGCTGATTCCACGGCTGGACAGCCGCACCCGGATACTCCTGTTGCAGCATCCCAGCGAAGTGAACCACGCGCTGAACACTGCGCGGCTGGCGGCGTTGGGGTTGAACAATGCCGAGTTGATCGTCGGCGAGGTGTTTGCCGATCTGCCGAAGCTGTTGAACTGTCCCGGGTATCAGGCACGCCTGCTGTTCCCGGCGGAGGACGCGCAGCCGTTGCAGGCCTATTCCCGCGTGCCGGACGAGCAGCCCTTGCTGTTGGTGGTGCCCGACGGTACCTGGCGCAAGGCGCGCAAGTTGCTGCACCTCAATCCGCTGCTGGCCGCGTTGCCCCGGGTGACCCTGGCCGAAGGCACGGTGTCCCGTTACCGGCTGCGCAAGGCGCCCGGGCCGGGGGCCCTGTCGACCATCGAGGCCATCGTCCAGGCCCTGCAGGTCCTGGAGGCACCGGCCACGTTCGTGCCCTTGCTGAAGCCTTTCGAGGCCTTGATCGACGGACAGATCGCGGCAATGGGCGAAGACACCTACCAACGTAACCACCAGCAGACAAAAGACCTGTAGCCGCTGCCGCAGGCTGCGATCGACCGCGAAGCGGGCGCCGATCCAGGCGCCTCGGTCTTGCAGGAGGTACGCGGTGTCAGGCCCAGGGGCCGCTGCGCGCCCCGGCGCAGCCTGCGGCAGCGGCTACAGGTCGGGTGTATCAGCGCTCGCGCATCGCCTCGGTCCGCGCCTTGAGCACCGGCTTGAGCAGGTAGTCGAGCACGCTTTTCTCGCCGGTGATGATGTCCACCGTGGCGACCATGCCGGGGATGATCAGCAGCGGCTTGAGGTCGCCGCCCAGGTGGTTCTTGTCGGTGCGCACCTGGATCAGATAGAAACTGTTGCCCTTGTCGTCGGCGATGGTGTCGGCGCCGATCAGTTCCAGCTTGGCGCTCAGGCCACCGTAGATGGTGTAGTCGTAGGCGCTGAACTTGACCATGGCTTTCTGCCCGGGATGGAGGAAGGCCACGTCCTGTGGCCGCACCTTGGCCTCGATCAGCAGGTTGTCCTCCAGCGGCACGATTTCCAGCATGTCGCTGCCCGGCTGGACCACGCCGCCGATGGTGTTGACCTTGAGCTGCTTGATCACCCCGTGCACCGGCGAAGTCACGGTGGTGCGGGTCACTCGGTCGTCGATGGCGATGCTCGAGGCGGTGATTTTCGACAGGTCGGTGCGTTTCTCGTTGAGTTCCTTGGCGGCGTCGGAACGGAAGCCTTGTTCGGACTCGTCGATCTTGCTCCTGATTTCGTTGATCGCCGATTCCGCCCGGGGAATGGCCAGGGTCGTGGCATTCAACGAGCCGCGGATTTCCACCGCGCTGCGTTTGAGACGCAGGATCTCCACCGGTGACACCGCGCCGGTACTTACCAGCGGCGCCGACATGTTCATCTCCTGGTTGAGCAGGGCCAGGCTGGAACTGAATTGCCCCTGTTTCGAACGGAACTCCGCCAGTTCCTGGGTCTTTTGCCGCAGCTGTTCGCTCAGGGTCCGTTGTTCGCTGGCCAGGCGGCGCTGGCGCTGTTCGTACAGCGAGCGTTCGTCCTCCGCCACCTGGGGCGCCTTGGCCACCACTTCGTCGGATGGCTTGAACGGCCGACCCTCGGCTTCGGCGGACAGGCGTTCGACCTGGGCCATCAAGGCATAGCGGTCGGCCTCGCTTTCGCCCTTGTTCGACAGGAAACGTGTGTCGTCCAGGCGCAGCAGGGTGTCGCCCTTGTTCACCATCTGCCCTTCGCGCACGAAGATCTCGGTGACGATGCCGCCTTCCAGGTTCTGCACCACCTGCACCTTACTCGACGGGATGGCCTTGCCTTCGCCGGTGGTGACTTCCTGAAGCACCGCGAACTTGGCCCAGAGCAGGGCGCTGACGAGCAGCCCGGTGGTCAGCCAGACGACGATGCGCGAGCCGCGGGGCGAATCCTGCAGCGAGGCGCCGGCGGTTTCGGGCATGAACTCGCTTTCCGCGCTTTTGCGCAGGCTGGCGAAGTAGCCGCGTGATTGCGATGAGGCAGGCATAGGGCGACTCCTAGACCGCCGCAGAGCCGACACGGCCCTTGCGCAGTGCATCGATGACCGCTTCTTTCGGCCCGTCGGCGACGATCCGCCCGTTGTCCAGGACCACCAGCCGCTCCACCAGGCTGAGCATCGAGGTGCGGTGGGTCACCAGCAGCAGGGTCTTGCCTTGCACCCAGGCGTGCAGGCGCTGGCGCAGGGCGTCTTCGCTGCTGTTGTCCATGGCGCTGGTGGGTTCGTCCAGGAGCATGATCGGTGGGTCCAGCAGCAGCGCTCGGGCCAGCAGCACCGCTTGGCGCTGGCCGCCGGACAGCAGCTGGCCACGCTCGCCCACCGGCCGGTCGAAGCCTTGGGGATGCTGGCGTGCCAGCTCGGTGACTCCGGTCAGCTCGGCGACCTCGAGCATGCGCGCATCGCTGATGTAGCGGGCGCCGAGGGTCAGGTTGTCGCGCAGGCTGCCGGCCAGCAGCGGCAGGTCGTGGGCGACATAGCCGATCTGCTGGCGCAGGTCGGCCACGTCCAGTTGGCGCAGGTCCAGGCCGTCCAGCAGCAACTGGCCTTCCTCGGGGGCATAGAAACCCATGACCAGGCGTCCCAGGGTGCTCTTGCCGGAGCCGCTGCGGCCGATGATGCCGATGCGTTCGCCGGGCTGCATGCTGAAGCTGATATTGCTCAGGGCCGCGGCATTCTGTCCCTGATAACGGAAGGTCACCTGATTGAGCGCCAGCGCGCCTTGCAGTTGCGTGCGCTCCAGCGGGCGCTGGCGGGCATCGCGTTCCTGGGGCAAGGCCATCAGGGCGTCGGTGCTGCGCATGGTCAGTTGCGCCTGCTGGTAGCGGGTGATCAGCCCGGCGATCTGCCCCAGCGGCGCCAGGACCCGGCTGCCGAGCATGTAGGTGGCGACCAGCGCGCCGACGCTGAGGTTGCCGGCGATGATGCTGTAGACCCCGGCGACTATGGTCGCCATGCCGCAGAACTGCTGGATGAACAGGGTGCCGTTGGTGGCCAGGGCCGAGAGATTGCGCGCGTGGCTATCGAGGCGGGTGAGGGCGCCGTGGGTGCTTTCCCACCGGTGCTGGCGTTCGCTTTCGGCGCTGCAGGCCTTGAGGGTTTCCAGGCCGCCGAGGGTCTCGATCAGCAGCGCCTGGCGTTCGGCGCCCAGGCTCAGGCTCTTTTGCACGGTGTCGCGCAGGCGGGCCTGGATCAGCATGGCGAAGGCGATGGTCAGGGGAAACGCCAGCAGCGGGATCACCACCAGCCAGCCGCCGAGCAGGCCGATCACCAGCAGCATCAGCACGGCGAAGGGCAGGTCGATCAGGCTGGTCAGGGTCACGGCGGTGAGAAACTCGCGCAGGCCCTGGAAGTCATGGATGCTCTGGGCGAAGCCGCCGATGGTCGCCGGCTTGGCTTTCATCGCCATGCCGGTGATGCGCTCGAACAGGGTGGCGGAGAGAATCACGTCGGTGCGCTTGCCGGCGCTGTCCAGCAGATGGGCGCGCACCACCCGCAGTACCAGCTCGAAGCCGGTGCCGATCAACAGGCCGATGGCCAGCACCCAGAGGGTCGAGGTGGCCTGGTTGGGCACCACGCGGTCGTAGGTCTGCATGACGAACAGCGGCACCATCAACCCCAGGAGGTTGATCAGCAGGCTGGCGAGGATCGCGTCGCTGTACAGCCAGCGCGAGAGTTTCAGGGTGTCGCGAAACCAGGCTTCGACCCGCGGCACCAGGGAATTGCGCAGTTCTTCCAGTTCGTGGCGTGGCCGGGCGAACAGCGCCTGGCCACTGTAGTCATCGTTCAGCTCCGCCTGGCTGACCCACTGCTCGCCGCCTTCGGCTTCGCTGGGCAGGATCAGCGCCTGGCCGTCATCGCCCCAGCGGCGCAGGACCGCACAGCGGCCATGCTTGAGGATCAGCAGCACCGGCAGGTTGAGCCTGGAGATCGCCGACAGCTCACGCCGCAGCAGGCGGGCCTGCAGGCTGGCGCGGGCCGCGGCGCGGGGCAGCAGGTCCAGGCTCAGGCGTTGCTGGGCCAGAGGCAGCCCCGCGCTGAGGCTGGCCCGGCTGACGGTGCAGTCGTGCAGTTTGCAGAGGATCAACAATCCGTCCAACAACGGGTCATCAAAGCTCAGGCGCGGATCGACGCCTGAGCTCCCGGGTTCCATGCTGGTCACATTGAAGTCCTCCGAGGACTTAACGCATCTCAGGCAGACGGGCTTCGCTCTTCACTTCGGTCTGGGCGATCGCTTCGGCTGGTACCACGACTTTTTCCTTGTTCAACAACTCGCCCATGTTCGCCAGCACGCGATACATCGAAAACTCCTCGGTGTAACGCACCTCGGTGTAGCGGCGGTTGGCGTTGTACAGCTCGTTTTCGCTGTCCAGCAGGTCGAGCAGGGTGCGCTGGCCGAGACCGAACTGGTCCTGGTAAGCGGCCCGTACGCGGGTGGTGGTTTCAGCGTATTCGCGAGCGGTGGGGGTCTGCTTCTTGGCGTTGAGCATGGCGTTCCAGGCCAGGGTGATGTTCTCGTTGAGCATGCGCAGCGCGTTGTTGCGGATGTCCATGGCCTGGTTGATCTTGTGCGCGTCCGATTGCAGGCGGGCTTTGTCGCTGCCGCCGCGGAACAGGTTGTAGTTCATCACCACGCCCACTCGCCATTCATTGTCGTGGCCCTTGTCGCCCTGCACGTTGTCGTTGGCGCCCACCGCGGCCTCGGCATCGAAGCGTGGGTAGAACGGCGACTTGGCGACTTCGTACTGGCTCTCGGCCGCTTGCACGTCGGCCTGGGCCGATTTCAGGTAGGGGTTGTTCTCCAGCATGCTCTGCCGGGCATCCGGCAGGCTGGCGGGGATCTCGCCGCGCACCGAAGGCAGGCTTTCCAGTTCGTCGGGCATACGGCCCACGGCGCTGAAGAAGTTGGCTTCGGCGTCGGCCAGGTCGACCTGCGCCGTGTCATAGTTGTTTTCCGCCAGGGCGCGACGGGCCTTGGACTGGTCGAGGTCGGCGGTGCTGCCGACGCCACGTTCGCTGCGCAGGCCGATCTGGTCGTTGACCCGCAGGTGCGCCTGCAGGTTGTTCTTGGCCAGGGTCACCAGTTCGCGGCGCTTGAGCACTTCCAGGTACACCTCGATGGTGCGCAGGGCCAGGCTCTCGGCGGTACCGCGGGTGTAGTAGGCCCGCGAGTTGGAGACCGACTGGGTACGCCCGACTTCGTTGGCGGTATTGAAGCCGTCGAAGAGCATTTGCCGCAGGCGCAACTCCGACTGGGTATAGGTCAGGGTCTCGGTGTGATGGTTGCCCAACGCGCGCGTGGTGGTGTTGTCGCTGTAGCCACGGCCATAGGCCGCATTCAGGTCCAGCGATGGATAGAAGCCCCCTTTGGCGACCTTGACGTCCTCATCAGCCGACAGACGGTTGTTCTGGCTCGCGCGCAGTTCCGGGTGGTTGTCCAGCGTGCTTTGAATCGCCTCCGTCAGAGACATGGCTTGGGCCTGATGAATGCAGGCCATGGCTAATAAAATCGCGCTACTGAGGGGGGTAAAAACGCGCATGAGGTACATCTCCCTGGTCCATGTATGGTGCTTTGCAATCGCCAAAAAAATGACGAACTTTATAGGTCAAACCGTTTCAGGCTTGTAACAACAGAGCTAAGAACATCCTGAGCGGAAGCTAAGAAGAATTTCTCATAAGGCTTATGCTGAAAAAAACTTATGCACTCTGTGAAATCCAGCACATTGTTCAGTTCGCAAGCCCCGTATTTATAGGCTCTAGAGGGCTTTTCAGGGGTTTGAAAAGGTTCAACAAAATTTGCGACATAGGGCGGGAGAGGAGCGGTGGGGAGGGTGCGATACGGATTTTACAGCGACATTTTTTTGTCACTTGCAGTGTTTGAATCCATGTCGCGACTTTCGCGGGAGGGCTGTCCGAAGCCTGAATGCGTTTGATTGCATTCGGTTTTGCCTTCGGCAGAAACAGCAGGCCAGCGAGGGACGAGCGAGAGGGAAGGCCGGTGCGCAGGTTCGACTGAGCAGCAATCAGCGAACCTTCAGGCTGGCGTTTCCTGTCGGTGACCCGATAACGCCATAGCACTTTTCCGTGCAACCAGATGCCGATAGCGGTCGGCAGCGGAGGAAGTGCTCATGGCTAGGTTAATCGGTGTCGTCAGTAAGGTAATCGGGCAGGTGGTAGCGGTAGCGGCGGATGGCAGCCGGCGCGTTCTGGTAGAAGGCGATCGTCTGTTTGCGGGGGATCAACTGGTGACCGGTGCGCAGGGCGCGGTAGCCGTGCATCTGCAGAACGGCCAGGAACTGACCCTCGGGCGCGACAGCAGCCTGCAATTGACCCCGCAACTGCTGGCGAACCAGGCGCCCCATGTGCAGGCTCCTGAAGTCGTGACCCCCAGCGAGGCGCAACTGACCGATGTCGAGCAACTGCAGAAAGCTATCGCTGCCGGCGCCGACCCGACGCAGACTGGCGAAGCCACCGCGGCCGGCCCCGGTGCTACGGGTGGCACCGCTGGCGCCCTGGGTGGCGGGCATACCTTTGTACTGCTTGAAGAAGTCGCGGGTCGGGTCGAGCCGATCATTGGTTTTCCCACCGCGGGCTTCAACGGCATTCCCGAGTTCGTGCCTGAGCGGATTGCCGCGGTACCGCCTAGCGACGACGGCGGTATCGCACCGCCACCGCCACCGAACAACCCGGTCACCCTGGGCGGCCTGTCGGTTGCCAATGGCGAGTTGACCCTCAGCGAAGCCAATCTGCCCCAAGGCTCGGCGAGCAATCCCGCGGCGCTGGTGCAGAACGGTACCTTCAGTGTCTCCGCCCCCGACGGGCTGCTCAGCCTCAGCGTGGGTGGGATCGCCGTGGTCAGTGGCGGGGTGGCCGCCAGTTTCCCGCAGTCGATTACCACCGCCCTCGGCAACACCCTGACCATCACCGGTTTCGATCCTGCCACGGGTACGGTCAGCTACAGCTACACCCTGGTCGGCAACGAAATCCATTCCGCCGCCGACGGTGCCAACAACCTGAGCGAACATTTCACCGTGGTCGCCAGCGACAGTAATGGCGATTCGGCGAGCAACTCGCTGGATATCAACATCACCGACGATGTGCCCCAGGCGTTCAACGACAGCAATGGCGTCGCCTCGGAAAGCCAACTGACCCTGAGCGGCAATGTCCTGACCAACGATGTGCAAGGCGCCGACCGGGTGCCCAGCGGACCGATCACTGCCGGCACCTTCAACGGCACCTACGGCACCCTGGTGCTGGCCGCCGACGGTACCTATACCTACACCGTGCATACCAGCGATCCGGCGTTCCTCGCGCTTCAGGGCGGCGGCAACGGTACGGACAGCTTCACCTATACCCTGACCGATGCCGACGGCGACAGCAGCACCGCCAACCTGGTGTTGCAGGTGCACAACAACGACGACACGGTGGTGATTCAGGGCCTCAATGCCGAAGGCGGCGAAGTCACGGTCTACGAGAAAAACCTGGCGGACGGCAGCAGCCCGGATGCGGGCGCGTTGACCCAAAGCGGCACCTTCACCGTGACCGCGCTGGATGGCCTGCAGACCCTGACGGTGGGCGGGATCAATGTGGTAACGGGCGGGGTGGCCGCGGGCTTCCCACAATCGGCGACCACCGCTTTGGGCAACACCTTGACTATCACGGGCTATAACGCCGCCACCGGGGTGATCAGCTACAGCTACACCCTGGCCGACAATGAGGCCCACCCGACGGCCAATGGCGCCAACAGCCTCAGCGAACACTTCAATGTGGTGGCGACCGATGCCGATGGCAGCACCGCCAGCGGTTCGCTGGATGTGAATGTGGTGGACGACCTGCCAACGGCAGTCGATGACAGCAATGGCGTGGCCTCGGAAAGCCAGCTGGTGCTCAGCGGCAATGTGTTGACCAACGACGTGCAGGGCGCTGACCGCGTACCCACAGGCCCAGTGACCGCCGGTACCTTCACCGGCACCTACGGCACCCTGGTCCTCGCAGCCGATGGCACTTACACCTACACCCTCAACACCGCGGACGCCGACTTCAAGGCCTTGCAGGGCAATGGCAACGGCACCGAAACCTTCGCCTACACCCTCACCGACGCCGATGGCGACCCGAGCACCGCCAACCTGGTGCTGAATATCCATAACAACGATGACGGCGTGACCCTCGATGGCCTGGATACCAACGGCGGCGAACTGACGGTCTACGAGAAAAACCTGGCGGACGGCAG
>NZ_JBWKZA010000007.1:159235-299227 GCF_059424045.1 Pseudomonas sp. GW456-L12
GACCGCGCTGGATGGCCTCCAAACCCTGATGGTGGGCGGGATCAATGTGGTAACGGGCGGGGTGGCCGCGGGCTTCCCGCAATCGGTGACCACGGCCTTGGGCAATACCCTGACCATCACAGGCTACAACGCTGCCACCGGGGTGATCAGCTACAGCTACACCCTGACGGACAACGAGGATCACCCAACCGCCAATGGCGCCAACAGCCTCAGCGAACACTTCAATGTGGTGGCGACCGATGTCGATGGCAGCACGGCCAGCGGTTCGCTGGACGTGAATGTGGTGGACGACCTGCCAACGGCGGTCAATGACAGCAATGGTGTCGCCTCGGAAAGCCAGCTGGTGCTCAGCGGCAATGTGTTGACCAACGACGTGCAGGGCGCCGACCGGGTCCCCACAGGCCCAGTGACCGCCGGTACCTTCACCGGCACCTACGGCACCCTGGTCCTCGCAGCCGATGGCACCTACACCTACACCCTCAATACCGCGGACGCCGACTTCAAGGCTTTGCAGGGCAATGGCAGCGCTACCGAGACCTTTGCCTACACCATTACCGACGCCGACGGCGACCCGAGCACCGCCAACCTGGTGCTGAACATCCATAACAACGACGACGGCGTGACCCTCGATGGCCTGGATACCAACGGCGGCGAACTGACGGTCTACGAGAAAAACCTGGCGGACGGCAGCAGCCCGGATGCCGCGGCACTGACCCAGAGCGGCACCTTCACTGTGACCGCGCTGGATGGCCTGCAAACCCTGATGGTGGGCGGGATCAATGTGGTAACGGGCGGGGTGGCCGCGGGCTTCCTGCAATCGGTGACCACGGCCTTGGGCAACACTCTGACCATCACGGGCTATAACGCCGCCACCGGGGTGATCAGCTACAGCTACACCCTGACGGACAACGAGGATCACCCAACCGCCAATGGCGCCAACAGCCTCAGCGAACACTTCAATGTGGTGGCGACCGATGTCGATGGCAGCACGGCCAGCGGTTCGCTGGATGTGAACGTGGTGGACGACCTGCCAACGGCAGTCGATGACAGCAATGGCGTGGCCTCGGAAAGCCAGCTGGTGCTCAGCGGCAATGTGTTGACCAACGACGTGCAGGGTGCTGACCGCGTACCCACAGGCCCAGTGACCGCCGGTACCTTCACCGGTACCTACGGCACCCTGGTCCTTGCGGCCGATGGCACCTACACCTACACCCTCAACACCGCGGACGCCGACTTCAAGGCCTTGCAGGGCAATGGCAGCGCTACCGAGACCTTCGCCTACACCATCACCGACGCCGACGGCGACCCGAGCACCGCCAACCTGGTGCTGAACGTCCATAACAACGACGACTGCGTGACCCTGCACTGCCTGGATATCGAGGGCGGCGAGTTGACGGTCTACGAGAAGCACCTCAGCGATGGCACCAGCCCCAACGCCCCGGCCTTGACCCAGAGCGGCTTCTTCCTGGTCAACGCGCCGGACGGCCTGCAAACCCTGACGGTGGGCGGGATCAATGTGGTGACCGGCGGGGTGGCCGCGAGCTTCCCGCAATCGATCCTGACGGCCTTGGGTAACGTGCTGACCATTACCGGCTACGACGCCAGCATCGGTGTCGTCGCCTACAGCTATACCCTGCTCGACAATGAAAGCCATCCGACGGGGCTGGGGGCCAACAGCATCGCCGAGCATTTCAATGTGTTCGCCAGCGATGGCGATGGCAGCAGCGCCTCTGGGGTGCTGGATGTGAATATCGTCGACGACCTGCCCACCGCTCACCCTGATGTGGTGATGGCCGACGAAGGCACGACCATCAGCGGCAACGTGCTGGGTAACGACATTGGCGGCGCCGATGGCCCGGCAATCACTGGCGCGGTGGTCGGCGTGCGTGCCGGCAGCGACACCTCGACCTCGGCCATTGGCGGCTTGAACACTACCATCAACGGCCTGTATGGCACGCTGACCCTGGACGCCTTCGGCAACGCGACCTATCACAGCAATCCGAACTCGGTCACCGTTCCCGATTCGCAAGATGTGTTCGTCTACACCGTGCGTGACGCGGACGGCGATGAAAGCACCACCACCATCACCATCCAGATCTGCGGCAACGAACTCAGGGCGGTCACCGACCAGGACATCACTGTCTTCGAAAAGGCCCTGGACCTGAGCAAGGACGGCCAGGACCTGGCGGCCGGTACGGTGACCGGCAGTGACCCGGGCAATACCGGCGAAACCGCTACCGGCACCCTGGTCGGCGCGGTCACCGGCGGCAGCGGTGCGATTACCTACACCCTGGTCGGCAGCGCCACCGGCACTTACGGACAGATCCTGCTCAACCCCGACGGCACCTACCGCTACACCCTGACCTCGGCGCCGAAAACCTCGCCGAACGCCAACGACGGCCCGAACGTGCTGAGCGAAAGCTTCACCTACAAGGCCACCGACGCGGTGGGCAATACCACCACCAGCACCATCCAGATCAGCATCGTCGACGATGTACCCCAGGCGGTTGCCAGCGAGCGGGCGGTCACTGCGCTGGAGGTCGACTCCAACCTGCTGCTGGTGATAGATGTATCTGGCAGCATGGCCGACCCGTCGGGCGTCCCCGGCCTGTCGCGCCTGGAACTGGCCAAGCAGGCGATCAGCACCTTGCTCGACAAGTACGACGACATGGGCGATGTGAAGGTGCAGATCGTCACCTTCAGCAGCAGCGCCACGGACAAGACGCCGATCTGGGTCGATGTGGCGACGGCCAAGTCGATCATCGCCTCCCTGACCGCCGGTGGCGGCACCAACTACGATGCGGCCGTGGCCGCGGCGAAGCTGGCGTTTGTCACCAGTGGCCAGATCAGCGGGGCGCAGAACGTCGGTTATTTCTTCTCCGACGGCAAGCCCACCGATGGCCAGGAAATCGGCACTGCCGACGAGACCGCCTGGAAAGCCTTCCTCGACGCCAACGGCATCAAGAACTATGCAATCGGCCTGGGCAGCGGCGTCAGCAACAGCAACCTCGACCCGCTGGCCTATGACGGCAGTACCCACATCGATACTAATGCCGTGGTGGTCACCGACCTGAACCAGCTCGACTCGGTGCTGGCCGGTACGGTACAGGGCACCCCGGTCACCGGCAGCCTGCTCGGCGAAGGTGGCTCGTTCGGCGCCGACGGCGGTTTCATCAAGACTCTGGTGGTCGATGGCACCACCTACACCTATGACCCCAACGGCAATAGCAACCAGGGCTCGCTGAGCTTCAGCGGCGGGGTCAACCACGGCACCTTCAATACCCTGGACAACAGCCTCAGCATCGCCACCAACAACGGCGGCACGCTGGTGGTGAAACTCGACACCGGCGATTACACCTACAGCTCGCAGAACGTCACCAGCGTGGCGCTGACCGAGACAGTCGGCTTCACCGTCAGCGATAACGACGGCGACCTGGCCAGCTCGACCCTGGTGGTCAAGGTCAATCCGAACGCGGCGCCGGTGGCGGGCGACGACCACATCATCACCAACATTCTGTCGGGCACTATCGTGGTGCCGGCCGATGCCCTGCTGGCCAACGACAGTGATGCCAACGGCGATCCGCTGACGGCCGCGCCGACCAGCTTCAACACCGGCTGGCTGTCCCCAGGGGCGGACTTTACCGCCGGCAGCCTGCAGACCATTGCCTTCACCGGGGGTACCAGCCAGACCCTGAGCGTCGCCCGGGCCTCCTTCAATGCCAATACCCTGGCCATGACCGCCGTGGTGGTGGTCAGCGGCTTGCTGGGCAGCATCAACAATGGCAATGACAATGACGAGGATGTGATCAGCGTCAGCCTGAAACAGGGCGAGACCCTGACCCTGGATCACAACGTGGTGGCGGGCCGGGTGGGCATGGAGTATGCCTTCAATGGCGGGGCCTACACCGCGATCGCCGATGGCGGCTCGTTCACCGCGGGGGCGGACGGGATCTACCAGATCCATCTCATCAACTTGCCCAACCCCAGCGGCAGCAACGCCAACGGTTCGGAAAACTATCAGCTGACCATGACCGTCAACTACGCGGGCGGCCAGGAATCCACGCCGGATTACCACGGCACCTACACCGCCAGCGACAGCCATGGCGGCAGCGACAGCGCGGCGGTGAGCATCAGTTATCAGGACGGCCATACCCTGACCGGCACCGCTGGCGACGATGTGCTGCTGGCCGGCAGCGGCGACAACCTGATCAATGCCGGCGACGGCAACGATGTGCTCATCGCCGGCAGCGGCAACAACACCCTGCACGGCGACGCGGGTAACGACCTGCTGTTCGGCGGGCCGGGCAACGACCTGCTCGACGGCGGCACGGGCAACGACACCGCCAGCTACGCCCATGCCGGCGCCGGGGTCACGGTCGACCTCTCGCTGCTCGGTGCGCAGAACACCGGTGGCGCCGGGACCGATACCCTGACCGCCATCGAAAACCTGGTGGGCTCCAACTACAACGACACCCTGACCGGCGACAACAACGCCAACATCATCACCGGCGGCCTGGGCAACGATGTGCTCAACGGCGGTGGCGGCGACGACCTGTTGATCGGTGGGATGGGCAACAACACCCTGACCGGTGGCAGCGGCAGCGACACCTTCCAGTGGCAGCAGGGCAACAGCGGGCATGACCTGGTCACCGACTTCACGCCGGGCATCGACAAACTCGACCTGTCGCAACTGTTGCAGGGCGAGAACGCCAGCAGCGCATCGCTGGATGATTACCTGCACTTCACGGTCACTGGCAGCGGTCCGTCGCTGATCACCAGTATCGACGTCAGCGCGGCGGCGGGGGCCTCGTCGAGCCAGACCATCGATCTGGCCGGGGTCAACCTGGCGGAGCACTACGGGGTGACGCCGGGCGCGGGCGGAGTGATCGCGGGTGGCGCGGATACCGCGACCATCATCAACGGCATGCTCAATGACCATTCGTTGAAGGTCGATACCGTCTGAGGCCCGGCGCCAGCCTCGACCGAGGTTGGCGCCGGGGCTGTGCGGGGAAGGGGCTACATCGGTTCCGGTGGGCCGATCAGCCGCCCCATGACCCCGAACAGGCCCAGGGCCTTGAGGGTGTCCAGTTCGCCCTGGGTCTCGACCCGTTCGGCGATCAGCGGCAGGTCGATGCTGTGGGTGGCGCGAAATACCGCCTCGATGAACAGCTGTTTGTCGCTTTGCCGGTCGATGTCGCGGATGTAGCTGCCATCGACTTTCAGGTAGGCCAGGCCGAGGTGGGCGAGGTTGCCGATCTGGCTGAAGTTGCCGCCGAAATGTTGCAGTCCGATCCGGTAGCCGCTGTCCCGCAGGCGCTGGCTCAATTGCTGCAGCTCGCTGGCCGAGGGCAGTTGGCGTTCGTCGATTTCCAGGGTCAGTAACTTGGCCAGGTCGGGCAGGGCCTTGAGCTGGTCGAGGATCCGTCGCAACGCGTCGGGGTCGCGCAGGGTGCTGCCAGACAGGCTCAGGGCCAGCGGCCAGGCATGCTCGAGCAGATAATCCAGGGTGTGTTCGAGCATGGCCAGGTCGAAGCGCGCCGACCAGCCCAGGCGCTCGATCCACGGCAGGAAATGCCCGGCGGCAATGGCTTCGCCCTGCGGGTCGAGCAAGCGCGCCAGCACTTTGTGATGCAGCACCTGGCTGGTGTCGGCGCACTGCACCACCGGCTGGAAATACAACTTCAACTTGCCGTTGCTCAGGGCGTCGTCGATCCAGGCGCGCCAGTCATGCTGCGGCTGGCTGGGGCCGGCGGCGAAGTCCTGCAGCAGCGCCCAGGGACGTTCGGGGTGCTGCTGGGCCTGCGCCAGCGCCTGGTCCAGGCGCAACCAGACGCCGCTCAGCGGGTCGCCGGGCCGGTAGGCGACTATGCCCAGGTGCGCCACCGGTGTGCAGTCGCTGGCCCCGGTCAGGCGCAGGTTCTCCAGGGTGGCGCTGATTTCCATGGCCAGGCGCTCGGCGCCGCGGCTGTCCAGGCCCGGTGTCAGCAGGCTGAATTCGCCGCCGCGATTGCGCGCCGCCAGCCAGTGGCGGCGGTCGGCCTGGGCGCTGATGCGCTTGAGCAGATCGCCGATGCTCTTGATCAGGGCGTCGGTGCGCTGGCCACCCAGGCGCTGGTTCAGGCCACTGAGGTCATTGACCCGCAGCATCAGCAGATAACCATCGCCACTCTGCTCGTTGAGCAGCAACTGATCGCCGAGCTGTTCGTCCAGCAGGCGCCGGTTGGCCAGGCCGGTCAGGCTGTCCTGATAGGACTCGGCCCGCAGTTTCTCGCTGCGCGCGGCCTCTTCGGTGAACAGGGCTTTGAGTTTTTCCACCATCTGGTTCATGGCCAGGACCACCCGCTTGAGCTCGGGCGTGCGCGGCACCGTCGGCAGGCTGAGGAACTCGCGGTGGCTGATGGCTTCGGCCTGCTTGACCATGGCGTCCAGCGGCCGCAACTGGCGCCGCAGCAGCCAGCCGCCGAACACCGCGCTGAGCAAGCCGCACACCAGCAGCCAGAGCAGGCTGCCGACGCTGCTGTCCCAGAGCCTGGCCAGGGCGAACTGCGGGTTGCTCAGCACTTCCACCCGCGCCACCTGTTCCCAGCCACGCATGACCAGGGCGTCGCCACCTTGCGGGCGCAGGCTCACCAGCCTGACGAACCACTGGGGTACACCCTCGATCCTGGCAGGCACCGAACGCTCCAGCAGAATGCTTTCGTCTTCGATGTTCACCACCCGGATGCTGTTGTAGTAGCCGCTGTCGAAGACCGAGCTGACCATCAGTTCCATCATCGCCGGGTCGTCGACCTGGCTGGTCAGGGACAGGCCCAGGGCGGTGGCCGCATCCTGGGCGTGGGAGCGCAGCTGGTTGAGCATCTGCTCGCGGGAGCTTTCCAGGCTGACAAAAAAACTGCCGCTGAAGGCCACCAGCAGGAACAGGCAGATGGCGATGAACAGTTGCTTGAGTAGCGACATTCGGCACTCCTTGTCGGATCAGCCATTACCCACCGTGAAGCCCTCGTCCCGCATCTTTTTCAGTACGTCCTGCCAGCGCGAGAGTTTTTTCGGATCGATGCTGCGCGTGTTGCCAGCCACTCCGGGCAGGTACAGCCCCTCGGCATTGAAGGCGTATACCGGGTTCGGATCCTGGCGTTGGGCGGCGGAACGAATGTCGCTGCTGAGGTTGTCCAGTATCAGCGGTCCGGCGCCGGGGCTGGGG
Organism: Pseudomonas sp. GW456-L12; assembly: GCF_059424045.1. NCBI lineage: Bacteria > Pseudomonadati > Pseudomonadota > Gammaproteobacteria > Pseudomonadales > Pseudomonadaceae > Pseudomonas > Pseudomonas sp. GW456-L12. The sequence goes on from NZ_JBWKZA010000007.1 coordinate 166,437, forward strand.
TAATAGGCCAGGACCATGTGCGGCCGGTTGCCGCGCCTGGCCTTGACGTAAGTGAGGCGCAGTTTGTCGCTGGAGACCCCCAGGCTGCGCAGGCTGAAATACTTGGCCAGTGCATAGTCCTCGCAATCCCCGGCGCCCTTGAGCAGGGCCTCGATCGGCGTGGCCCAATAGTCGCTCTGCTGCCAGGTGCGCTGGTCCTCCTTGAAGCTCAGTTGCTGGTTGAAGAAGCGGTTGATGGCATTCAGTTGTTCGTATTCCGCTCGCCCGGTCAGGTCCCGCAATAACTGGTTCCAGGCCTCGAGACGTTCCCGGGCCGGGCCCAGGACCTGATGACGGTACTCGAAGGTGCTCAGGGCAGAAACGAATTCCCAGTTCGCCCGCACATTGCCCGGGTCGGTCCACAAACAGACCAGCAACAGCGACCAGCCGGCCAGCCGAAACCGGAGCAGTGTCCACTCGGGGCGACGCGAACGTGCGGGCATGGCGGGCTGCTCGAATGCAGGTTTCTGAAGTCTAGGCGGTATTTTTCGCGAGCATGGGCAGTTGGTCGGGTTGCCACGAACGGAGGAAGGCGGCGCGCAGGGCCGGGTTCAAGGCTTGTGCAGGGTCTTCTGGCGCAGGATGTAGATCGTCACCAGCACCGCGCTGGTCAGCATGAAGCCGCGGGCCCAGGGCAGGGGCACCAGGTAGCAGGACAGGCCGATGCTCAGCCACATCAGGCCGATGGCGTAGACCTTGCCCTTGAGCGGAATGCCATGGCCGTCCAGGTAATCGCGGATCCACGGGCCGAGCCGCGGATGTTCCACCAACCATCGATAGAAGCGCGGCGAACTGCGGGCAAAGCAGGCGGCGGCCAGCAGCAGGAAGGGCGTAGTGGGCAATACCGGGAGGAAGATGCCGGTCACCCCCAGCACTACGCTCAGCCAGCCGATGGCCAGCAGAACGTAACGCAGGATCAGGGGGCGGTTGCCTATGGGCTTGGCCATAGGCGGTGACTCAGTGGTGACGGGGCTTGAGAATGGCCGGTTTTTCGTCCGGCGCGTTGCACAGCAGGTACAGCGCGGTCAGGGCTTCCGGGATCTGCACGATCATGTCGTCCATCAGGTTGGCATCGCTGGCGATGTCGGAGAACTCGGGTTGTTCGTCGAACAGACCGGAGCCGACCATGATCGGCAGGAGCATTTCGCTGACTTCTTCCTCGGCGGTTTCGAACCAGGCCGCTTCGCGCAGGAACACACCTTCCATGAAACCGATGCACCAGCCGCGCAGGTCGGAGTCGTCCGGCTCGTCGCCGAGGTCGAGGTCGCACGGCAGCTCGAACTCTTCGTCGGAGGCCAGTTGGCGGGCGATGTGGGCCTTGAGGGCAATCAGGGTGGATTCGATCTCTTCGCGCTGGGCGGCGTCGCTGTAGTGCGGCTCCTCGGCGAACAGGGCGTCGATCCACTCACGGTCGGGCACGCTTTCGGAACAGATGGACAGCGCAGTCAGATAGCCGTGGGCGGCCACATAGTCCAGCGCCTCGTCATGCAGCTCATCGGCGTCGAGGAAGGCTTGCAGGCGGGTTAATTGCTCAGCGAAGGACATTGAAGGACTACCTTGGGAATAAACGATGCTGAATTCTAGGCCTTCTTGAGCGCCCAGGCCAGCCGCAGCGCAGATTTGCGCGCTTCTAAAGGTTACCAGCGGTCCATTGCCGGCACCCTTCGCCGGCAAGTGCTCGGGTATACTTGCGCGTTTTGTGATGCCCGGCAGGCGTCATGACGGTCCAGGAAAAGTCCGCTAACGGATTTGTCAGTGAAAACCGTGGCCTTTTCGGCCAGCCTGCGCACAGGGATTTCAGCGATTTTTGGAGTTTTTCATGCTCGAACAGGCTCAACGCGTCCTCAAGGACATCTTCGGCTACGACAGTTTCCGTGGCCGCCAAGGTGCGATCATTGAGCGTGTGGCCAGTGGTGGCGACGCCCTGGTACTGATGCCTACCGGCGGCGGCAAGTCGTTGTGTTTCCAGGTCCCGGCCCTGCTGCGCGAAGGCCTGGCGGTGGTGGTCTCGCCATTGATCGCGCTGATGGATGATCAGGTCGCGACCCTGGAGGAACTCGGGGTCGCCGCGGCGGCGCTGAACTCCACCCTGAGCGCCGAACAGCAGCGCGACCTGGCCGCGCGCATCCGGCGGGGCGAGGTGAAGATGCTGTACCTGGCGCCGGAGCGCCTGGTGCAGCCGCGGATGCTGGCGTTCCTGCAGAACCTCGACATCGCCCTGTTCGCCATCGACGAGGCGCATTGCGTGTCCCAGTGGGGGCATGATTTCCGTCCGGAGTACCTGCAACTGGGCCAGCTGGCGGAAATGTTCCCCCAGGTGCCGCGCATCGCCCTGACCGCCACCGCCGACAAGCGCACCCGCGAGGAAATCGTCAATCGCCTGCACCTGCAGGATGCCGAGCGTTTCCTCTCCAGTTTCGACCGTCCGAACATTTTCTATCGCATCGTTCCCAAGGAGCAGCCGCGCAAGCAGCTGCTGGCGTTTCTCAGCGAACGACGCAGCGACGCCGGCATCGTCTATTGCCTGTCGCGCAAGAAGGTCGACGAGGTTGCCGCCTTCCTCTGCGAGCAGGGCTTTCCGGCGCTGCCGTATCACGCCGGGTTGCCCAGCGAGCTGCGGGCCTATCACCAGAAGCGTTTCCTCAACGAGGAAGGGCTGATCATGGTCGCGACCATCGCTTTCGGCATGGGCATCGACAAACCCAACGTGCGCTTCGTGGCGCACCTGGACCTGCCCAAGTCCCTCGAGGCCTATTACCAGGAAACCGGGCGTGCCGGGCGTGATGGCCTGCCTGCCGATGCCTGGATGGCCTACGGCCTGCAGGACGTGCTGATGCTCAAGCAGATGCTGCAGAATTCCGAGGGCGACGAACGCCACAAACGCCTGGAGCAGCACAAGCTCGATGCCATGCTGGCGCTGTGCGAGGAAACCCGCTGCCGGCGCCAGACCCTGCTGGCCTATTTCGACGAAGACATGCCACAGCCATGCGGCCATTGCGACAACTGCGTCGACGGCGTGCAGACCTGGGATGCCACCGAGCCGGCGCGCCAGGCGCTGTCGGCGATCTATCGCACCGGCCAGCGGTATGGCGTCGGCCACCTGGTGGACGTGCTGCTGGGCAAGGACACGGAAAAGGTCCGCAGCTTCGGCCATCAGCATCTTTCCGTGTTCGGCGTGGGCAAGGCGCGCAGCGAAGGCGAATGGCGCTCGCTGTTTCGCCAACTGGTGGCCCGCGGCCTGGCCGACATCGATCTGGAAGGCTACGGCGGCCTGCGTCTGAGCGACAGCTGCCGGCCGCTGCTCAAGGGCGAGGTGAGCCTGGAACTGCGCCGCGACATAAAGCCGCAGACCGCCGCCAAGAGCAGCACCAGCCAGGCCAGCCAACTGGTACGTGGCGAAGAGCGCGAACAGTGGGAAGCCTTGCGCGCCCTGCGGCGCAAGCTGGCCGAAGAACATGGCGTGCCGCCCTATGTCATTTTCCCCGATTCCACCCTGCTGGAAATGCTCCGCAGCCAGCCCGGCTCCCTGGCGGAAATGGCCCGGGTCAGCGGCGTCGGCGCGCGCAAGCTGGAGCGCTACGGCGAGGCGTTCCTCGAGGTGCTGGGCGGCCAAGTGGAGGCGCCGAAAGTGGTGGCCGACATCCGCCACGAGCTGATTACCCTGGCCCGCGCCGGCATGACGCCACTGCAGATCGCCGGGCAATTGCAGTGCTCGGAAAAGAACGTTTACACAATGCTCGCCGAGGCCGTGGGCAAGCAGCAGCTGTCCCTGGAGCAGGCGCTGGATCTGCCGGAAGACCTGCTCGGCGAGATCCAGGACGCCTTTCTCGATGGCGAAGGCGAGCTGCCCTCGGTGAGCGAAGTGGCCGAGCTGTTTGCCGGTCGCGTGCCGGAAGGTGTGCTGTATTGCGTGCGTGCGGCGCTGGAATCGGAATTCGAGATGTGAGTCCCACGGCGGCAAGATGTAACGATTCAGTTCATGCCAAACCTTGCCACTCGGCAACTGTCATGCTTAGCTGACTAATAATTAGTTTTTCTTAATTTTCAGTCTACTAACTCATGAGTTGTTTATGCCGTTAACCGATCAACACCGTTTTGGCATGCAGTTGGCGCAGATGTCCCGAGGCTGGCGCGCCGAACTGGATCGCCGTCTGGCCGGGCTTGGCCTGTCCCAGGCCCGCTGGCTGGTGCTGCTGCACCTCGCCCGTTTCGATGAAGCCCCGACCCAGCGTGAACTTGCCCAGAGTGTCGGCGTCGAAGGACCGACCCTGGCGCGGCTGCTCGACAGCCTGGAAACCCAGGGTTTGGTGCAACGGCAGTCGGTGGTCGAGGATCGCCGGGCGAAGAAGATCGTTCTGTGCGCCCCGGCGCTGCCCTTGATCGAACAGATCGAAACCATCGCCACAGCCCTGCGCAGTGAATTGTTCGTCGGTGTCGATGAAGAGGATATGCGGGTATGCATGCGGGTTCATGCGCATATCCTGGCCAATCTGGAAAAGTCTTGAGGCATAACTAGCGCCGCGGATTTTTGAGCTACCGACACTGGCGGACTATAAGAAATACCAGGTCCACAGCGGCATGCGCAGCCAGCGTATCGCCGCTGTGGTCGCTTTCGGTCCTCAAAAAGGGTGCTCATGTTCCAGAGTCTGCTGGCCGCTCTGCGCGGTTTCGTCGGGTCGTCCTGGGTGGCGAAGAATCGTTCCTTGTTCCTTCTGCCGGTGCTGGCGGCCTTGTATTCGTCCCTGGCCTCGGCGGTGGGCCTGGGTGAAATCACCGTGCATTCGGCGCTGAACCAGCCGCTGGAGGCGGAGATCGCCCTGGTGCAGGCGCAAGGCCTGGAGGAGGGCGAGTTGTCGGTCAGCCTGGCGACGGCCGGCGAGTTCAAGCAGGCCGGTATCGAGCGCTTGCCGTTTCTCGAAGATTTGCGTTTTACCCAGGTTTTGCAGGGCGAGCGCAGGGTGATCCGGGTGGTGTCGAGCAAGCCGGTGAACGAGCCGTTCCTGGATTTCCTGCTGCAGGTGAACCAGGCCAATGGCCGGCAGTTGCGCGAGTACACGCTGCTGATCGATCCCCCGGGAAGCCCCGAGATAGTGCCGGCTCCGCTGAGGGAGGTAGCAAAACCCGAACCGGCGATCGCCACCCAGGCGCCATCTACGGCGGTCAAGGTGAGCGATCCTGCGGCCGGACAATTGGCGCAAGCCCTGCAGGCCAACCAGCAATTGCAGGACCAGGCCCAAGAGCTGCGCAACACATTGCAGCAGCGGGACGAACAACTGGCGCGCCAGCAGCAACAGCTGGTGGAACTGCAACGTCAGTTGGCCGAAACCCGGAGCAAGCCTGCCGATAGTCCTGCCCCGGTTCACGCGCCCGCGACACCCACCGCAGTCAGCCCACCCCAGCCAGCCGAACAGGCCCCAGAGACTGATGAAGGCTCGAATCCCTGGCTGATGCTTGCCGCCTTGCTGCTGATGGCCTTGCTGGTGGTGTTGGTTGTGCGTCGCCGTCGTCAGTCCGCCGCCGTACCGGAGGCACAGATGGCCCCCGAGAGTCGACCCACACGAACGCTGGCCAGTGCTGTGACGACGGTGGCAGCCCAGGAGTCGTTCAGATCAACGCCCCCTGTCGCTCCGGTACAGCCCGTGGCAGGAGATCGGTTGACTGATCGCGAGCCGTCGATCGATGTCGACTGGGACCTGATCGCACCTTCCGAGCCCTCCAGCGCTCCGCCGCCTCCTACCGCAGCACCGGCGCCATTCAATGCCGATTCGATCGTCTGGCGCCTGGAGGAGCCAGACGAACCGGGCGCCGGCCCCCAGGCCGAAGCCGAGTCGGACACCAAGCCTCAGAACGTCTGGCCCAAGTTGAGGTAGACCGCTTTCTGGTTGTCGTCGTTGATGCCGTAACTGAAATTCAGCGGCCCCAGCGGCGTGTCGAAACCAAGGAAGATGCTGGCGGCGTTGATGTAGCCACTGTCGAACTCGTTGTCGTTGTTCCAGGCCCGCCCTCGCTCCAGGGAACCGCCGATATACAGCGGGAAGTCCAGGGGCAGGTAGGAGCGGGGTGTCAGCCGCCGGTAGTAGACGCCCCGCATCAGGCTGACGTTCTGGCCCGAGAGCGCATCCTGGCGGAAGCCCGACAGCTGGCGGGCGCCGCCGAGCACGAAGCTTGAGGTCACCACTTCGGCCTCATCCAGGGTCCGGCCATACCGACCGCCGAGGATAAAGGTGTTCGGGCCGCTGCTCAGGGCCTTGTCCAGCTTGAACTCCCACTGCCGGTAGCGCTTGTCCGAGCCCAGGCTGGGTTCGAACTGGCGCAGCGACAGGCCGATGTCCTCGCCCTCATGGGGGAAGTAGACATTGTCCAGGGAGTCGAACGAGTAGCGCAGTTCGTAGTAGCCCTCGTTGAAGCTTTCGCTGGGCAGGTCCTGGTCGCCGACGCGGACATCGGCCTTGCCCCAGGCCTCGCCGACACCGAAACGGATCTCGCCGCTGTTGCCGATCTGGCGCCCGATATTGAGGCCGAAACCGTAGCGCTCCAGGCGGTATTCGGCGATCGGGTCGTTATCCAGCACGGCTTCGATGTTCTGCGACTCGATGCCGATGTAAGGCGCGATGAAGTAGCGCGAGCCGACATCCAATGGTTGATAGAACTCGCTGTAGAGCTCCTGCTGATCACCGATCTGCACCCGGGTCAGCCATTCGGCGCCGAGGCTGTTGATGCCGTTGACCCGGTAGCTGGCGCCTAGGTTGAAGGCGCTGTCGCCGCGCATGTCGTCGGACAGGTTCAGCCCCAGGCGCAGGTAGTCGGTGCCGCTGCGTTTGCCCCGGGCGTTGATCACCAGGGTGTGGTCATTGCCCTTGTGGACCACGCGGTATTGCACCTGCTCGAAGTAGTCCAGGCCATACAGCGTGCCCATGTCGGTCTGCAGCCGGCCCAGGTCCAGAGGCTCGCCGATGTGCTGGCGGATGTAGTAACGGATCACGTCGTCGCTGACCTTCGAATCGTTTTCCACCCGGATCGCGGTGATGATCGGGGTGCGCTGGCTCGGCGTGCGCGCGGCGCTGAGTTCGGCATCCATCGGTTCGGCCCGGCGCAGCGGCGCCAGGCGGGCGTCGAGGATGCGGGTGGCGCGGTAGCCGGCGTCGATCATTTCCTGGGCGCGGCCGAAGTCGGTGACCCCGAAGCTGGCCAGGGGCGGCTGGATCAGCACGTCATTCTTGTGCAGGGTCGCCAGTTGTTCCTCGGAGTTGCGCCGGGTCATCAGGGTGATCGACTGGTTCAGCACATCGACCACGGTCGCCAACTGCTGGCGCGAGCGCAACGGGGTGCCGATGTCGACCACGATGGCGATGTCCACGCCCATGTCGCGGGCCACATCCAGCGGAATGTTGTCGGTCATGCCACCGTCCACCAGCAGCCGGCCATCCATTTCCACCGGGGCGAACACCGCCGGGATCGACATGCTGGCGCGGATCACCCGGGGCAGGTGGCCCTTGCGGAACACTACTTTCTCGCCGCTGGCGATGTCGGTGGCGACTGCACGGAAGGGGATCGGCAGCTTGTCGAAGTCCCGGGTATCGCTGGCGTGGGCCAGCATGCTTTCCAGCAGCAGCGCCAGGTTCTGGCCCTGGATGACCCCCAGCGGCAGGCCGAGGCTGCCGTCGTCGCGGAAGCTGAGTTTCTGTTTTACCAGGAAGTCGCGGTCATCCTGCTTGCGACGAAACGGTATGTCTTCCCGGGGGGGCGCGTCGGACAGCGCCTGTTGCCAGTCGATGCTCAGGGCCAGTTTTTCCAGCTCGTCGATCTTGTAGCCCGAGGCGTACAGCCCGCCGATCACCGCGCCCATGCTGGTGCCGGCAATCGCATCGATCTTCACGCCTTGCTCCTCCAGGGCCTTGAGCACGCCGATATGCGCCAGGCCACGGGCGGCGCCGCCGGACAACACCAGGCCGATCTTCGGCCGTGGCGCTTCGGCGGCGTGCAAGAACACGGGGAGCAAACACAGGAGCAGGCAGGACAGCAAACGACGCATCATGGATCTCGGGGCGAGCGATAAAGGCGGCTATTATAACGGCGCCCTTGAGCCCAGGAGTCGGCAGCACCATGTCAGAACGTAAACCCGAAGTGGTCATCACCTATTGCACCCAGTGCCAGTGGCTGCTGCGCGCCGCCTGGCTGGCCCAGGAACTGCTGAGCACCTTCAGCGACGACCTGGGCAAGGTGTCCCTGGAACCGGCCACCGGCGGCACGTTCCGCATTACCTGCGACGGCGTACAGATCTGGGAACGCAAGGCCGATGGCGGTTTTCCCGAAGCCAAGGTACTCAAGCAGCGGGTGCGCGACCAGATCGATCCGCAGCGCGACCTCGGCCACAACGACCGCACTCAGTGAGACGCGACTTCCGCCACTGGCGCTTTTTTGCTTGAGCCGGACAGGCTGCTGGAGACCACGATGGCGAGGATGATCAAGACGCCGCCGATCAGCATGCGCAGCGTCGGCGTCTCGTTGAACAGCAGCCAGGCCACGGTGATCCCGTAGACCGGCTCCAGGGCGAACACCACCGCCGCAGTGCGGGCCTTGATCACCGCGAGGCTGGCGACGAACAGACTGTGGGCCAGGCCGGTGCAGAAGATGCCGAGCAGGCTGATGCACAACCAGTCGAGGGCCCGGACCTCGCTCAGCCCTGGGGCCGCCACCGGCAGCAAGCACAAGGCAACCACCACGTTCTGGCACAGCGCCGCCTGCACCGCCGGGATGCGCGCGGAACTGGCGCGGTTGTTCAGTGACAGCAGGGCGAACAGCAGGCCCGATCCCACAGCCCAGAGCAGCCCGCTGGTGGCTTCGCTGGCGAGGTCGAAGTCCGGCGTGACCAGCACCAGGCCGACGCTGACCAGGGCCACCAGGACGATCTCGTTGAGGCGGATCCGCTCACGAAAGATCAGCCCCTCGAGGATCACCGTGAAGGCCGGGAAGCTGGCGAAGCCCAGGGTGGCGATGGCCACGCCGGCGACTTTCACCGCGATGAAGAAACTCACCCAGTGCCCGGCCAGCAGCAGGCCGCTGAGCAGCAGGCGCCACCAGTCCGTGGCCTGCAGCCGTTGCCAGCGGATGCTGCTGGCGCAGCGGGCGAAAAACGCCAGGGCGAGCACCGCGAACGCCGCGCGACCAAAGACGATGATGGCCGGCGAAGCGGCAGCGAGTTTGCCGAATACACCGGTGAGGCCGAACATCAATGCGCCGATATGCAGGGCGCCAAGGGCAGTACGCGGAGTCATTTCAATCCTTCAAAACGGTTGAGCGGAGCGGTGCCAGTCTAAAAGCCTGGGCAGGACCCGGTCTGTCGCGATCCTCGCGTTTTTTGTCGACAGCCTAGCGCTGGCCCGTCGCGCGCCGCAGCTTGCCGGGGGAGACGCCGAACTCGCGCAGCACCGCGGCGGCGAAGGCGCTCTGGGAGCTGTAGCCGACGCGGCTGGCGATTTCGCCGATGGGCAGTGCCGAATCGCGCAACAGCCCGGCGGCCATGTGCAGGCGCCGGCTGCGGATGTAGTCCATCGGCGTCTGCCCGCATTCGGCGACAAACCGCGCATGCAGGCGAGCGCTGGACAGTCCGGCGATTTGCGCCAGGTCGGCCACTTGCAGCGGATGGGCGGCGTGTTTATCGATATGGGCATTCAAGGCCGCATAGGGCAGGCGTCGGCCGCCGACGCTGGCGGGGCTGGCCTGGTTGAGGCTGGCCAGCAACAGCACGGCGCCTTGCTGGGCAATCAGCGGGTCGTTGACCGGGCTGCCGGCGAGCCAGTTGACCAGCTGGCTCTGCGCCGTATCCAGGGGCAGGCGCCCAGGGTTGTCGAGCAGGCGGCGACTGGCATCGGCGTGATCGCCCAGCGACTGCAGCAGCCAATGTTCGTCGGGCACGTCGAGCACCAGGCAGCGACTGCCGTTGGGGCTGCCGCAGGCATGATGGGCGCCGGAAGGCACCACCACGAAGCTCTGCTGGACCACCTGGCTGCCCTGGCCGTCGACCTCGAAGTCGAGCTGGCCCGACAGGCCGAACACCAGTTGCGCGTGTTCGTGGCTGTGGACGATCAGATCGTGGCTGTATTGGCGTAGCGTGAGGATCGGTCTCATCGCAGTCTCCTTGGCAGAACGGCAGTCTACACCGGCAGCCCGGGCTTCAGCGTTGTCATCGGACTGCCGTATTTCTGTCACAGGCGATTAATCGCTGGGGCGCAAGCTCGCAGAAAATGCAGGAGCGTGCCCATGACCAGTGCCGAACTCGCCAGACCCAGCCGTAAACAACGCGTGCGCACCCTGTGGATTTCCGATGTGCATCTGGGCACCCGGGACTGCCAGGCGGAGCATCTGTCGCAGTTCCTCAAGGGCTATCACGCCGACCGGATCTACCTGGTCGGCGACATCATCGACGGCTGGAAGCTGCGCGGCGGCATGTACTGGCCCCAGGCACACACCAACGTCATCCGCCGCCTGCTGACCATGAGCAAGCGCGGCACCGAGGTGATCTATGTCACCGGCAACCACGACGAATTCCTGCGCCGTTATTCGAAGCTGATCCTGGGCAATATCCAGTTGGTGGACGAGGCGGTGCATGTCACAGCCGACGGCCGGCACCTGCTGGTGATCCATGGCGACCAGTTCGATGTCATCACCCGCTACCATCGCTGGCTGGCCTTTCTCGGCGACTCGGCCTACGAGTTCACCCTGACCCTCAATCGCTGGCTCAATCACTGGCGGGCGCGCTACGGCTACGGTTACTGGTCGTTGTCGGCCTACCTTAAGCACAAGGTCAAGACCGCGGTCAGCTTTATCAGCGACTTCGAGGAAGCCATCGCTCACGAATGCGTGAAGCGCGAGTTGCACGGCGTGGTGTGCGGGCACATTCACCATGCCGAGATCCGCAAGGTCGGCGAGGTGGACTACCTCAACTGCGGGGATTGGGTCGAGTCGTGCACCGCCCTGATCGAGCATTGGGACGGCACCATCGAGCTGTATCGCCTGGCCGATGCCCAGGCGCGGGAGGCGCAGCGCAAGGCCGAACTGGCCAAGGTCGCGGAGCTGGCTTGAGGCTTTGGTCGCCTGATTTGACGTTATCGCGGGCAAGCCTCGCTCCTACAGATGCCGCGTACTCTGTAGGAGCGAGCGGCGGCGTCCGACTTGCCCGCGATAGCTTGCGCAGCAGGCCTCAGGCCGGTGCGTGTTCCTTTATGGCCGCCTTGTAGATCGAGTTTTTCGGCTGGGCGAACAGGCGTTCGAGCATGGGTTCGAAAAAGCTCAGGGGCAGGCTGTCGTAGTCTGGATCGAACGCCGCGGCGTCGTACTTGGCACAGAATTCGGCGGTCTGCAGATACAGCGGGTGGTCCTTGAATTGCTCGCGCAGGTGCCGGTCCATGCCCAGGTGATGGAAGAAGTAGTAGCCCTGGAAGATCCCGTGCTTCTCCACCATCCACAGGTTCTCGGGGCTGACGAAGGGCTTGAGGATCGCCGCGGCGATGTCCGGGTGATTGTAGGAACCCAGGGTGTCGCCGATGTCGTGGAGCAGGGCACAGACCACGTATTCCTCGTCGCGGCCGTCATGCCAGGCTCGGCTGGCGGTTTGCAGCGAGTGGGTCAGGCGGTCCACCGGGAAGCCGCCAAAATCGCCCTCGAGCAACTTCAGGTGCGCCACGATGCGCGCCGGCAACTGCTTGGCGTAGGCACTGAAATCCGCGGCGATGATCGCCCAGTCTTCCTGGGTGCCATCCTTCATGTGGGTGAAACGGGCGTGAGCGTTCATCGGCCATCCTCTTATTGTTTTCTGCGCAACGATGGGAGTCTATGCCTTGGATCCAATCCTGCACTGGCTGTGCAGGACGGCTTGCTGTCCGGCCAGGCCTAGAACGGCACCTTGCCGGTCAGCATGTCGCGGTACATGACGAAATCGCCCACAAGGCTGTAGAGCGGATGCTGGAAGGTGGCCGGGCGGTTCTTCTCGAAGAAGAAATGACCGGCCCAGGCGAAGCTGTAGCCGGCCACCGGCAGGGCCAGCAGCAATAGCCAGGCGCCTTTGCCGATGGCGAAGGCGAGGATGAAGATCACCAGGGTCGTGCCCACGAAGTGCAGGCGGCGGCAGGTGCTGTTGCTGTGTTCGCTCAGGTAATACGGATAGAACTCGGCGAAGCTGTTGAATTGCTTGATGTTATCCACGACTGCGATCTCTGTGGTTGTTGTTCTGCCAGCGGGACGCTCTGCGGGGAGCTTATTTGAGTCTAGAGTCATCAATGGCTGGGGCCAGTGACAATAGGCGCCACTTTAGTATCCTTGGGAAATCGGCCGTAGCATGCGGCTCATCATGTAAAAGAACCCACCATGAGCGAACGAACGACTTCTGCAAGCTGGGCGATGGGAATTGTCAAAGCTCTGGAGATGGACGGCCTGGATTGCCGTGCATTGTTCAAGCAGATCGGGCTCGACTATGCCGCGCTGGACGACCCGGACGCACGCTTCCCCCAGGACTCGATGACGCGTCTCTGGCAGCGTGCGGTGGAGCAGTCCGGCAACCCGGCGATCGGCCTGAACATGGGCAAGGTGGTGCGACCGGCCTCCTTCAACGTGGCCGGGTATGCCCTGATGTCCAGTCGTACCCTGGTCGAGGGTTTCCAGCGTTTGGTGCGCTATCAGCGGATCATCGCGGAAAGCGCTGATCTGAGTTTCCGACTTTTACCTGAAGGTTATGCGTTGATTCTGACGGTGCACGGCGATCATCTGCCGCCGACCCGGCAAAGTGCCGAGGCTTCGCTGGCCTGTGCGCTGGCGCTGTGTGGCTGGCTGACCGGGCGTACGCTGCAGCCGCGCCAGGTCCTGATGCAGGGGGCGGTGCCGGTTGATCTGGAGCCCTACAAGCAGGCGTTTCATGCGCCGCTGGTGTTCAACGCGCCTTACGATGGATTGATTTTCGAGCGGGCCGATATGGAGGCGCCGTTGCCGACCGCCAATGAAGCCATGGCGCGGCTGCATGACCGCTTCGCCGGTGAGTACCTGGCGCGCTTCTCCGAAAGCCGGGTGACGCACAAGGCGCGCCAGGCGCTGTGCCGGTTGTTGCCCCAGGGTGAGCCGAAGCGCGAAGCCGTGGCCCAGACCCTGCACCTGTCCCAGCGCACCCTGCAACGGCGTCTGCAGGAGGAGGGCACCAGTTTCCAGACCCTGCTCGACGACACCCGGCGTGAGCTGGCCGAGCAGTACCTGGCGCAGCCGAGCATGACCCTGCTGGAGATTGCCTATCTGTTGGGGTTTGCCGACCCGAGCAATTTTTTCCGCGCTTTCCGCCGCTGGTTCGATGCCACGCCCGGCGAATACCGGGCGCGATTGCAGGAGTCCGGGGCCGCTGTCAGTGACGCCAGAATGCCGGAATACACAGCACGAATACGGTGATGATTTCCAACCGGCCGAGCAGCATGCCCAGGGACAGAATCCACTTGGCGGCGTCCGGCAGGGTGGCGAAGTTGCCGGCCGGGCCGATGGTTTCGCCCAGGCCCGGGCCGACCCCCGACACCGTACTGGCCGCGCCGGTCAGGGCGGTCATCCAGTCCACACCCAGCAGCGACAGCGCCAGGGCGATCACGCAGATGGTGATGGCGAAGAAGAACGAGAAGGTCAGGATCGAACGGACGATTTCCTCGTCGAGACGGTGACCGTTGTACTTCTGCTTGATCACCGCGCGCGGGTGGATCAGCTGGTTCAAGTTGGCCTTGAGCAGGATATAGGCGACCTGGAAGCGGAAAATCTTGATCCCGCCGGCGGTCGAGCCGGAACAGCCGCCGACGAAGCCCAGGTAAAAGAACAGCATCAGCGAGAAGTTGCCCCACAGGCTGTAGTCGCCCAGGGCGAAACCGGTGGTGGTGACCACCGACGTGACGTTCAGCGCAACGTGACGCAGGGCTTCCAGCCAATGCAGCTGGGTGGTCCACCAGTACCAGGTGCCGAGCACCAGCCAGGTCACCAACAGCATCCCGAGCAGGCCCTGGACCTGCTGGTCCTTGATCAGCGCCCGGCGGTTGCCGCGCAGGGTGGCGACGTACAGGGTGAACGGCAGGCTACCGAGGATCATCACCACCACCGCCACCCAGTGCACCGCCGGTTGCGGCCAGTGCGCCAGCGAGCTGTCGGACGTGGAGAAGCCGCCGGTGGAAATCGCCGACATCGCGTGGTTGATCGCGTCGAACAGGCTCATCCCGGCCCACCAGAAGGCCAGGCTGCCGAGAATGGTGATGCCGACATACGCCGCCACGATCAGCCGCGCCACCATGTGCGAACGCGGCATGACCTTTTCCGAACGGTCCGAGGATTCGGTCTGGAACAGGCGCATGCCACCGATGCGCAGCAGCGGCAGGATCGCCACCGCCATGCCGATGAAGCCGATGCCGCCGAGCCAGTGCAACAGGGAGCGCCACATCAGGATGCCCGGCGACATGTTGTCCAGGCCGCTGAGCACGGTGGCGCCGGTGGCGGTGATGCCGGACATGCTTTCAAAGAACGAGTCGGTGTAGCTGATGTGCTGGGTCAGCAAAAACGGCAGGGCGGCGAAGATGCACACCACCACCCAGCTGGACACCGTCAGCAGGTACATGTCCCGCGGACGCAGGTGCACATGTTCCGGGCGCCCCGGTATCACCAGGGCCAGGCCGGCGACGAAGGTGATCATGCTGGCCCAGAGGAACGACGGCAGGTCGCCGGTGCGTTCGAACAGCACCAGCGTCGCCATCGGAATGACCATGGCGATGGCCAGGGTGATCAGGAAAATGCCGATGATGAAACCAATGATCCGTAGGGTCGGCAACGCCATGAGGTCCGCTCGGGGCTGATAAGGAGGGCGCCATTCTACCTGCGGCGCAGAGCATGTAAACCGGCACCCGGAAGGCACTTCCCGGTAGAATGGCCGGACATTTTTTTCAGGAGGTGGCCGATGGAGGCTCTCGACGCATTGCTCAACCGTGTTTCCGTACCGCGTCTGGTGGACCCGGCGCCGACGGCGGCGCAACGTGAAGCGCTGTTCGCGGCGGCATTGCGCGCCCCGGATCATGGCCAGTTGCGGCCGTGGCGCTTTCTGACGGTGGAAGGCGCGGCCCGCGAGCAGTTGGGCGAGCTGCTGGTGGAAGCGGTGCAATTGCAGGGGGGCGAAGTGACCCAGGCGGCCCTGGACAAGGCCCGTGCCATGCCATTGCGCGCGCCGTTGGTGGTGGTTGTGGTGGCTCGCCTGCAGGAACACGTCAAGGTGCCGAAGTCGGAGCAACGGCTGGCGGCCGGCTGTGCCGCCCATGGCATCCTGCTGGCGGCCTATGCCCAGGGTATCGGTGCGGTGTGGCGTACCGGCGAGCTGTCCTATTCGCCCCATGTCGCCAAGGGCCTTGGCCTGGGCGAAGGTGAAGAGATCATCGCCTTCCTGTACCTGGGCACACCGCTGAACGAGCCACGGGTCGCGCCCAAGGTGGATACGGCGGAGTTCGTCAGCGCCTGGTCGGGCAAGGCCTGATCCTAGAGTCGCGGTGTAGCGGATAGCCAATCGCGGGCAAGTCGGACCGCGATGCTTTTCAGGCCTGAGCGCTAACGCCTGGCACCAACGGCAACTCCAGGCTGGCGATAAAACCACCCTGCGGATGATTGTCCAGGGTCAGGCTGCCGCCATGGCGTTCCGCGGCGCGTCGGGCGATGGCCAGGCCCAGCCCGTGACCCGGCGCGGTCTGGCCTGGGGCGCGGTAGAAGGGTTCCCCCAGCTGGCGCAAATGTTCGGCCTCCACACCGGGGCCGTGATCGCGGACGCTGAGCACAATCCTGTCCCCCTGACGCAATGCCTGTACTTCGATCGGCTGTCCGGCCGGGTTGAAGCGCTGGGCATTGCGCAGCAGATTGTCCACCGCCCGCTCGATCATGGTCGGCCAGCCCTTGAGGCTGAGTTGCGATTCGGCCTGGATGTTCACCGGCTGTTCCGGGCAGGCCAGTTGGGCATCCTTCTGCAGGTTATCGAGCAGGGCGTTGAGGTCCACCTCTTCGGCGCTGGCGTTGTCGGCATCGACCCGGGCCAGCACCAGGATTTCGCTGATCAGCGCTTCCAGGCGATCGCACTCGCGGGTCAGGCGCGGCCACAGGCGCTCGCGCTCCTCGACCGTGGCGCGCTCGGCCAGCGCCAGGGCGATGCGCAGGCGCGCCAGAGGCGAGCGCAGCTCGTGGGAGACGTCGCGCAGCAGTTGGCGCTGGCTGCCGATCAGGCTTTGCAGGCGCGAGCCCATGCGGTTGAAGTCCTTGGCCAGCACGCCGAACTCGTCGCGGCGGGCGGCCAGGCGAGCCAGGCTGTTCTGTTGGTAGGTGGCCTGTCCCAGGTCATGCACCGCACCGCGTAAACGGCTGAGGGGGCGGGTGATGGACAGGGTTACCAGCAGGCTGAACAGGGTCAGTACCACCAGCGCGATGGTCAGGGCACTCAGCGGCCACAGCAGGCTGTCGCGGTGCCAGGCGTCCAGTTCCGGATGGGGGATGCGGTAGATCAGCAGGTAGGTCTCGCCGGTTTTCGGGCTGGTGTATTCGGCGGTCAGGCGCCGCCAGGGCAGGCGCCGGTCATCGTTGTTCTGCCGGGCCTCCAAGGCGGCCGCGCGGCGCGGGAAGGTGCCACGGACCACCGGGTCGCCGGCGTCGTTAAGCACTTGCACGTTGACGTGATACTGGTGCTTGCGCTGCTCCAGGATCTCCTGGGCGGCGTCTTCGCCTTGTTCTTCGTAGGTGCGCGTCCACTCTTCGGCCAGGGTATTGAGGCCCGGATGGCGACTGAGGATCCAGGCATCCTGGTTCAGCATGTGGCCAAGCAGAATCGACAGCCCTGCAACCAGGGTGATAGCCAGCCAGAAGCTGGCGAGGATGCGCCAGAACAATGAACGCACGGAAAGTCCTCAAACAAGGAAAGCCCAGTGGGGGCGCCACTGGGCTGTGGGATAAGCGCTAAAGCATTATTGCGCTTTTTGCGGCTGTTGCGCTTTCCAGGCCTTGAACTCGGCCCATTCGGCGCGGCGCTCGGCGTGTTTCTTCTGGATGGCGTCAAACTCTTTCTGTTGTTCCGGCTTGAGCAGGGCGCGGATATCGGCTTCGGTTTTCTGGCGCTTGGCGGCGATCTCGTCCTTCATGGCTTTCTGGTCGGCCGGCGACAGTTTTTCCAGGTACTTCTGCACCAGCTGCTTGCGCTCGTGCATCTGCTCACCCATCAGCTTGCGGATCTGCTGGCGCTGTTCGTGGCTCAGGTCCAGCTGGCTGTAAGGGCCTTTGCCCCGCATGTGTTCGCTGTGGCGCGGGCCATCCATCGGCCCCATGGGGCCTGCGCCTTCCGGCATGGCCATGGCCACGGTCGGCAGGGCGGCGGCGAACATCAGAGCGATCAGGGTCTTGCGCATGGTGTATCTCCTTGTCTCATTCCCGGTCAGTTCCGGATGTGTGCAGATTACGCAGAGCAAGGTCAGCGGCGGTCAGCGAAGGGTAAAGCTTGGGTAAAGACGTTTTTTGGCGAAACTGACATAACCCCTGTAGCCGCCGCCGAGCCCGCGAGGCTGCGAACGACCGGTACGCTCGCGGGGATCTTGCGAATGCAGGACGGCGGCGGCCCTATCGCAGCCTGCGGCAGCAGCTGCAGGACCAGGGATCTGTTCAGGATCAGAGGCTGTAGTAGTAGCCGCGGCTGCGCAGGGCGACGATGCGCGGGCGGCCGTCGGGGTGCGGGCCGATCTTCTTGCGCAGGTTGCTGACGTGCATGTCCAGGCTGCGGTCGTACAGGGTCAGCTTGCGGCCCAGGGCGATCTGCGCCAGTTCCTGCTTGTCCAGCGGTTCGCCCGGTTGCTTGAGCAAGGCTTCCAGCAGGCGGCTTTCGGAAACGGTGAGGGTGATGTCCTGTTCGTCGATGCTGACCACGCCGCGCACCGGGCTGAAACACAGGTCGCCCAGCTCCATCTGGCTGGACACCGCGGTCGGGTGGCTGCGGCGCAGCACAGCGCGCAGGCGGGCGGTCAGTTCACGCGGGTCGCAGGGTTTGGCCAGGTAGTCGTCGGCGCCCAGCTCCAGGCCGAGGATGCGGTCCAGGGGCTCGCCGCGGGCCGAGAGCATCAGCACCGGCAAGTCCGGGTGGTCGCTGCGCAGTTGCTTGAGCAGTTCCAGGCCGCTGCCGTCGGGCAGCATCACGTCCAGCACCACCGCCGCCGGGGCGTGATCGGCCAGGGCGCGACGAGCGCTCAGGCCATCGTGGCAGGCCCGTACCTGAAAACCCTCCTGGCCCAGCCAACTGGTCAGGAGCTCGCAGAGCTCCTGGTCATCGTCAATCAGTAACAGGTCGCTCATGAATCACTCAATTTAGCCATTGTCGACGCTTTCTATGTCCACCACTGGCGAAGATACCGCAGAGCAGGGCCAATAGCGCTACCCCGGCGCCGGTGACGAACCACTGTTGCTGGTCGGTCAGCAGGCGCGGCACGGAACTGGCCTGGACTTCGCGCAGTTGCAGCTTGAGGCGCTGATTCTCCTGGCGCAGGCGGCTCAGCTGGGCGCTTTCGCGCTCGCTGTCGGCACCCTGCAATTGTCGGGTCAGCTCTTCACGCTGGCGCTCGCTGTCTTTGAGGCGCTGCTGCAATTCGTTGATCTGGCTGCCGGCACTCAGGGACAAAGGCGTCGAATGCCCAGGGTCCGTGGTTTCTTCGGCGGAGGCGCTCGCCCCGATCGTTAACATGACCAACAACAGGCACAACAGACCTTGGCGCATCGCAACTCCTGATTCCAATCGAGTGTTGGGCAGGTTGTCGGCAGTCAAACGAGAATAATGAGCGATTGAGAGCGCGATGAACCGATAAGGTTCACCGCGGGGGAGAGGATTTACGGCAGGACTTGCTTGAACGGCTTGACCACGACGTTGGCATAGACACCGGCGACGACGTAAGGGTCGGCGTCGGCCCAGGCCTGGGCGGCGCTCAGCGAGTCGAATTCGGCGACGATCAGGCTGCCGGTGAAGCCCGCGGCGCCAGGATCATTGCTGTCGACGGCAGGGTGTGGCCCGGCCAGTACCACGCGACCTTCGGCCTTGAGCTGCTGCAACCGCTCCAGATGCGCCGGGCGCGCGGCCAGGCGGTTTTCCAGGGAGTTGGCGACGTCTGTAGCAATGATTGCGTAAAGCATGTCAGTCCTCGGTTTTCGACGTGGTGGGTTCGGTGTCGTGAAGATGGCGCGACAGGTAGATGCCCTGGCCGACCAGGAACAGCACGGTCATGCCCAGGCTGCCGAAGACCTTGAAGTCGACCCAGATGCTCTGGAAGGTGAAGGCGACAAACAGGTTGGCGGCGCCGCAGAACAGGAAGAAGGCGATCCAGGCGATGTTCAGGCGGGTCCAGACCGGATCCGGCAGGCTCAGCGCGTGGCCCATGATGCGCTTGATCAGCAGGCGGTCGCCGATGAAATGGCTGCCGATAAAGGCCAGGGCGAACAGCCAGTTGACCACCGGCGCCTTCCACTTGAGGAAGGTCTCGCTGTGGAAGGCCAGGGTCAGGCTGCCGAACACCAGGCAGGCGACCAGGGTCAGCCACTGGCTTTTCTCCAGCTTGCGCTGGGAGATGAACAGCGCGCCGTAGACCACCAGGGAACTGATGATCAACACCGCCGTGGCGCTGTAGATACCGCCTACGGTCAGTTGTTGACCGGCAATGTCGACGACTCGGGGATCGATTTTGTAGACGATGAAAAACAGGAACAGCGGGATGAAGTCGATGAATTGTTTCACAGTGGCAGCCAGAAGCAGGATGTGGCGGCATAATAACAAACATCCATGGTAGCGAAAGCGCCAGCTGACTTGAGGTTGAACAGTCCCGTGAATGTTGATTTGCACTGCCACAGCACGGCCTCCGATGGCGCCCTGGCGCCCGCGGCTCTGGTTGCGCGTGCGTTCGAGAAAGGCGTGCGAGTCCTGGCCCTGACCGATCATGACACCCTGGAAGGCCTCGACGAGGCGCGCCTGGCGGCCCATGAACTGGGCATGCAACTGGTCAATGGCGTCGAATTGTCCTGCACCTGGGGTGGGGCGACCATTCATGTGCTGGGCTACGGCTTCGACGTCAATGCGCCGTCATTGGTCGAAGCCATCGGCAAATTGCACGACGGTCGCTGGCTGCGGTCCGAAGAAATAAGCCGCAAGCTGGCGCTCAAAGGCATGCCGGGCGCCCTCGAAGGGGCCCGGGCGATCCAGCAGGAACTGGGCGACAGCGGCAATGCGCCGGCCCGGCCGCACTTCGCCGATTACCTGGTGCGCGCCGGTTTCGTGAAGGACCGCGCCGAAGCTTTTCGCAAATGGCTGGGGGCCGGCAAGCTGGGCGACGTCAAGCAGCACTGGCCGACCCTCGAGGAAACCGTCGAGACGTTGCGCGCGGCGGGGGCCTGGGTCAGCCTGGCGCATCCCTGGCATTACGATTTCACCCGCAGCAAACGTCGCCGCCTGATTGCCGACTATATTCAAGCAGGTGGCCACGCGATCGAGGTGGTCAACGGCCATCAACCCGCCGAGCAGGTGGGCAGCCTGGCCATCCTTGCTCGGGAGTTCGGTCTGCTGGTGAGCGCCGGCAGTGATTTTCATGGCCCTGGAGGCTGGTCCGAGATAGGCGAATATCGCCCGGTTCCGGAGGATCTGCCGCCGCTCTGGTGTCGGTTCAAACATGACCCAATTATTGCCGCCGTCTGAACAGGTAGAGAATGTGAGTCAATTTTTCCAGATTCATCCGGAAAACCCGCAACCGCGCCTGATCAAACAGGCTGTCGAAATCATCCGCTCAGGGGGCGTGGTGATCTACCCGACCGACTCGTCCTACGCCATTGGCTGCCAGATCGGCGACAAGAGTGCGGTCGAGCGTGTGCGGCGCCTGCGGCAACTGGATGACAAACACAACTTCGCGCTGATCTGCAGCGACCTGTCGCAGCTGGGCCTGTTCGCCAAGATCGATACCGGCACCTTTCGCCTGCTCAAGGCGCATCTGCCTGGGCCTTATACCTTCATCCTCAACGCCACCCGCGAAGTGCCACGGCTGTTGCTGCACCCGAAGAAACGCACCATCGGCCTGCGGGTGCCGAGCCATCCGATCGCCCTGGCGCTGCTGGCCGAACTCGGCGAGCCGCTGATGAGCGTCAGCCTGATCATGCCCGGCGAAACCGAGCCGATGAACGACCCTTATGAAATGCGCCAACTGCTCGAGCATCAGGTCGACCTGATCATCGATGGCGGTTTTGGCGGCATCATGGCCTCCACCGTGATCAACCTGGCCGATGGCGAGCCGGAAGTGATCCGTATTGGCTGCGGCGACCCGGCTCCCTTCATGGTCGAGGCCTGAATGTCCGCAGTGGAACATGTCGACGACCAGGCCGGAGCGCAGCAGGAGCTGCCCTTTGCGATGGTCTATGGCCAGGCGGTCATGGAAATGCCGCTGGACCTGTACATCCCGCCGGACGCCCTGGAAGTCTTTCTCGAAGCCTTCGAAGGCCCGCTCGACCTGCTGCTGTACCTGATCCGCAAACAGAACATCGACATCCTCGACATCCCGGTGGCGGAAATCACCCGCCAGTACATGGGCTATGTCGAGTTGATGCAGTCGGTGCGCCTGGAGCTGGCCGCCGAATACCTGGTGATGGCGGCCATGCTCGCCGAGATCAAGTCGCGCATGTTGTTGCCGCGCTCGGCCGAGGTGGAAGAGGAAGAGGAAGACCCGCGCGCCGAACTGATCCGTCGCCTGCAGGAGTACGAGCGCTTCAAGGCCGCCGCCGAAGGCATCGACGGCCTGAGCCGGGTCGGTCGCGACGTCATAGTGCCCAAGCTCGACGCCCCGGAGGCCCGGGCGCGCAAGCTGTTGCCGGATGTCGCCCTGGAAGAGGTGCTGATGTCCATGGCCGAGGTGCTGCGCCGTGGCGACATGTTCGAAAGCCATCAGGTCAGCCGCGAGGCGCTGTCCACCCGCGAGCGCATGAGCGAGGTGCTGGAGCGGCTCAAGGGCGGTGGTTTTGTGCCCTTTGTCGAGCTGTTCACCGCGCAAGAAGGACGCCTGGGGGTGGTGGTGACCTTCATGGCGATCCTCGAACTGGTCAAGGAATCCCTGGTCGAGCTGGTACAGAATGAGCCCTTCACGGCTATCCATGTGCGGGCGCGAGCCGAATAACGAGCTGAAACAATGAATCTGAATGAACCCCGCGAGCTGGCGCCACTGCTTGAAGCCTTTCTGTTGGCCTCGGGAAAACCGCAATCCATGGAGCGCCTGTTCGAGCTTTTCGAGGAAGGCGAGCGGCCGGACCCCGCGGTCTTCAAGAAGGCCCTGACCATTCTGGGCAAGTCCTGCGAGGGGCGGGCCTTCGAACTCAAGGAAGTGGCCTCCGGTTATCGCCTGCAGGTGCGGGAAAAGTTCGCGCCCTGGGTCGGTCGGCTGTGGGAAGAACGGCCCCAGCGTTACTCCCGGGCGATGCTGGAAACCCTGGCGCTGATCGCCTACCGCCAGCCGATCACCCGTGGCGAGATCGAGGATGTGCGGGGCGTGGCGGTCAACAGCCAGATCGTCAAGACCTTGCTCGAGCGCGAGTGGATTCGGGTGGTCGGCTACCGTGACGTGCCGGGCAAGCCGGCGATGTTCGCCACCACCAAGGCGTTTCTCGATCACTTCAACCTGAAGAACCTCGACGACCTGCCGCCGCTGGCCGAGCTGCGCGAGATCGAGACCGAGCCGGTCCTCGACTTCGACGACGCGCCGGTGCCCGCCAGCCTGCAAGCCCTGGCCGACACCAGCGCCGAGCCGGAAGAACCGAAGGAAGAGACCAGTTTCCACACCTTGCTGCTGGAGCTGGACTCGATGGAGGAGGGGATCAAGACCGACTTCGACGATCTGCATCGCGATGGCGCGGTCGATTCGTCCGGGGACGATGTGATTGCCGGCGCCGAGGTGGATGCCGAGATCAGCGCCGAAGCGCAAACTCGTATCGAAGCCGAAGCCGAAGCCGAAGCCGAAGCCGAAGCCGAAGCCGAAGCCGAAGCCGAAGCACCGGCCGAATACGAGGCCGAGCTCGAAGCGGATGTCGACGATGAACAGGAGCGCGAGGTCGACGACGATGTGCTCGGCGTCGCCGAAGCCCGCGCCAAGCTGCTGGCCGCCGTGGCGGCACTGGAGCCGCCGGCTCCGGAACTGAACGACGAAGAGGCCGAAGCCCTGGCGCTGGCCGAGGCCATCGAGAACGAAAGACGCCTGCTCGAAGACAATTGAGACGCCTCGGTCGCCCAGGTGCCTGCGCTGCCACCGGCCAGCGGAAAAATCGGTAGGCCACCACTTATCGGCTAGTCTCTGATGCGCAACCGACGCCATGAGCGTATGATTCGCGACCCTTTGGCGATCCCTTCGCCACAAGACCTGTTTTTATTACCGTTCGGGCCGCTCAAGCCTGAATCGACACACCGGGAGGTGCCCAGATGAGTGAAGATCAGCAAGACCAACAGGAAATCGGCCCAGCAGGCGAAAAGCTGCAGAAAGTCCTCGCCCGTATCGGCGTCGGCTCGCGCCGTGACGTAGAGTCCTGGATCAGCCAGGGCCGGATCAAGGTCAATGGCAAAGAGGCCACCCTTGGCCTGCGCGTCGACCTGCACGACGCCATCTCCATCGATGGCAAGGTGATCAAGCGCGAAGAGGCGTCCGAATCGGTCCGCCGCGTGATCATGTACAACAAGCCCGATGGCGAAATCTGCACCCGTGACGACCCGGAAGGCCGTCCGACCGTGTTCGACAAGCTGCCGCGTCCGCGAGAAGGCCGCTGGATCAATATCGGTCGCCTCGACATCAACACCACCGGCCTGCTGATGTTCACCACCGACGGTGAGCTGGCCAACCGCCTGATGCACCCGTCCTATGAAATGGACCGTGAGTACGCGGTACGTGTGCGTGGCGAAGTCGACGACGAGATGATCGAGCGCCTGAAAGCCGGCGTGATGCTCGAAGACGGCCCGGCCAAGTTCACCGACATCCAGCAGGCGCCCGGTGGTGAAGGTTTCAACCACTGGTACCACTGCGTGGTGATGGAAGGCCGCAACCGTGAAGTGCGTCGCCTGTGGGAATCCCAGGGCCTGGTGGTCAGCCGCCTGAAGCGCGTGCGTTTCGGTCCGGTGTTTCTCAACTCCGACCTGCCGATGGGCCGCTGGCGCGAAATGAGCCAGTACGAAGTGGACGTCCTCAGTGCCGAGGTTGGCCTGACGCCGGTGGCGATGCCGCAGCTCAACGCCAAGAGCAAGGACAAGCTGGAACGCATGCAGCGCAAATCCTCGCGCCCGGTCGGCAAGAGCGAGCGCGTGCGGACTCTGCGTCCAGCCCATGGCGCGCCTGCCGCCGGTGCCCCGCGCCCGTCGCGCGAGCCGCAGATCGAAGGCGAGCGTCCAGGCCGCAAGCCTGCGCCACGCCAGGATGGCGAGCGCGCTCCACGGGCGCCGCGTCCGGCTGCCGGTCGGGGTGAATCGGGTCGTGGCACGCCAGTGGCGGATCGTCCGAGCGACACCAAGCGCCCGGCCAAGCCAGCGCCGAAGTCCAAGCGTCCGGGCATTGTCCTGGTCGACAAGGACGCACCGTCGGGCAAGCGCCGCGGCGCTCCGGCCGGTTCCGGCCAGCGCCCGGGGTTCGGTCGCCGCAAGCCCGAGTAAGGCAGCCTTGAGCTGCAAGCTGTAAGCGACAAGAAAAAACGCCAACCTCAGGGTTGGCGTTTTTTTTTGCCTCTATGTAGCTGCAGGCTCAGAACACGAACTTGCCATCGAACACCGGCTTGTCGTCCAGCGCCAGCACCCCGCTGGCAAAGATCAGGTCCAGGTGATGGCTGCCCTTGGCGCCACCGCCCAGCCCCAGGTGCAGGCCGCAATGGCGCTCCTCGAAACCCGAGTTGCGCGCGTAGAGGTCTTTCACCCCTTCGTTGGTGCCGATGCCCAGTTCCTCGATGCGCCGGTTGGACGGGTTGGCATCCAGGTATTTGTTGAAGTCCTCCGCCAGCCCCGGCACGTCGGTGGCGATGCGGCTGATGGTGGAGTTGTCGATCCACAGTTCCAGCGGCGATTGCAGCACGCCGTACTTGCGCGCGAAGGGGATGGTGCCGAGGAAGGTGCCGACGAATTTCACCCGGCCATTGATGGCCTCGCTGTGGCTGGCGATTTCTCCGGGCGCCAGGTCGTAGTTGCCCACGCCGTTGATGTTGGTCCACTTCTTGATGCTGTCCAGCGGCGCTTCGAAGTACGAGCCGTGGTCGTCGCGAAAGCTCAGGGTGGTGGCCTCGGACATATGCTGGATCAGGGTCGCGTTGAGCTCGGCGATGCGTTGCGGCTCGACGCTGAAGGTGTCGTAGAAGTAGTCGCCGTAGTCCTTGAACAGCAGCGACTTCTTCCAGTTCTCGGCCATCACGCCCTGCAGCGCCTGGATGAACTCCGGGCCTTGCGGGCGGGGCGGCGAGAGGGTGGAGGAGTCGTAGAAGAAGATATACAGATCGCAGTCGGCGATGGCCTGGGCCAGCGCCGAGGTGGGTTCGAGGTCGAGACGCAGGGCTGTGAAACTGAAGGGCTCACCGGCCTGCTCGATGATGGCGGCGCTGGTGGCGGCATATTCGGCGGTGTGGCCGATCAGGACCCTGGCGCTCTGACGCTCGGCCAAGGCCGGGTGGTGTTCGAGGTAGTAAAGGAAATGTCGGATGGCAGCGGTGTTGTCCATGGATCCTCCCTGACAGACAGCGGACGGAGGCAGGGGCGACCGCCGGGCCGCTCCTGCCTGAAGGCCCTTTTTACAAAGGCCACATCGCCGTGCCGAACGGTACTACCGCGTCGGCCTGCATCATTTCCACCGCGGCCTCGTGGGTCGCTGCTTCAAACCAATCGTCCAGTTGCAGTTCAGTGTCCAAGTCTTTTTCCAGTGCTTGCATCGTGAATCTCCTAGATGACTTTTTCGGATAAAAGCAGTTTCGGATAAGCAGTCGGTGAGACGGCTCGGGCGTTCTACGGGGAGTGCTTGAAAGCCCCAACTGCTCAACGTGGCCGCTCGGCTTGCCGGGGGTGTGGTCCGGCAAGTGGCTGGAAACCTAGTCCAGGGTTTTTTGAAATGCAAAAAAATAATTGAATTATTTTTATTGAACTTTTTGTTCTGTTTTTGCGCTGGAAAATTATCAAGAAAAAACAAAAAGCTGAGCGAGCAGACAGATAAAAAAACGCTGGCCGTCAATTTGCAGTCGCCGATGTCACTGATCTGAAGTGGAAAAAATACGTTCCGCCTTGTAAAGAAATGCTTACGAAAAACCCGCTATCGATTCATCGAATCGACCCTTGTTCGGCGCTGTAAGAAAAACCTTCCGTTGTTGCCTCGATACAGCCCGCCGCCGGGCTCCAAGCCGCTTGTTCCGCGGCCTCAAGGCAGGTGTGATGCAGCCCATGCCTGTGTGCAGGTGCATAACAAGAAGGAGGCGCAATGAACGCCGTGGCTCACCTCAACCGATTCCCTCCGAAGGGCGATTGCTGTCGTACCTTCGTCGACGACCCCGACGGGTCTGTCCCGAACCTTGCCGCCGATGCCGAGCATCGAGCTGGCCCCGTGCGATTCCGGCACCCGACGCGCTGATAAGCCGCGTCTGGCGGCAGGGAGTCAGGGGTGTACAATGCGCGGCGTTTTAACTGTGACCCAACTGCGTATCCGCGCATTTTGCGCCCCAACGACTGGTTTCGACGCGTGACGAGCCCTGGCTCGAATGCTCGAGACACGCTCCCAAGGCCAATAATCTCAAGGCTATCCGCCTTGTTCACTCCGCCGCGTCACAAGCGTGGTGGGTTCGATTTCGTCACAGATAAAAACAAACAGGTGACGCATGACCGTTAAACAAACGCTGAACTCCTGGTGCCTGCGCTGGGGTTTGATCCGCGCTGCTTAAGCCTGCTGTCGGCTGCAACGTCTATCGAACATCATCAAACCTTGCGTGAGACCCTTTTCATGAGTGGACAAAACTCGCATTCAGGCGAGCTGAAGCGCGGCCTGAAAAATCGCCATATTCAACTGATCGCCCTGGGCGGCGCGATCGGTACCGGATTGTTCCTGGGCTCCGCCGGCGTGCTCAAGTCGGCCGGGCCGTCGATGATCCTCGGCTACGCCATCTGCGGCTTCATCGCCTTCATGATCATGCGCCAGCTCGGCGAGATGATCGTCGAAGAGCCGGTGGCCGGTTCCTTCAGCCATTTCGCGCACAAGTACTGGGGCGGTTTCGCCGGTTTCCTGTCGGGCTGGAACTGCTGGATTCTGTACATCCTGGTGGGTATGTCGGAGCTGACCGCGGTCGGCAAGTACGTGCACTACTGGTGGCCGGACGTGCCGACCTGGGCCTCGGCCGCGGCGTTCTTCGTGCTGATCAACCTGATCAACCTGGCCAACGTCAAAGTCTTCGGTGAAGCCGAGTTCTGGTTCGCGATCATCAAGGTGGTGGCCATCGTCGGCATGATCGCCCTGGGCAGCTACCTGCTGGTCAGCGGTCACGGCGGCCCGCAGGCTTCGGTGAGCAACCTGTGGGAGCACGGCGGGTTCTTCCCCAATGGCGTCAGCGGCCTGGTGATGGCCATGGCGATCATCATGTTCTCCTTCGGCGGCCTGGAGATGCTCGGGTTTACCGCGGCCGAGGCCGACAAGCCGAAGACCGTGATTCCCAAGGCCATCAACCAGGTGATCTACCGCATCCTGATTTTCTACATCGGTGCCCTGGTCGTGCTGTTGTCCCTGACCCCATGGAACAGCCTGCTGGAGACCCTGAATGCCTCCGGCGATGCCTACAGCGGCAGCCCGTTCGTCCAGGTG
This sequence comes from Pseudomonas sp. GW456-L12, assembly GCF_059424045.1. Taxonomy (NCBI): domain Bacteria; kingdom Pseudomonadati; phylum Pseudomonadota; class Gammaproteobacteria; order Pseudomonadales; family Pseudomonadaceae; genus Pseudomonas; species Pseudomonas sp. GW456-L12. Next base: position 194,345 of record NZ_JBWKZA010000007.1, read on the forward strand.
TTCTCGATGCTGGGCAGTGATACCGCGGCGCACATCCTCAACTTCGTGGTCCTGACCGCGGCCTTGTCGGTGTACAACAGCGGCACCTACTGCAACAGCCGCATGCTGCTGGGCATGGCCGAACAGGGCGACGCGCCGAAAGTCCTGGCGAAGATCGACAAGCGCGGCGTGCCGGTGATGTCGATCCTGGCCTCGGCGGTGGTGACCTTCGTTGCCGTGGTGCTCAACTACCTGATCCCGCAGCACGCCCTGGAGCTGCTGATGTCGCTGGTGGTCGCGACCCTGGTGATCAACTGGGCGATGATCAGTTACTCGCACTTCAAGTTCCGTCAGCACATGAACCGCACGAAACAATCGCCGCTGTTCAAGGCGCTGTGGTACCCCTACGGCAACTACGTCTGCCTGGCGTTCGTGGTGTTCATCCTCGGCATCATGCTGATGATCCCGGGTATCCAGATCTCGGTGTACGCGATTCCGGTGTGGGTCGCTTTCATGTGGGTCTGCTACGGCATCAAGAACAAGCGCAGCGCGCAGCACGCGCTACAGGTCGCCAGTTCTTCGGCGAAGTAACGCCAGCGCGACAACGACAAACCCGGCCTTGGCCGGGTTTTTTGTGGGCGCCAGGATTGCTTGGCAGCGAGTGGGCGGCGATCCGACTTGCCCGCGATCCGCGAAGCGGCCATCCAGCACGGGCGCCATCGCGAACAAGCCTCGCGCCTACGGAAGGCAGTGCGATTCGCGGTATCCTGAGCGCCCTGAAAGCGGATGTCTTTTCCATGCTGGTGATTTCCAACAACGTGCATCTGCCGGATGCCGAGATCGAATTGACCGCCATTCGCGCGCAAGGCGCGGGTGGGCAGAACGTCAACAAGGTCTCCAGCGCGGTGCACCTGCGCTTCGACATCCCGGCCTCGTCGCTGCCGCCGTTCTACAAGGAGCGGTTGCTGGCGCTGCGCGACAGTCGCATTACCGGCGACGGGGTGATTGTCATCAAGGCCCAGCAATACCGGACCCAGGAACAGAACCGCGCTGATGCCCTGGAGCGTCTGGTGGAGCTGATCCTCGGCGCCATCAAGGTGGAGAAGAAGCGCCGGCCGACCAAGCCGACCCTGGGCTCGAAGACCCGGCGCCTGGAATCCAAGAGCAAGCGCGGCAACATCAAGGCCGGCCGCGGCAAGGTCGACTACTAACGCTCGCCGCGCTCCTCGCGATACTTCGGCGCCTGGCGGTACAGGTAGAGGCTCAGCAGCAAACCGCTGCAGGCGGCGAGGGCGGCGAACAGGAAGATCGAGGCAAAACCGAAACCGGCGGCGATCGCCCCGGCCAGCGGTCCGGTGATTCCCAGCGACAGGTCGATGAACAGCGAATAGGCACCCACCGCCGCGCCACGGCTGGAGGCGGGAACCAGGTTGACCGCTTCCACCCCTAGCGCCGGGAACACCAGGGAGAAGCCGAAGCCGCTCAGCGCCGCGCCGGCCAGCGCCCAATGGGCATCCGGCGCCAGCCACAACAGCAACAGGCCGAGGGTCTCCACCGACAGGCAGGCGATTGCCACGCGAAAGCCGCCGAGGCGGTTGATCAGGTTGCCGAACAGCAGGCGCGCGCCGATAAAGCTGGCGCCGAACAGGCTCAGGCACAGCACCGCGTTGGACCAGTTCTGGGTGGCGTAATACAGGGTGATGAAGGTGGCGATGGTGCCAAAGCCGATCGAGCCCAGGGCCAGGCCGCAGCCGTGGGGGAACACCCGGCCCAGGACATGGATAAACGGCAGGCGCTCGCCGGCGACGATCGGCGCCGCCAGTTTCGGCCAGGCCAGCGCCAGGCCGAGGAGCGCCAGGAGGATGATGCTCACGCCCATGCTCCACAGCCCCAGGCGATCCACCAGCAACACCCCCAGCGGCGCGCCGACGGCCAGCGCGCCATAGCTGGCGATGCCGTTCCAGGAAATCACCTTGGCGGTGTTCTGCGCGCCGACGCGGCCGATGCCCCAGCCGATGGAGCCCGAGCCCACCAGGCTCTCGGCGCTGCCCAGCACCAGGCGCCCGATCAGCAGGCTGGCCAGGCTCAGCACCGGCAAGCTGTGCAGCCATGCCGACAACAGCATGAACACACCGCTCAGGCCGCAGCCGGCCAGGCCGTACATCACCGCGCGCTTGCTGCCCAGGTTGTCGATGATCTTCCCGGCATAGGGGCGGCTGAGCAGGGTGGCCAGGTATTGCACGCTGATCACCAGCCCGGCGATCACCGCGCCAAAGCCCAGCTCGCTGTGCACGTAGCCCGGCAGCACGGCCAGGGGGATGCCGATGTTCAGGTAGCCGATAAAGGTGAAAAGGACGATGGAGACGACTTGCAGCGTGACCGCCAAGGGGCGCTGGGTATCTGGCATGGGAAAGGTCCACGGACGCGGCAGAGATAGATAGGCTGCTTATGATACCGAGGGTTGAAACGATTCAGGTGGAGAAATCGATACCCATCCGCACTTTTTTGCGCGCGGCAGGCTCAGGCTTTTACAGGGGCCAGCAATTGCGTGGTGACCAGGGCGGCCAGGGCGTTTTCCTGGGTGCCGAAGCGGGCCAGCAGGGCGGCCTGTTTTTCCGGCGTCAGGCGGTTCCAGATCTCGATCATCTTTTCGGCGGTGCCGATCAAAACGCTGGCTTGGGTTTCGCTGAAGGCGTCGGTCATGGAGGCGGTTCTCGAAAGCGGGTTTCAGGCGGTGTGGAAAGCGCATCAAAGAGCGCTTTCCACACTGTCTGGGTGTTGCGGTCAGTCTTCGCTGTCGGCCTTGTGACCGGGTGCGGCTTCTTTCGGCTCGGGCTGTTGGGCGCCGGCTTGTTGCGGGGTTGTCTGCTCAGTTTCGTGCAGGCTTGGGAAGGGGAGATTAGGAATCTCGTGCATGTTCGTTGCTCCTCGCAAGGTCTGTTTTTTAATCGCTGGGTAGATCCGCGCTTTTAAAAAGCCTGGGCAGGATACAGCACTGGAAATGACAAAAAGATTTTTATCACGGCTTTTAGGATGAAAGGAGTTTCATCGGGCGGGGGATCGTTGAAGAGCATCGCGAGCAAGCTTGCTCCTACAGGCAGGTGCTTTTGTAGGAGCGAGCTTGCTCGCGATCAGGGTGTCACTTGCAGACTTCGGCGATGGCTTCGGCCAGCAGGTCCAGGCGGGTGGCGTCGATACCGGCGACGTTGGCCCGGCCGGAGCTGACCATGTACACGCTGTGCTGATCGCGCAGTTTGCCGACCTGCTCCGGCGTCAGGCCGGTGTAGGAGAACATCCCGCGTTGCACGCCGATATGGGCGAAGCGCTCGGCCAGGCCGAAGGGTTGCAGCGCCTCCACCAGGCCTGAACGCAACTGGGCGATGCGCAGGCGCATGGCTTCCACCTCGTCGGCCCAGAGGCTTTTCAGCTCCGGGTCACCGAGGATGGTGGCGACCACCGCGGCGCCGTGATCCGGCGGGGTGGACCACAGGTTGCGGGCGATGTGGGCCAACTGGCTGCGTACGTCCAGCAGCTTTTCCGCGTCCCGGGTGCAGACGATCAGCGCGCCGGTACGGTCGCGGTACAGGCCGAAGTTCTTCGAGCAGGAACTGGTGATCAGCAGCTCGGGCAGTTCGGCTGCGAACAGGCGGACCGCCCAGGCATCCTGCTCCAGGCCGTCGCCGAAGCCCTGGTAGGCGAAGTCGATCAGCGGCAGCAGGTTGCGGCTGCGCACCACGTCCAGCACCCGATGCCAGTCGTCGTGGCTCAGGTCGAAACCGGTGGGGTTGTGGCAGCAGGCGTGCAGCAGCACCACGTCGCCCTTGGGCACCTGGTTCAGGGTCGCCAGCATGGCCTCGACGTCGAGGCGGTTGTCGCTGCCGACGTAAGGGTAGTGGCTGACCTGGATGCCGGCGGCGGTAAAGATGGTTTCGTGGATCGGCCAGGTCGGATTGCTCAACCACACGCCACGGCCCGGCAGGCAGTGGGCGATGAAGTCGGCGCTCAGGCGCAGCGCGCCGGTGCCGCCCGGGGTCTGGGTGGCGCCGGCGCGGCGTTCGGCGATCAGTTGCGAATCGGCGCCCAGCACCAGTTCATTGATCACATTGCCAAAGGCCGCGTCGCCGTGGCCGCCGATGTAGATCTTGGTGGTCTGCCTGTCGACCAGGCGCTGCTCGGCCAGCTTGACCGACCGAGGGATCGGCGTCAGGCCCTGGGAATCCTTGTAGACACCGACGCCGAGGTCGAACTTGCGTGGGTTGCTGTCCGACGCATAGGCCTCCATCAGGCCAAGAATCGGGTCGCCGGGTACTCGGCCTATGGCGTCGAAATGCATTACTTGCGTCCTTCTGCGGTCTTGGCCACTTCGTCGGTGCGAGCGGCCATGATGAAGTCGTTGCGGTGCAGGCCCTTGATGGAGTGGCTCCACCAGGTCACGGTGACCTTGCCCCATTCGGTGAGCAGGCCAGGATGATGACCTTCTGCCTCGGAAATTTCACCCATTGCGTTGGTAAAGGCCAGGGCGAACTTGAAGTTTTTGAACAGGAAGACTTTTTCCAGTTGCATGACGCCATCGCGCACTTCGATGTTCCAGTCGGGGATCTGCTTGATCAGTACCGGCAGTTCTTCGTCGCTGACTTGTGGAGCATCGGCGCGGCAGGCTTCGCAATGGGCTTGGTTGAGAGCGGTCATGGTGGGTTCCTGAAATCGGTTCTTGTTGGAAATTACGGGTTTTATGAGCGCCGCGCGAGGGCAGGGCGCTCAGGCCGCCTTGGGTTTGGGCGGAAACTTGGGAGCGTGCAGGCCCATCTGCATGCCCTGGTGCACCAGGGCCATGATGTCTTCATGGGCCAGGTCGAACAGGCGCTTGAGGTTGGGCAGCACAAAGTAGATGGGTTGCAGGATGTCGATGCGGTACGGGGTGCGCATCGCTTCCAGCGGGTCGAAGGCCTGGTGCTCGGGCACGTCCGACAGGCAGTAGACGGTTTCCTTCGGCGAGGAGAGGATGCCGCCGCCGTAGATGCGCTGGCCTTGCGGGGTGTCCAGCAAGCCGAATTCGATGGTCATCCAGTACAGGCGCGCCAGGTACACCCGTTCTTCCTTGGTGGCCTGCAGGCCGAGCTTGCCGTAGGTGTGGGTGAATTCGGCGAACCAGGGGTTGGTCAGCAGCGGGCAGTGGCCAAAGATCTCGTGGAAGATGTCCGGCTCTTGCAGGTAGTCCAGTTCTTCGCGGGTACGAATAAAGGTCGCGACCGGAAACTGTTTGCTGGCGAGCAATTCGAAGAAGGTCTGGAAGGGAATCAGCGCCGGCACCCGCGCGACCTGCCAGCCGGTGGTTGCGTCCAGCACCTTGTTGATTTCGCCCAACTGCGGGATGCGGTCGTGGGGCAGGCCGAGTTTCTCGATGCCGTCCAGGTATTCCTGGCACGCGCGACCCTCGATCACTTTCAGCTGACGGGTGATCAGGGTGTTCCACACCGCGTGTTCTTCATCGGGGTAGTGGATAAAACCTTGCGCGTCGGGCTCGCGGGCCACGTACTGCGTCTGCTTCATGCTGCTCTCCTGTCAGGGGCTGCTTCTTGTTATCAGTTGACGCTAGAGATAACCCAAGGTTGCAGCCCATGCAGCAGGTTGACGTGAACGTAATGGGTGGATCAGGGCTGATTTCGTAAAGTTTTCGTTACGAAAATAGCGCGGGGCCGCTAATACTGAGAATAGTCGATTTGAAAAGGCCGGTGACTGTCACATAATCTTGACGATTATCTGCGTCACACCGCAGAAAGTTCCTGTCGGACGGTGCCAAAAACGCCGCTTTCTGGCATTCACGCCCTCCATTATCTGCCTCGGGCCTTCCTTCTATGCGTATCAAAGTCCACTGCCAGAATCGCATCGGCATCCTGCGCGACATTCTCAACCTGCTGGTGGAGTACGGCATCAACGTGGCCCGGGGCGAGGTGGGCGGCGAGCATGGCAATGCCATCTACCTGCATTGCCCGAACCTGATCAACCTGCAGTTCCAGGCGTTGCGGCCGAAGTTCGAGTCGATCGCCGGGGTGTTCGGGGTCAAGCGGGTCGGGCTGATGCCCAGCGAGCGGCGGCACATGGAACTCAATGCCTTGCTCGGGGCCCTGGAGTTTCCGGTGTTGTCCATCGACATGGGCGGTTCCATCGTCGCCGCCAACCGCGCGGCGGCGCAGCTGTTGGGCGTGCGGGTGGACGAGGTGCCGGGGATTCCACTGTCGCGCTATGCCGAGGATTTCGACCTGCCGGAACTGGTACGGGCCAACAAGTCGCGGATCAACGGCCTGCGGGTCAAGGTCAAGGGTGACGTGTTTCTGGCGGACATCGCGCCGCTGCAATCGGAGCACGACGACAGCGAGGCCATGGCCGGCGCGGTGCTGACACTGCATCGGGCGGACCGGGTCGGCGAGCGCATCTACAACGTGCGCAAGCAGGAGCTGCGCGGCTTCGACAGCATCTTCCAGAGCTCGAAAGTCATGGCCGCGGTGGTCCGCGAAGCGCGACGCATGGCACCGCTGGACGCGCCGCTGCTGATCGAGGGTGAGACTGGCACCGGCAAGGAACTGCTGGCGCGCGCCTGCCACCTGGCCAGCCCGCGCGGGCAATCGCCGCTGATGGCGCTCAACTGCGCCGGCCTGCCGGAATCCATGGCCGAGACCGAGCTGTTCGGCTACGGGCCGGGGGCCTTCGAAGGGGCGCGGGCCGAAGGCAAGCTCGGGCTGCTGGAACTGACCGCTGGCGGCACGCTGTTTCTCGACGGGGTGGGGGAGATGAGCCCGCGCTTGCAGGTCAAGCTCCTGCGCTTTCTGCAGGACGGCTGCTTCCGCCGGGTCGGCAGCGACGAAGAGGTGTACCTGGACGTGCGGGTGATCTGTGCGACCCAGGTCGATTTGTCCGAGCTGTGCGCCCGCGGCGAGTTCCGCCAGGACCTGTATCACCGCCTCAACGTCTTGTCGTTGCACATCCCGCCGCTGCGCGAGTGCCTCGACGGCCTGACGCCGCTGGTGGAGCACTTCCTCGACCAGGCCAGCCGGCAGATCGGCTGCGCCTTGCCCAGGCTGGCGCCGGCGGCCATGGAGCGTCTCAGCCATTACCACTGGCCGGGCAACGTGCGGCAGCTGGAAAACGTGCTGTTCCAGGCGGTGTCCCTGTGCGACGGCGGCACGGTCAAGGCCGAGCACATCCGCCTGCCGGACTATGGCGTGCGCCAACCCCTTGGTGACTTCTCCCTGGAAGGCGGGCTCGACGACATCGTCGGGCGCTTCGAAAAGGCGGTGCTCGAACGCCTGTATTCCGAGCACCCCAGCAGCCGCCAGCTGGGCAAGCGCCTGGGCGTGTCGCACACCACCATCGCCAACAAACTGCGCGAATACGAAGTCGGCAAAAACACAGACGAAAACTGAATCCTGTAGCCGCTGCCGCAGGCTGCGATCGGCTGCGCAGCAGGCGCCAGGCCTTAAGTCTGCGATCGGGTCGAGGTCATGCGTTGCCAGCCTTGCAAGTCCTGCGGCCTCGATCGCAGCCTGCGGCAGCGGCTACAGGAGCAGCGGCGAGGCAGGGGAGTGCCCTGGAGGCCGAGGCTTGCCGTAAGCGGCATATCTGCGCCGGTTTTTCGTCTTTGACACAATCGCCCGATTCCCTTCGAACGCCCTCAAGTTCCCGGATTTCCTGCCTTCGGCCGCCCGAAAAACAAGTTGGTGCGCTTATTGCTTATGGCTCAGCAGTACAGCGGTGGACGGCAAACGTCCGACATGCAGAGGAAAGACTGTGGACAAGTACCTTTATGTGGCCATGACCGGTGCCAGCCAGAATGCGCTGGCGCAAAAGGCGCATGCCAACAACCTGGCGAACATCTCCACCAACGGTTTCCAGCGCGACCTGGAGCAGGCGCGTTCGATGCCGGTGTTTGGTGACAGCTTTCCGGCGCGGGCCTTTGCCATGTCCGAACGGCCGGCTACCGATTTCACCCCGGGCTCGCTGGTGGAAACCGGTCGCGACCTCGACGTGGCGGTCAGCGGCAATGGCTGGATCGCCGTGCAGACCCCGGAGGGCGGTGAAAGCTACGTGCGCACCGGCAGCCTGAACATCGACGCCCTGGGCGTGCTGCGCGCCGGCAACGGCATGCCGGTGATCGGCAACGGCGGCCCGATCGCCGTGCCGCCGGAGCAGCAGGTGGAAGTCGGCCAGGACGGCACCATCAGCATCCGCGCCATGGGCGAAGGCCCGCGGGTGATGGCCGAGGTCGACCGCATCAAGCTGGTCAACCCGGACCTGAAGAACATGACCAAGGGGCTGGACGGTTCGATCCATACCAAGGACGGCCAGCCGGCAGCGGCTGACGCCAATGTGCAACTGGTCTCGGGATTCCTCGAGTCGAGCAACGTCAATGCGGTCGAGGAAATGACCTCGGTGCTGGCGCTCTCCAAGCAGTTCGAGCTGCACATCAAGATGATGAACACCGCCAAAGAAGACGACCAGGCCATGGCTCGGGTCTTGCAGATCAGCTAATTACCAGTACGTCGCGCCGTAAAACAGGCGCACGAGGAGAATCGAATGCTTCCGGCTCTGTGGGTTGCCAAAACAGGTCTGTCCGCCCAGGACACTAACCTGACCACCATTTCCAACAACCTGGCGAACGTTTCGACCACGGGTTTCAAACGTGATCGCGCCGAGTTCCAGGACCTGCTGTATCAGATCAAGCGTCAGCCTGGCGCCCAGTCGACCCAGGACAGCGAGCTGCCGTCGGGCCTGCAACTGGGTACCGGTGTGCGCATCGTCGGTACCCAGAAGAACTTCACCGCCGGCAGCCTGCAGACCACCGAGCAGCCGCTGGACATGGCCATCAACGGCCGCGGTTTCTTCCAGATCCTGCAACCGGACGGCACCACGTCCTATACCCGCGACGGCACCTTCCACCTGGACTCCAATGGCCAGATCGTCACCGCCAACGGCTTCGCGCTGGAGCCGGCGATCGTCGTGCCGAACGACGCCCAGACCTTCACCGTGGGCCAGGACGGCACCGTCTCGATCACCACCGCCGGCAACCCGGCCTCGCAAGTGATCGGCAACCTGCAGACCGCCGACTTCATCAACCCGGCCGGCCTGCAAGCGACGGGCAACAACCTGTTCCTGGAAACCGCCGCCAGCGGCGCGCCGCAAGTCGGTACCCCGGGCCTCAACGGTTTCGGCACCACCCTGCAGAACACCCTGGAAACCTCCAACGTCAGCACCGTTGAGGAGATGGTCAACATGATCACCACCCAGCGCGCCTACGAGATGAACTCCAAGGTGATCTCCACCGCCGACCAGATGCTCTCGTTCGTCACGCAGAATCTGTAATCAAGTCCTGGGGCGGCCCTGCGGCCGCCTGCAACACCATGAGGTAGGGTCATGAATCGCTTTGTATCTGTTCTCGCACTGAGTGGGTTCGTCGTGCTCGGAGGCTGCGTGGCCCCGACGCCGAAGCCCAATGACCCGTATTACGCTCCGGTGTTGCCACGTACTCCGTTGCCGGCTGCGGCCAACAACGGCTCGATCTACCAGGCTGGCTTCGAGCAGAACCTCTACAGCGACCGCAAGGCGTTCCGCGTGGGCGACATCATCACCATCACCCTCAACGAGCGGACCCAGGCGAGCAAGAACGCCAACTCGCAGGTCGACAAGAACAGCAAGACCGGCATCGGCCTGACCTCGTTTTTCGGTGGTGGCCTGAGCACCAATAACCCGGTGGGCAGCGGCGACCTGAGCCTGGACGTCGGTTACAGCGGCGACCGGGCCACCAAGGGCGACAGCAAGTCCGGCCAGAGCAACAGCCTGACCGGCTCGATCACCGTGACGGTGGCCGACGTGCTGCCCAACGGCATCATCGCCGTGCGCGGCGAGAAGTGGCTGACCCTCAACACCGGCGACGAGCTGGTGCGGATTGCCGGCCTGGTGCGCGCCGACGATATCGCCACCGACAACACGGTTTCCTCGACCCGCGTCGCCGACGCACGCATCACCTATTCGGGCACCGGTGCCTTTGCCGATGCGAGCCAGCCGGGCTGGTTCGACCGTTTCTTCCTCAGCCCGCTGTTCCCTTTCTAGGTGGCTACGTTGAATTTCAAACGCCTCATGCTGGCCGCGCTGTTGCTTTCTGCGGCCTGCCACGCTCAAGCCGAACGGCTGAAGGACATCGCCAGCATTTCCGGCGTGCGTTCCAACCAGTTGATCGGCTACGGCCTGGTGGTCGGGCTTAACGGCACCGGCGACCAGACGACCCAGACACCCTTCACCCTGCAGACCTTCAACAACATGCTGTCGCAGTTCGGCATCAAGGTGCCGCCGGGTTCTGGCAACGTGCAGTTGAAGAACGTCGCGGCGGTATCGGTGAGCGCTGATCTGCCGGCGTTCGCCAAGCCGGGGCAGCAGGTGGATATCACCGTGTCCTCCATCGGCAACTCCAAGAGCCTGCGCGGCGGCACCTTGCTGCTGACGCCACTCAAGGGGATCGACGGCAACGTCTACGCCATCGCCCAGGGCAACCTGGTGGTGGGCGGTTTCGACGCCGAGGGCCGTGACGGTTCGAAGATCACGGTCAACGTTCCGTCGGCCGGTCGCATCCCTGGCGGTGCCTCGGTGGAGCGCGCGGTACCGAGCGGTTTCAACCAGGGCAACAGCCTGACCCTGAACCTCAACCGTTCCGACTTCACCACCGCCAAGCGCATCGTCGACAAGATCAACGACATGCTCGGCCCGGGCGTGGCCCAGGCCATCGACGGCGGTTCGATCCGCGTCACCGCGCCGCTCGATCCGAGCCAGCGCGTCGACTATCTGTCGATCCTCGAGAACCTGGAAATCGATCCGGGGCAGGCGGTGGCCAAGGTCATCATCAACTCGCGCACTGGCACCATCGTCATCGGCCAGAATGTCAAGGTGTCGCCAGCCGCCGTGACTCACGGCAGCCTTACCGTGACCATCACCGAAGACCCGATCGTCAGCCAGCCTGGCCCGCTGTCCAATGGCCAGACCGCGGTCGTGCCACGCTCGCGGGTCAACGCCGAACAGGAAGCCAAGCCGATGTTCAAGTTTGGCCCGGGCACCACCCTCGACGAGATCGTGCGTGCGGTGAACCAGGTCGGCGCGGCACCGGGCGACCTGATGGCGATCCTCGAAGCCTTGAAACAGGCCGGCGCGCTGCAAGCCGACCTGATCGTGATTTGAGGTAGGGGCCATGGATATTCGCAAGAGCGGTCTGGTCAGCAGCGGCGATTCGGGTTCCTACTCGGACCTCAACCGGCTTAACCAGCTCAAGGTCGGCGACAAGAACAGCGACGCCAACATGCGCAAGGTGGCGCAGGAGTTCGAGTCGCTGTTCCTCAACGAAATGCTCAAGTCCATGCGCTCGGCCACCGAAGCGCTGGGCAAGGACAACCCGCTCAATACCCCGGCGGCCAAGCAATACCAGGAAATGTACGACCAGCAACTGGCGGTTTCCATGTCCCGCGAGGGCGGTGGCATCGGCCTGGCCGATGTGCTGATGCGCCAGATGTCGAAGAACAAATCCACGAATCCTGCCGCGGCGGCGACCTTGCCTGGCGCCCAGACCGAAAAGGTCGCGCTGACTGAAAAGGTCGCGACGCCAACCGCCATCGCTGCCGGCACCACCGCTTTGGGCGGGCCGTTGTCGCGGGTCAATGGTCAGCGTCCGTTGTGGGCCTCTCGTGCACTGGAACCGCAGCGCGCCGCCGACAGCGGTACCCAGAACGATATGGCGCTGCTCAACCAGCGGCGCATTTCCCTGCCGAGCAAGCTGACCGATCGCCTGCTGGCGGGCATCGTGCCGTCGGCCGACAGCGCCGCCACCAACCGGACGGCCTTGCCGGAACGCACCACGGCCGCTACCGACGCGCTGGTCAAGAACAGCTCGCGCAGCTTTGCCGCGGTGCCCCACGGACGCATGCAGATCTACGGTCGCGCCGTGGCCCAGCCACCGTTGGCGCCGGCGAAGAAAGCCTTCAGCTCGGCGGACGAATTCGTCGCCACCATGCTGCCGATGGCGCAGCAGGCTGCCGACCGCATCGGTGTCGATCCGCGCTATCTGGTGGCCCAGGCCGCGCTGGAAACCGGCTGGGGCAAATCGGTGATGCGCCAGCAGGACGGCAGCAGCAGTCACAACCTGTTCGGCATCAAGGCCGGCAGCAGTTGGAAGGGCGACCAGGCGCGGGCGATCACCAGCGAATTCAGAAATGGCCAGATGGTCAAGGAGACGGCCGAGTTCCGTTCCTATGCCTCGTATCAGGACAGCTTCCACGACCTGGTGACCTTGTTGCAGAGCAATAATCGCTATCAAGAAGTGCTGAAGTCGGCCGATAACCCCGAACAGTTTGTACGCGAGTTGCAAAAGGCCGGGTATGCAACCGACCCGGACTACGCAAGCAAGATTTCGCAGATTGCCAAGCAGATGAAGAGCTACGAGAACTACGCTGCGGCGGGCGTTTCCACGAATTTATAAGGTCTGAATCATGAGTTTGCTCAATATCGGGATGTCGGGGCTGTCAGCCAGCCAAACGTCGTTGATGACCACGGGTAATAACATCGCCAACGCCGATACCGCCGGTTATTCGCGCCAGCAGACCGTGCAGGGCAGCAAGGCTTCGAACCAGTACGGCAATGTCTTCATCGGCAGCGGTACCACCCTGGCCGACGTGCGCCGGGTGTACAACAGCTACCTGGACGCCCAGCTGCAGACCACCACCTCGCTGAACAGCGATGTCGCCGCCTACCTGGGGCAGGTCACCCCGGTGGACAAGCTGCTGTCGGACAGCGGCACCGGTATCACCGGCGCGCTGACCAAATTCTTTGCCTCGATGCAGAACGTCAACGCCAAGCCGGCCGACGATGCCTCGCGCCAATTGCTGCTCGGCGACGCGCAAGCCCTGAGCAACCGCTTCAATTCCGTTTCCAGCCAGTTGAACGAGCAGAACGCCAACATCAACGGCAACCTGAGCAGCATGGCTGACCAGGTCAACAAGCTGGCGGCCACTGTCGCCCTGCTGAACCAGAAGATTTCCGAAGTCTCCAGCGGCGGCGGCATGCCCAACAACCTGCTTGACGAGCGCAACGAGACGCTGCGCCAGCTGTCGCAGTTCGTCAAAGTGGATGTCTCGGAGCGCGGCTCGAGCGTCGACCTGTACCTGGGCAGCGGCCAGCCGCTGGTCGTGGGTAACACCACCAGCAAGCTGGAAGTGGTCCCCGGAAAGACCGACCCGACCCGTTCCTCGCTGCAGCTCAATCGCGGTTCGAGCACTATCGATGTGACCTCGGTGGTCACCGGTGGCGAGATCGGCGGCCTGTTGCGCTATCGCAACGAGGTGCTGGACCCGGCGATGAACGAACTGGGGCGTGTGGCCCTGGTGATCGCCGACCAGGTCAACAGCCAGCTCGGACAAGGCATCGACAAGAACGGCGAGTTCGGCGCGGCACTGTTCAACAACATCAACAGTGCGGCCCTGATCAGCCAGCGCAGCATTGCCAACGGCAACAACAGCGCAGGCTCGGGCAACCTCGACGTGACCATCAAGGACACCGGCAAGCTGACCATCAGCGACTACCAGGTGACCTTCACCAGCGCCACCGACTACACGGTCAAGCGCTCCGACGGCACCAGCCTGGGCGCGTTCAGCACCACCACCACGCCGCCACCGGTGATCGACGGTTTCACCCTGAGCCTCAACGGCGGGGCGATGAGCGCCGGCGACAGTTTCAAGATCACCCCGACCCGTAACGCGGCGACCACTATCAAGACCGAGCTGACCGACGCCAAGCGCCTGGCCATCGCCGCGCCGCTGAATGCCGAGGTACTGCCGGGGGCCACCGGTTCGCTGAGTATTCCGGGCCTGCCAACAGTCAAGCCGGCGCTGGACATCTACAACTCGGCCGCCAAAACCGAGATGCAGACCGCGATCAAGAACTCGGTGCCGGTCAAGCTGGTTTTCGACGCCCCCGCGGGCGGCAGCCAGGGCTACAAGTACTACGATGCCAAGGGCACGTTGATGGGCACCGGTTCGATCGTCCCGGGGCAGAACAACACCCTGAACCTGCAGATCAAGATGGTCGATGCCAGCGGCAACCCGATCACCGACGGCGGCACACCTCCGGTGCAGAAAACCTTCACCGTGGAAATGAGCGTCGCCGGTTCGCCCAAGGAAGGCGAAGGGCTGAACGTCAAGTTCAACGGTGCCGGTTCCACCGATAACCGCAACGGCACCGCCCTGGCGGGGCTACAGACCAAGCAGACCGTGGATACCGGTTCGGCCAGCAAGGGCATCACCCTGGTCGACGCCTACGGCAAGCTGGTGGAGAACGTCGGTGCCAAGGCCAGCCAGGGCAAGCTCGACAGCGCGGCCACCGAGACGATGCTGGCCAACGCCAAGGGCGCGCGGGATTCGTTGTCCGGGGTCGACCTGGATCAGGAAACCGGCAACCTGGTCAAGTACCAGCAGTACTACACCGCGTCCTCGCAGATCATCAAGGCGGCGCAGGAAACCTTCGCCACCCTGATCAACAGCCTTTAAGGAGTCGTAGTCCATGCGTATTTCCACCGCCCAGTTTTACGAGTCCTCGGCTGCCAACTACCAGAAGAACTTCGCCAATGCGGTCAAGAGCAGCGAAGAGGCTAGCAGCCTGATTCGCGTCAACACCGCGGCCGATGATCCGGTAGGCGCTTCGCGCCTGCTGCAACTGGGCCAGCAGGCTTCGCTGTTGAGCCAGTACTCGGCCAACACCACCTCGATCAAGGCGTCCCTGGGCCAGGCCGAATCGGTCCTGACCAGCATCACCAACGTTCTGGCGCGTGCCCAGGAACTGGCGAGCGGAGCCGGCAGCGCCGGTTACACCGACGCCGACCGCAAGGCCAACGCCGCCGAACTGGCGCAGATCGAAGAGCAGCTGTTGAGCCTGATGAATACCCAGGATGAAAACGGCAAGTACATCTTTGCCGGTTCCCAGGGCGACACCGTGCCGTTTGCCCGCAACTCCGACGGCACCTACAGCTACAACGGCGACCAGACCACGCTGAACCTGCCGGTGGGCGACACCATGTCCATGGCCACCAATACCACCGGCTGGGCCGCCTTCCAGCAAGCCATCAATACCAGCCGCAGCCAGGTCAGCATGACCGCGCCGACGGTGGATGATGGCCGGGTGACGCTGTCCAACGGCCAGGTGTCTTCGAATCCGAAGTACAACAGCGAGTTCCGCAGCGGCGAGCCGTACACCATCAGCTTCCTCAGCAGTACTCAGTTCAAGATCACCGACAGTGCCGGCAACGACGTGACGTCCGAGGCCAGCCAGAATGGCTCCTTCAGCTCCAGCAAAGGCGCAGAAGCGCAGACCGTCAGTTTCCGTGGCGTCGATATGCGTTTGAGCATCAACCTGAAACCTGGCGATGCCACCCCCCCGAACACGGAGATCGCCGGTCACAGCTTCACCCTGGCGGCCAAGCCTGACTCCTTCAATGTTTCGCGCAGCCCGGGCAACCCGTCGACCGCAGTCGTGACTGGTGCCAGCGTCAGCAACAGCAACGCCTACAACGCCAGCTTCCCGAGCGGTGGTGCGATCCTCAAGTTCACCAGCGCCACCGACTACGAGCTGTACGCGTCGCCGTTGACCGCCGACAGCAAGCCGGTCTCCACCGGTACCATGGCCGGCTCCACTGCCACGGCGTCTGGCGTGGGCTTCACCTTCAGCGGTACGCCGGCGGCGGGCGACCAGTATGTGGTGGCGGTCAACAACCACCAGACCCAGAACGTCCTCGACACCATCAGCCAACTGCGTACGGTGCTGGATACCCCGACCAACGGTGATCCGATCGCGATCCAGAAACTCAACGCGGGGTTGCAGGCGGGGATGGCCAACCTGGCCAGCGGCGCCAATCAGGTGGCGAGCGCGGTCAGCGATATCGGTGGTCGTGGGTCGGCGCTGGAGATTCAGAACGAAACCAACATGAGCCTGAGCGCCGCCAATACCCAAACCCAGTCGGCAATCCGCGATTCCGACCCGGCCGAGGTGATGACCCGCCTGACCCTGCAACAGACCATGCTGCAAGCCTCGCAACTGGCCTTCAGCAAGATTGCCCAGCTGGGCCTGTTCAACAAGGTCTGAGCCTGAGCCCGGTCGCGCTCCTGTGAGCGCGGCCGCACCGCCGAGCCGCCAACCGTCTTCATTAAGCGGTTCCGCGGCCCGCCTGACCAGGCCGGGCCCGCCGCTCGAGAGTTTCCCGTCGTGAATCAACGCCCGCTAGTCAGCATCGTCATCCCTGCCTTCAATCCGCGCTTCTTCAGCCAGGCGTTCGAGAGTGCGCTGGCCCAGACCTGGGAGCGGATCGAAATCGTCATCTGCGACGACTCGGCTGGCGATGAGATCCGTCAGGCGGTGGACGCCATCGTCGAGCCGCCCCATCCGGTGCGTTATCTGCGCAACCCGCAGTGCCTGGGCATGCAGAAAAACCTGCTGCGCTGTGTCGAAGAGGCGCGGGGCGAACTGATCAAGATCCTCTGCGACGATGACCGTCTGTTCGCTCCCTGCATTGCCATGCAGGCGCAGGTGTTGGCCGATCACCCCGAGATCAATCTGGTCTGCGGTTTGCGGGTGTTGAGCGACGCTGGCAATTTCATTCTGCCGCCGCGGGTCGAGAATGCCCGGCTGTCGCCGAACGACGCCATGCTCAAGGGCGACGACATGCTGGCGATACTCGAGAGCACGCCGCGCCACTTCCTCGGTAATTTCAGTTCGACCCTGATGCGCCGTGTCGACGTGCTGGAGCTGTTGCCAGCCCTGACGCAAGAGGACGCGGGGTTTGTCGCGCTGTTGGATCTGGCGCTGTTCGTGTGCCTGATGCGGCGTGGCAACCTGGCGCTGCTCAATACCGTGCTGAGCACCGAGCGCCTGTACCCGGAGCGCCTGAGCAAACAGCCGCAAGTGCAGCGCGTGGCGAAACTTGAGTGGGACTGGCTGGCGCAGATGCTCGCTGCGCGCAGCGGCGAGTCGGCCCCGGCCGAGGGCTGGGTACGCTATGTGGACCTGGAGAACATGGCGCAGCCCGGTTGGCAGTGGGATGAGCTGTGCGTGACCCGGGTACTGGGCAACCGCAGTACGGTGGTCAATGGCCGAGTCGGCGGCGAGAGTGAAAGTTACGCCGAGTTCTACAAGGAGTGGTTGGCGATCCGGCGTTTTACCGACACCGAGAAACGCCACCTGCCACAGCGCATCGCCAGTTGGCCGACACGGCCGCAGATCGTGCCCGTCGTGATCGACGTGGACGCCGATAGCGTGGCCCTGGAGTCGACCCTGCAGAGCCTGGCGCGGCAGCTGTATGCGCCGCAGGCGATCCTGGTCCTGTCCAATGCCGAGTGCGCGGAGCACGAACGCGTGCTGCAACTGCCGCTGGAGGCGCAGTGGCCACAGCAGCTCAATGCGCTGGTGCCGCAGCTGGAAGGTTGCCACTGGTTTTACTTGCTGCGCGCGGGTGACACCTTGAAGGAGTCGGCGCTGCTGATCCTTGCCGAACGCATTGCCGCGAGCCCGGGCGCGCTGTGCGTCTACAGCGACGAAGGCGCGCTGGTCAAAGGCGACTCCAGCGATCCGGTGTTCAAGCCTGATTTCAACCTCGACCTGATGCGCGGTTACCCCTACGTCGGCCGGACGCTGGCATTCGAGCGCCAGCGCTTTCTGACCCAGGGCGGTTTCGACCCTGCCTTTGGCGAACTGGCCCCCCATGACGTGCTGTGGCGCCTGGTGGAAGAGGCGGGGCCGCAGACCATCGAACACATTGCCGAAATCCAGGTCGAGAGCCCGTTCAATTTCGCCGACTGGCTGTCGCTGCCCGTAGTGATCGAGGGCAACGCCGGCCTGGTCGGTGCGCATCTGGACAGGATTGGCGTGGAGCACCGCATCAGCCACGACGAATTGCCGCTGCTCAACCGCATCGATTACCTGTTCCCGCAGCGGCCGTTGGTGTCGATCATCATCCAGGCTGGCGATTCGCTGGCGGCCTTGCAGCGCTGCACCGAAAGCCTGATCGAAAAGACCGCCTACAGCCATTACGAGATCCTGATCGTCGACAGCGGCAGCCGCGACCCGGCCATGGCCGCGTGGCTGGAGGCCATGGCGCAGCTCGGTGCCGACATGTTGCGGGTGTTGCCGTTTGCCGGCCGCGGCACTGCGGCGGCGGTCCGTAATTACGCGGCGCAACAGGCGCGCGGCGAATACCTGCTGTTGCTCGACGCCAATGCCTTGATCTGCTCCGGCGACTGGCTGGACGAACTGCTCAACCACGCCCGGCGCCCGGAAGTGGGGGTGGTGGGCGCGCGAATACTCGGGCCGGACGGCTCGATCGTGCATGCCGGGTTGATCCTCGGCCTGGCTGGAGCCGCCAGTTCGCCGTTCCATGGCGAGGCCGCCAGCGCCCGCGGTTACATGCAGCGCTTGCAAGTGCCGCAGAGCTGGAGCGCGGTCAGCGGCGACTGCCTGCTGGTGCGCAAGGAGGTATTCGACAGTGTCGGCGGGCTGGATGAGGTCAACTATTCCCAGGGCCTGAGTGATGTCGACCTGTGCCTGCGGATCAATCGCGACGGCTACCTGGTGGTCTGGACGCCCTATGCCAGCCTGGTGCTGGCACCGGTCGAAACGCCGCCGCAGGAGCCCGAAGAGCTGGAGGCACAGGAAGACACCTTCTATCGCAGCTGGATGCCCCAGGTCGCCCGTGACCCGGCCTACAACCCGGCCCTGAGCCTGGGTTATTCCAGCTTCAGCCTGGAAGTGGGGCTGCGCGATAACTGGAATCCGTTCTCGACCCGGGCCTTGCCATTGGTGCTCGGCTTGCCGGTGAACAACCAGGCGGTGGGCCATTATCGGGTAATGGCGCCGCTGACGGCGCTGGAGGAGGAGGGGCGGCTGATCGGTCGAGTGGCCCACGAGTCTCCCGCGAACGTGGAAATCCAGCGCTTGGATCCCGACTCGATCATCTTGCAGTGCCGCTACAGCGACGGGGCGGCGAGCGACATCCTGCGCATGAAAAAGTACTCCAGCGCCCTGCGGGTATTCGAGCTGGACGACTATGTGGTCAGCGCGCCGAAGAAAAACATGCTCGCGCGCAACCAGCCGGGCAACACCGAAGCCATGCTGCGCCAGGGCATCGCCCTGTGCGATCGGGTGGTGGTGACCACGCAACCGCTGGCCGACGCGCTGGCGGGCATGCACAGCGATATCCGGATCGTGCCGAACATGCTGCCGGTCGACCCTTGGGGCAGCCTGACCAGCCGCCGCGGCACCTCCAGCAAGCCGCGGGTGGGCTGGGGCGGAGGGACCAGCCACACCGGCGACCTGGAGGTCATCGCCGATGTGGTACGCGAACTGGCCAATGAAGTCGAATGGGTGTTCTTCGGCATGTGCCCGGACGCACTGCGGCCGTATGTCCACGAATTCCACGCCTTGATCAGTCTGCAGGCTTACCCGTACAGGCTGGCCAGCCTCAACCTCGACCTGGCCCTGGCGCCGCTGGAGTTCCACATCTTCAACGACTGCAAGAGCAACCTGCGCCTGCTGGAATACGGCGCCTGCGGTTACCCGGTGATCTGCACCGACACCGCGGCCTATCGCGGCTACCTGCCGTGTACCAAGGTCGTCAGCAACAGCACCCGGGAATGGATCGAAGCGATCCGCATGCACCTGGCCGATCCCGCTGCCAGCTACCGTATGGGCGATGCGCTGCGCGAGCACGTGCTGCGCGATTACATGTTGCGGGGCAATAACCTGAATCTGTGGATGAAGGGCTGGTTGCCGGACTGACAGGGTCTGCGGGGACAAAAAGCCAGGCTTTCGATGCCTGGCTTTTTTATGGCGGTTATCCCGGTTTTTTTGCTGCTCAAGCCTACGATCCGTTGCGTTACCCGCTCTGATTCGCGACGCCGAGGTCATGCGTCAGCCCCGCCAGGAGCTGGCGCGTTTCCTGCAAGCCCCCCTCGATATCGCCATAAAACGAGCGTTTCCGCTGAAAGGAAGGCGCCGCCAACGGCACAAGGTTTTATCCAGAAGGCCCGCAAAAAGCTCGCTGCAGCTTGGCAGGGCCCTGTGAGGAACAAGAGGGGAGACGATGAAGGCAGTTATTTTGGCGGGTGGCCTGGGCACGCGCATCAGCGAAGAGTCCCATCTCAAGCCCAAGCCGATGATCGAGATCGGCGGCAAGCCAATTCTCTGGCACATCATGAAGCAGTACTCCGCCCACGGTATTCACGACTTCGTGATCTGCCTGGGCTACAAGGGGTACGCGATCAAGGATTTCTTCGCCAACTACTTCCTGCACACCTCCGACGTCACCTTCGACATGCGGGAAAACCGCATGGACGTTCACCAGAACTACAGCGAGCCCTGGCGCGTGACCCTGATCGACACCGGTGAGGAAACCATGACCGGTGGCCGTCTGCGCCGGGCCGGGCGCTACCTGGAGAACGAAGAAGCCTTCTGCTTTACCTACGGCGACGGCGTTTCCGATCTGAATATCGGTGCCCTGGTGGACTTCCACCTGGCCCATGGCAAGCACGCGACCGTCACGGCGGTGCAGCCGCCTGGCCGTTACGGCGCCCTGGAGCGCGACGGCGACAGCGTCCTGGGCTTTACCGAAAAGCCTCGCGGTGACGGTGGCTGGATCAATGGCGGCTTTTTCGTGCTGTCACCCAAGGTGTTGCCGCTGCTGACGGCCGACGACACGGTGTGGGAAGCCGAGCCGCTGACCACCCTGGCCCGGCAAGGCCAATTGCATGCCTTCCAGCACGACGGTTTCTGGCATCCGATGGACACCCTGCGTGACAAGAACCACCTGGAGCAGCTCTGGCAGAGCGGGGAGGCCCCATGGAAGCAGTGGGCCTGAGCGCGCAATTCTGGCGTGGCAAGCGGGTTTTGCTGACCGGCCACACCGGTTTCAAGGGCAGTTGGCTGAGCCTGTGGCTGCACAGCCTGGGGGCCGAAGTCAGTGGCTTCTCCCTGGACCCTGCGACCGAGCCGAGCCTGTTCGAGCTGGCGCGGGTCGCCGAGGGCATCAACGACCAGCGTGGCGACCTGCGCGACCTCGGCGCCTTGCTGGAGCTGATCGCCGAGACGCAACCGGAAATCGTCCTGCACCTGGCGGCGCAGCCGCTGGTGCGTGAAGGCTATCGCGACCCGCTGGGTACTTACTCCAGTAACGTGATGGGCACCCTCAACCTGCTGGAAGCGATCCGTCAGGTCGGCGGCGTGCGTGCCTGCGTGCTGGTGACCACCGACAAGGTCTACGCCAATCAGGAATGGCTGTGGCCGTACCGTGAAAACGAAGCCCTGGGCGGGCATGACCCCTACAGCAGCAGCAAGGCGTGCTGCGAGTTGCTGGCGCAGTCCTATGCCGCTTCTTTCTTCCCGGCCGAGCGTCATGCCGAGCATGGCCTGGCCCTGGCCACGGCGCGCGCCGGCAACGTGTTGGGCGGTGGCGACTTTGCTCCCGAACGGTTGATCCCCGATGTGCTCAAGGCCTGGTCGGCCGACGAGCCGGTAACCCTGCGTTATCCGCAGGCGGTGCGCCCATGGCAGCACGCTTTGGAGCCACTGGCCGGCTATCTGCAACTGGCCGCCGGCCTCTACGAACAAGGGCCGCGGTTCGCCGGGGCCTGGAACTTCGGGCCAAGCGAAGCGGACATGTGCAGCGTCGGCGAAGTGGTCGAGTTGCTGGCCGCGCGCTGGCCGGCGGCCCCAGGCTTGCGCATCGAACCGAGCGAGCTGCACGAAGCCGGCCTGCTGCGCCTGGACAGCAGCCGCGCACGCCAGCTGCTGGCCTGGCAACCGCGCTGGTCGCTGCAGCAATGCCTGGCGCAGACCCTGGACTGGCATCTGGCCTGGCAGCGTGGCGACGACATGCGCGCCGTCACCCTGGACCAGTTGAACCTCTATCGGGGGGCGCTGTGAGCGAGTTTTCCTTGAAACAGCTGCCGCTGGCCGGGCTGTTCAGCGTCCAGCACAAGCGCTTCGAAGATCAGCGCGGACATTTCGCCCGGCTGTTCTGCGAAGGCAGTCTGAGTGCATTCGGCAGCGAGTTTCATATCCGTCAGATCAACCATTCCTGTACCCGCGAGAAGGGCAGTGTGCGCGGCCTGCATTACCAGAACGCCAATGCGCCGGAAGCCAAGCTGATTACCTGCCTGCGCGGCGAGGTGTGGGATGTGGCGGTGGATCTGCGTCCGGACTCCGAAACCTTTCTGCACTGGCACGCCGAGCACTTGAAGGCCGGCGATGGCCGTAGCCTGCTGATCCCGGCCGGATTCGCCCACGGTTTTCAGACCCTCACCGACGACGCCGAGCTGCTGTACCTGCACAGCGCCGATTACGCCCCGGAGCATGAAGCCGGGCTGTCGGTGCTCGACCCGCGCCTGGCGATAAGCTGGCCGCTGCCTGTCAATAATCTGTCGGCCAGGGATGCCAGCCATCCCTGGCTCGATGCCGAGTTCGCTGGAGTGCGTTTATGAACTGCCGCGGTTGTGGCTCCCCGCTACGCCTGCCTCTGATCGACCTGGGCACCTCGCCGCCGTCCAACGCCTACCTGCGGGCCGAACAGCTCGAGCAGGCCGAGCAGTGGGTGCCGCTGAAAGTCCAGGTGTGCCAGGCCTGCTGGCTGGTGCAGACCGAGGACTACACCAGCGCCGAAAGCCTGTTCGATGCCGAGTACGCCTACTTCAGCTCGTTCTCCAGCACTTGGCTGGCCCACGCCGAGCGCTATGTGGCCGAGATGGTCGAGCGCTTTGGCTTGATGGCTGACAGCCGTGTGGTGGAAGTCGCCGCCAACGACGGTTACCTGTTGCAGTACGTGGCCGCTCGCGGGATCAAGTGCCTGGGCGTCGAGCCGACCCGCAGCACCGCGCAAGCCGCGCGGGAAAAAGGCCTGGAGATTCGTGAGCTGTTCTTCGGTCGCGACACTGCCGCGCAGCTGAAAAACCAAGGCTGGGCCGCCGACCTGATGGCGGCCAACAATGTGCTGGCCCATGTACCGGACATCAACGATTTCCTCGGCGGTTTCGCGACGCTGCTCAAGCCGACCGGCGTGGCCACCTTCGAATTCCCGCAACTGCTGACGCTGATGGCCGGCGCGCAGTTCGACACGCTCTATCACGAACACTATTCCTATCTGTCCCTGACCGCCGTGCAGGCACTGTGCGAGCGCAACGGGCTGGAAGTCTTCGACGTCAGCCAGTTGACCACCCATGGTGGTTCGCTACGGGTTTTCGTCCAGCGCAAGGACGGTGAACGCCGCGCCGTGCAACCGGCGGTGCAGCAGCAGTTGCAAACCGAGTTCGACGCGGGCGTGAAGACCCCCGAGTTCTACGCCACGCTGGCACCCGCTGCGGAACGCATCAAGCATGACCTGTTGCGCTTCCTGCTCCAGGCCAAGGCCGAAGGCAAGCGCGTGGTGGGTTACGGCGCTGCGGCCAAGGGCAACACCTTGCTCAATTACGCCGGGATCAAGCCGGACCTGCTGGCCTGGGTCGCCGACGCCAGCCCGCACAAGCAGGGCAAGTTCCTGCCCGGCAGCCGAATTCCGGTAGTCGCGCCCGAGCGTATCGACAGCGAGCGTCCGGACTATGTACTGGTGCTGCCGTGGAACCTGCTGTCGGAAGTCAGCGAGCAACTGGCCCACGTTCGCCAGTGGGGCGGACGTTTCGTGATCGCCGTGCCCGAGTTGAAGCTGTTGTGAGTGGCCTGAAGGTACTGGTCACCGGGGCCAGCGGGTTTGTCGGCCGGCATCTCGTCGCCGCCTTACTGGCCCGCGGCTGCCAGGTGCGGGCGCTGGCCCGTGACCCACAAAAGCTGGCCGCCATGCCCTGGGCTGGAGCGGTGGAGCGGGTGGCCGCGGACGTACATGCCGCCGACACCGATATCGCCGCCCTGGTCGAGGGCGTCGATGCCCTGGCGCACCTGGCCTGGCCGGGGCTGCCGAATTACAAGGCGCTGTTCCACTTCGAGCACAACCTGATGGCCGACTACCGGTTCATCAAGGCCGCGGTCGAGGCGGGCGTGCCCCAGGTCATGATCACCGGCACCTGTTTCGAATACGGTATGCAGAGCGGTCCGCTCGACGAGCAGACGCCGGCGCAGCCGAGCAATCCCTATGGGTTGGCCAAGCACAGCCTGCGGCTGTTCCTGGAAAACCTGCAGCAGCAACGGCCTTTCACCCTGCAATGGGCGCGGCTGTTCTACCTGCATGGCGCCGGGCAGAACCCCAACAGCCTGCTGGCCGCCCTGGACCGGGCGATCGACGCCGGCGATGCAGTGTTCGACATGTCCGCCGGCGAACAGCTGCGCGATTACCTGGCCATCGAAGACGCCGCCGCCAGCCTGGCGGCGTTGCTGCAACGGCGGGATTTTTCCGGGGTGGTCAACTGTTCCAGCGGCCAGCCGATATCGGTTCGTGCGCTGGTCGAGCGACGGGTGCGCGAGCGCGGCTCGATGATCCGCCTGAACCTGGGGCATTACCCCTATCCCGCCCACGAACCCATGGCGTTCTGGGGGGCGAACCAGCGCCTGCAACAACTATTGGGAGCAGAACATGGGGCATGAGTTGTATCGGGTCATGGACCTGCCGGTGCTGCAGAATCGCACCTTCGCCGACGCGCAGAGCGCCAGGGCGTCGGCCTGTGCCGACATGGTGCTGGTGCAGGACGAGGAGAGCGGCCTGATCTTCAACCAGGCCTTCGACCCCGACAAGTTGAGCTACGACAGCGACTACCAGAACGAGCAGGCCCATTCGGCGCAGTTCCAGCGTCACCTGCTGGATGTCGAGGGCATCATCGCCCGGCATTTCAAGGGCCGCGAGCTGATCGAGGTCGGTTGCGGCAAGGGCTATTTCCTTGAGCTGCTGCGTGAGCGGGGCTATCGCATCACCGGCATCGACCCGGCCTACGAAGGCGATAACGCCGATGTGATCAAGGCGCCCTTTACCTCTGGCCTGGGCCTGTCGGCCGATGCCGTGGTGTTGCGCCATGTGCTAGAGCATATCGCCGACCCGCGGGCGTTCCTGGCACAGATGGCCGAGGCCAACCAGGGCGGGCAGATCTACATCGAAGTGCCGTGCTTCGACTGGATTGTCGAGCATCGCGCCTGGTTCGACGTGTTCTACGAGCACGTCAACTACTTCCGCCTGGACGACCTGCGCCGGATGTTCGGCACAGTGCACGAAGCCGGCCACCTGTTCGGCGGCCAGTACCTGTACGTGGTGGCCGATCTCGGCACCTTGCGCGAGCCCGGCGAGACACCGGTCGAGCGCCTGGAGATGCCGCTGGATTTCACCGCCAGCCTCGAGCGCGCCAAGCAGATCATCCAGGCGCAACCTGAGGCGGGCTCAGCGATCTGGGGCGCGTCTTCCAAGGGTGTGATCTATTCGTTGTTTCTGCAGCGCGCGGGCGTTTCGGTGGACCAGGTGGTGGATATCAATCCGGCCAAGCAGGGCCGTTACCTGCCCCTGAGCGGTGCCCGTGTGTCGTCCCCCGAAGAGGCCATGGCGACCTTGCCCGAGGGCGCCCAGCTGTTTGTGATGAATTCCAACTATCTCGACGAAATCAAGCGCATGACCGATGGGCGCTATGTCTATCACGCAGTCGACAGCGCTTGGTTCAAATGACGTTTATTGAGACCCGACCATGACCGACAACAGCATTATCCAAGCCTTCGAAGCCGAGTGCCAGGAGCAGATCCGCGCCCAGGGAGAAGACCAGAAACTCAAGGGCCTGGCGCGCGACTTCTTCAACGAGTCCGCCGGCCACAAGTACAGCTATCACTTCTCCTGGATGGGCCGCCCGATCATCCAGTTGCCCCAGGACATGATGGCCATGCAGGAGATCATCTGGCGGGTCAAGCCGGACCTGGTGATCGAATGCGGCATCGCCCACGGCGGCTCGATCATCTACTACGCCTCGCTGCTCGAACTGCAGGGCCACGGCGAAGTGCTGGGCATCGACCTGGATATCCGCGCCCATAACCGCGAAGCCATCGAAAGCCATCCGATGAGCAAGCGCATCAAGATGATCGAAGGCTCGAGCATCGACCCGGCAATCGCCGCCAAGGTGCGCGCCGCCGCTGAAGGCAAAAAAGTGATTCTGGTACTCGACTCCAACCACACCCACGAGCACGTGCTCGAGGAGCTGCGTTTGTACGCACCGCTGGTGTCGGTGGACAGCTACTGCGTGGTGATGGACACCGTGGTCGAGGATATGCCGGCGGACTTCTTCCCGGACCGCCCATGGGGCCCGGGCGACAACCCGAAAACCGCGGTCTGGGCCTACCTGGAAGAGAACCGCGACTTCGAGATCGACTACCAGATGCAGAACAAGCTGCTGATCACCGTGGCGCCGGATGGCTATCTGCGTCGCGTTCGTTGAATTCAATGATTTGCAGGTAACAGCACTTTGCCGGTTGTGGGGAAACACTGATGCAGGTTCAAGACAAGGCTCAAAACACTAGCGCACCGTTGAGCGAGCGTTTCACGCTGGTGGTGATGTCCCACAATCGCAAGGCGTTCTTGCGCCGTACCTTGCAGTACTACAGCACCTACCCCTGCAAGATCCTGGTGCTGGACTCTTCGCAGTACGCCGACGAAAGCCTGGCCGGGCAGTTCCCCCAGGTCGACTACCGGCATCTGCCGCAGTACACCTACAAGGGCCTGCAGGACAAGCTCACCTACGGTGTCGGGCAGGTGACCACGCCGTACATGGTATTTGCTGCCGACGACGACTTCCTGCTCCATGGCGCGCTGACCGAGTCGGTGGAGTTTCTCGAAGCCAACCCCGACTACGGCCTGTGCCATGGCTACGGGATGATGTACCTGGCCCGCGCCGCCGAGGTGAACTACTACCGGCGCGATTGCCGGGTGATTGAGGACTACGCCTCGGAAGATGCCGGCGAGCGGGTCATGGCGTTCATGAGCCATTTCCTGCCGCCGTTCTACGCGGTGACCCGCACCGACCTGCTGCAACAGTGGTACAGCCTGCTGCCGCCGGGGACCAGCTTCGAATGGCAGGAAATCGGCCATACCTTCTTCCTGCTGGCCTCGGCCAAGGCACGGATCCTGCCGATCCCGTTCGCCGTGCGGGAGGTCAACTACAACGCCTCGGAGCACAACACCGATGTGTTGACGGTGCTGACCTACGGCGACGCCAAGTCGGTGGCCCAGCGCGAGGCGTTCGCCGGGTTCCTGGCGTCGTTGCCCACCGGCTTGAGCGCCCAGGGGCCGCAACAGGCCAAGCAGCTTGCCCTGGACAGCTTCAGGGCCATGGCCGAGTGCCTGCTCACCGGGCGTTCGCTCAATGGCAAGATGATTTTCCGTTCGGCCTGGGTCGAGCCGGGGGCCGAGCCGGTGCGTTCGTTCGGCCCGGAGCAGTTCGTCGAGATGCCGTTCTACAACAAGCCGATGTTCGACTTGTTGACCGAGTTCGAATTCCTCATGCATGGGATGCCGGCCGGCCGCCTGCAACTGCAGGAGCTTGAAGGCGTACTGCTCAAGCAGCAGGAACTGATGCAGGTACAACCCAACGACACCGACCGTACCCTGCGCAGCCGCCTGTGGGAGGCGCTGTCGTGCAACCTGTTCAATCTTGAGGTGGTCCAGCGTCTGGCGGCCTCGCTGCAGGCTTGCAATGGGCAAGATCCCCAGGAGCAGGACGATGCCCGCAAGCTGCAGGCCTGGGCCGAGCGCCTGGCGTCGCTGCCTTTCCAGGACAGCCCGGCGCTGTTGGAAAACATGCCTTCGGGGCGCCTGCTGAAATGGCTGGAGGCGCGCAACCCCGAGGCGCAGCAGCTCAAGGCGATCAACGAGCACCTGGCCCGGCACAACGGTGGCCCGAGCTTCGGCATCCTGCTGCTCGACCTCGACGCGGACATGGTCAAGCTGCAGGCGACCTTCGACAGCCTGGTCAACGGCCATTGCCGGTCCTTCCAGGTGGTGGTCTTCACCACGGGCGACCTGCCGGCGACCACCACCGCCCAGGACACCGTGCATTTCGTCAAGGTCAGCACCAGCAACTATGTGGAGCGCATCAACCAGGTCGCGGCGCAATCCTCCCGTGACTGGTTGCTCCTGGCCCGTGCCGGCGAGCGTTTCACCGCCAGCGGCCTGTTGCGCGCCAGCCTGGAACTGCTCGGCGCCGAAGGTTGCCGCGCGGTGGCCATGGATGAAATCCACTACGGCGCCGATGGCACGCTGAAGGATGTGTTCCGTCCGGGCGTCAACCTCGACCTGCTGCAAAGCGTGCCGGACCTGATGGCCGGCCACTGGCTGATTCGCCGTGATGTACTGGTGGCTGCCGGCGGCTATTCGGCAGCCTTTCCACAGGCCATGGAGTACGACCTGCTGCTGCGCCTGATCGAAGACGGCGGGCTGGCCGGCCTGGCCCATCTGGCCGAGCCGCTGTTGATCGGCCAGGCCGCGACGGTGGAGGAGAACACCCAACAAAGCCAGGCGTTGACCCGCCATCTGGGTAACCGTGGCTACCGGGCTCAGGTCAGTGCGGTGCAGCCTGGGGTCTACCAGATCAACTACGGCCATGCCGAGCGTCCGCTGGCCTCGATCATCCTGCGCAGCGAGGACAACCTGGAGCAGCTGCAGCGTTGCCTGGTCAGCGTGCTGCAACGCACGCGCTACCAGCGCTACGAAGTGGTCATCGCCGACAACCATAGCCAGTCCGAAGAGTTGGCCAGCTGGCTCGCCAGCCTGGAGCAGAAGGGCGATCGTATCCGCGTGCTGCGCAGCCCGCGGCGCCTGAGCGCCTCGGCGCTGTACAATGCGGCGAGCCAGGAGGCCCGGGGCGAATACCTGGTGCTGCTGGCGGCCGACGGCGAAGTGGTCAATGCCGACTGGATGGAGAGCCTGCTCAATCAGGCGCAGCGGCCGGAGGTGGGGATTGTCGGCGCGCGCCTGGTCGACGCCAAGGGCGCGACCACCTCGGCTGGCCTGATTCTCGGGTTGAACGGGCATCTGGGGGCGGCGTTCGCCGGTGAGCCGAAAGGCGCCAGCGGCTACCTGAACGGCTTGCTCGCCGAGCAGAACTATTCGGCGGTCTCCGGCGCCTGCCTGATGATTCGCAAGGAGGTCTACAACGCCGTCGGTGGCCTGGACGAAGAACACTTCGCCGAGGCATTCGCTGATGTCGACCTGTGCCTGAAAGTGGCCGATGCCGGCCTGTTGACGGTCTGGACCCCGCAGGTGCAGATCCTCCATCCGGGCATCCTGGAGGACGATACCCAGGTCGCGGCGGCGCTGCGTGACAAATGGCAGGCGCGCTTCGAACACGATGTGGCCTACAACCAGAACCTGAGCCGGACCGGCAAGGGCTTCACTCCTGGCGCTCCTGCCAGTGTCGACTGGGCGCAGCTGATTGCATAAGCCTGGCTGACAGGAAAAAGGACTCAAGACATGTTCAACGGCAAATCGATTTTCATCTCTGGCGGCACCGGCTCGTTCGGGCGCAATTTCATCCGGCGCCTGCTGGAGCAATACCAGCCCAAGCGGGTGGTGGTGTTCTCCCGCGATGAACTGAAACAGTACGAAATGCAGCAGACCTTCAATGCGCCCTGCATGCGTTATTTCCTCGGCGACGTGCGTGACGCCGAGCGTCTGCGCCAGGCCATGCGCGGGATCGACTATGTGGTGCACGCTGCGGCCCTGAAACAGGTGCCGGCGGCGGAGTACAACCCCACCGAGTGCATCCGCACCAACGTCAACGGCGCGGAAAACATCATCGCCGCGGCCATCGACAACGGCGTGAAGAAAGTTATCGCCCTGTCCACCGACAAAGCGGCGAGCCCGGTCAACCTGTATGGCGCGACCAAGCTGCTGTCGGACAAGCTGTTCGTCGCGGCGAACAATATCGCCGGCGACCAGCCGACCCGTTTTGCCGTGGTGCGCTACGGCAACGTAGCCGGCTCGCGGGGTTCGGTGGTGCCGTTTTTCAGCCAGCTGATCGCCGAAGGCGCCCGCGAGCTACCGATCACCGACGCGCGCATGACCCGTTTCTGGATCACCCTGGATCACGGGGTGCAGTTCGTGCTCGACAGCTTCTCGCGCATGCATGGCGGTGAAGTCTTCGTGCCGAAGATTCCGTCGATCCGCATCGTCGACCTGGCGCGCGGCATGGCGGAAAACCTGCCGCACAAGCAGGTGGGCATTCGTCCGGGGGAAAAACTCCACGAGCTGATGGTGCCGCTGGATGACGCGCGCATGACCCTGGAGTTCACCGATCACTACACCATCCAGCCGTCGATCCGCTTTACCAACGTCAACATCGACTTTGCCGTGGACGGCCTGGGCGAACAGGGGCGGCCGGTGGGCGAGGAGTTCGAATACCGCTCCGACACCAATCCGCATTTCCTCTCGGTGGGCCAGATCGCCGAGCTGCATGCCAGGTTGCCGGCATGATTCCCTACGGGCGCCAGAGTCTCGACCAGGCGGACATCGATGCGGTGGTCGCGGTGCTGCGGTCCGACTGGCTGACCCAGGGGCCGACCATCGAACGCTTCGAGCAGGCCATGGCCGCTCGCTGCGAGGCCGGCCATGGCGTGGCGGTGTGCAATGCCACGGCGGCTTTGCACATCGCCTGCCTGGCCGCCGGCCTGGGGCCGGGAGACCGGCTGTGGACCACGCCCAATACCTTCCTGGCCTCGGCCAACTGCGGACGTTATTGCGGCGCCGAGGTGGACTTTGTCGATATCGACCCGCACACCTGGAACATGGATGCCCGGGCGTTGGCGCATAAGCTCGAGGCCGCCGAGCGCACGGGCAGACTGCCCAAGGTGGTGGTGGCGGTGGCGTTTTCCGGGCAAAGCTGCGACATGCGCGCCATGGCGCAACTGGCGCAGCGTTATGGCTTCGTGCTGATCGAGGATGCCTCCCACGCGGTGGGCGCCTCCTATGCAGGGCGGCCGGTGGGCTGTGGCGAATTCGCGGCGATGACGGTGTTCAGCTTTCATCCGGTGAAAATCATCACCAGCGCCGAGGGCGGCATGGTCCTGACCAACAGCCCGCAGTTGGCGGACCGCTTGCGCCGCTTGCGCAGCCACGGCATGACCCGCGACCCGGCGCAGATGACCGAGCCCAGCCACGGCCCCTGGTACTACCAGCAGACCGAGCTGGGTTTCAATTACCGCATCACCGATCTGCAAGCAGCCCTGGGCTTGTCCCAACTGGACAAGCTCGACGCTTTCATTGTCCGGCGCCGGCAGCTGGCGGCCCGTTATGACCACCTGCTGGCCGATCTGCCGCTGACCCTGCCGCAGGCTCAGGAGCAGGCGCAATCGGCCTGGCATCTGTACGTGGTGCGCTTGCAGCCCGAGCGCATCCGCCGCACCCATCGCGAGGTGTTCGAGGCATTGCGCGAGGCCGGGGTCGGGGTCAATCTGCATTACATTCCGGTGCATCTGCAGCCGTATTACCGCGACCTGGGATTCGCCGCGGGGGATTTCCCCGAGGCCGAGCGCTACTACGGCGAAGCCATCAGCCTGCCGCTGTTTCCGGCGCTGGACGATGAGCAGCAGACGTATGTGGTCGAGCAATTGCGCCAGCTTATCCAGGAGCCCGCCCAGCCTTGAGTGCCATCGCGATCATTCCCGCCCGTGGCGGCAGCAAACGCATAGCGCGCAAGAACCTCAAGCCGTTCGACGGCGTGCCGATGCTTGCCCGCTCGATTGCCACGGCGCTGCGCTCCGGGTTGTTCGATCAGGTGCTGGTCAGTACCGACGACCCGGAGATCGCCGAGCTGGCCAGGGCCAGCGGCGCCACGGTGCCATTCATGCGTCCGGCCGAGCTGGCGGACGATTTCACCGGCACCGGGCCGGTGATCGTGCATGCTTTGCAGGCATTGCAGGAGCGTGGCGAGACCTTCGATTACGCCTGCTGCATTTACGCCACCGCGCCCTTGTTGCAACTGCGTTACCTGCGCCAGGGCTTGGCGGCGCTGGACGCTCAGCCTGAAAAGTCCTTCGCCTTTTCCGTGTGCAGCTTTGCGTTTCCGGTGCAGCGCGCCCTGACCCTGGACGAGCAGGGCGCGTTGACTTCGCTTTATCCGGAGTTTCGCAACACACGCTCCCAGGACCTGCCGCCGGCCTATCAGGACGCCGGGCAGTTCTATTGGGGGCGCAGTGAGGCCTGGTTGCGCGGCGACCTGATGTTTTCCTCGCTCAGCCTACCGGTGATCCTGCCGCGCCATCTGGTCCAGGACATCGACACCGAAGAAGACTGGTTGCGCGCGCAATATCTCTACAGGGCGCTGAAAGCCGGTGGAGAGCTGGAGTGAGAGTGCTGATCCGGGCCGACGCCTCACCGGCCATTGGCAGCGGCCATAT
This sequence comes from Pseudomonas sp. GW456-L12, assembly GCF_059424045.1. Lineage (NCBI taxonomy): Bacteria > Pseudomonadati > Pseudomonadota > Gammaproteobacteria > Pseudomonadales > Pseudomonadaceae > Pseudomonas > Pseudomonas sp. GW456-L12. The sequence goes on from NZ_JBWKZA010000007.1 coordinate 226,724, forward strand.
CGCCCGCTGCCTGACCCTGGCCAGGGCTTTGCGCGAGCTGGGCGCCACAGTGGCTTTCGCTTGCCGAAGCTTGCCCGGGCAGCAATTGGACCGCCTGGCCGAACTGGGTTTCCAGACGTTCGCCCTGCCGGCGAGTTATCCGGGTGAATGCGCGCAGGACATTGAGGCGCCGCTGCCCTGGCAGGCGGATATCGCCGCCTTGCGGGCAGCGTTGCAGGATCAGCCGCGATTCGATTGGGTGCTGGTCGATCACTACGGCCTCGACCGGCAGTGGCAGCAGGCGGCGCGGCAATGGGCGCCACGGATTGCCGCCATCGATGATCTGGCCAACCGGCGGCACGGGGTCGATCTGTTGCTCGACCAGAACTTCAGCGGCACGCCCCAGGCCTATGCCGGCCTGATCGACGCCGAGTGCCGGGCGTTGCTGGGGCCGCACTTCGCCTTGCTGCGCGAGGAGTTCCGTTGTCCGCCGATCGCCATCCGCGAGCGAGCGAGTCGGGTGCTGGTGAATTTCGGCGGTTTCGATGCGGCCAGCCAGACCCACAAGGCGATGCTGGCCTTGAGTGCGTTCGACGACCTGCAGGTGGATTTTGTCGCCGGGGCCGGCAACCCGGCCTGGGCGCAGATGCAGGAACTGGCGGCCGGTCGCGGGCATTGGCGTTTGCACGCCTATGTCAGCGATTTTTCCCGCTTGATGGCCGAGGCGGACTTGTTTATCGGCGCCGGTGGCGGCACCAGTTGGGAGCGTGCCGCCCTGGGCCTGCCGACCCTGTGCATCAGCGTGGCCGGCAATCAAGAGGCCAATGCCCGGCTGCTGGCCGAGGCGGGCGTGCATGTCTACCTGGGGTCCAGCGAGCAGGTGAGTGTCGAGCAGATCCGCCAGGCGGTCGCAGCGCTCGTTGGCGATTACCCGTTGCGCCAGAGCCTGGCGCAGCGTTCCCGGCAGTTGGTGGACGGGCAGGGTGCATCGCGGGTGGCGGCGGCCCTGTTCGAGATGACCGGCAATCCATTGCGCCGTGCCGGAGATGATCTGGGCACTGATGAATTTACGCGTGAATCGAAGGAAAACCCCAATGACTAGTTTCAAGATCGGCTCGCGCTCGATCGGCGCCGGCTCGCCGCCGCTCATCATTGCCGAGATGAGCGGCAACCATAACCAGTCGCTGGACGTTGCCCTGCAGATCGTCGAGGCCGCGGCCAAGGCCGGCGCCCATGCCTTGAAGTTGCAGACCTATACCGCCGACACCATGACCCTGGACCTGGAGCATGGCGAGTTCTTCATCAAGGATCCGGCCAGTCTCTGGGCCGGCTCTTCGCTGTATGCCCTGTATGAAAAGGCCCACACCCCCTGGCAGTGGCACGCGCCGATCTTCGCCCGCGCCAGGGAGCTGGGGATGCTGGCGTTCTCCACTCCGTTCGATGAGAGCGCGGTGGACTTCCTCGAAAGCCTCGATGTGCCGGCCTACAAGATCGCCAGTTTCGAAAACACCGACCTGCCGCTGATCCGTCGGGTGGCGGCCACCGGCAAGCCGCTGATCATCTCCACCGGCATGGCCAGCATCGCCGAGCTGGACGAAAGCGTGCGCGCCGCCCGGGAGGCCGGCTGCAAGGATCTGGTGCTGCTCAAATGCACCAGCACCTACCCGGCTTCGCCGGAAAACAGCAACATCCTGACCATTCCCCATCTGCGCGAGCTGTTCGGCTGCGAGGTCGGTTTGTCCGACCACTCCATGGGCGTCGGGGTTTCCGTGGCCGCCGTGGCGCTGGGCGCCACTGTGGTGGAGAAACACTTCACCCTCGACCGCGCCGCCGGCGGGGTGGATGCGAGTTTTTCCCTGGAACCGGCGGAGCTGCACAGCCTGGTGGTGGAAACTGAACGTGCCTGGCAGGCCTTGGGCCAGGTGCGTTACGGCGCGACCGAGGCCGAGCGGCAGTCGGTGTTGTACCGCCGTTCCCTCTATGTCACCCGCGATATGGCGGCGGGGGAAGTGTTCAGCCGCGATAACGTCAGGGCCATTCGTCCGGGCCTGGGGCTGGCTCCCAAGCACATCGACGCGGTCCTCGGGCGTTGCGCGCGCCAGGCCCTCAAGCGCGGGACCGCACTGGATTGGGCATTTGTCGAATAGCCGTTTGTATGGCTGATTCGGCAAAATAGCGTGACCTGCGAGTCATAACGCGCATCTTCACTGTATTGTATTGATCGGGGAGATGGCGCCTGGCCGGTAAACGGCGCAGTGATAGCCTTTTATTCTTCCCGCTGTCGCCTGTCAGGGGCGCCAGGATGTCTGTTTGTCGGCAGCCCCGGTCCGGTGGTCGGGGTATTCAGCTGTTTATTATTGGGAAGCCGTAATGATTGGCATAAAGAGCATTGCGAGCTACGTGCCTGTAGCCGGCGTAGACAATTACGCACAAGGTGCAAAATTCGAGAAGGATGAAGAGTTCATCCTGGGCAAGATCGGTTCGGCCTTCCTGCCGCGTAAAGACGCCACGCAGGAAACCTCGGACCTGTGTGTCGAAGCAGTCAATGCGCTGTTCGCCAACAACCCGCAATTGTCGCGCGAGTCGATCGACGCGCTGATCGTCGTCACCCAGAACGGCGACGAAGAAGGCCTGCCGCACACCGCCGCCATCGTCCAGGACAAGCTGGGCCTGCCGACCCACGTCGCGGCCTTCGATATTTCCCTGGGCTGCTCCGGTTATGTCTATGGCATCTACGCGCTCAAGGGCTTCATGGAAGCCGCGGGCCTGAAGAACGGCCTGCTGGTCACCGCCGACCCTTACTCGAAGATCGTCGATCCGCAAGACCGCAACACCACCATGCTGTTCGGCGATGCGGCGACCGCTACCTGGATGGGCGAAGACGCTCCCTGGCAGTTGGGCAAGGCCAAGTTCGGCACCGACGGTTCCGGCGCTCCGCACTTGAAAGTCACCGATGGCGTGTTTTTCATGAATGGCCGCCAGGTGTTCAACTTTGCCCTGCTGAAAGTCCCGGCGCATTTGAATGAGCTACTGGATGAGTCCGGCCTGAAGGCTGAGCAGATCGATGCGTTCTGTATCCACCAGGGCAGTGCGGCGATCGTCGATGCCGTGGCGCGCCGTTTCGAAGGCGAGCCGGAGAAATTCATCAAGGACATGGTCGAGACCGGTAACACCGTATCGTCGAGCATTCCGCTGCTGCTGGAAAAGCACGTGCTCGAGTCGAAGTGGCAACGTGTGGCCCTGAGTGGCTTCGGCGTAGGGCTGTCCTGGGGCTCGGCGATTATCTATCGCCCATGAGTTGATCCCGCGGCATCCAAAAATAGCGCCCAGGGTGTACCCTGAGCGCTATTTTTTTTGCATGAAGATAGGCGAGACAGCATGAGCGAAAGCTTCGAGGGCAATGCCCAGGCAATACAGGCTCGCTGGCCGCGACTGCTCGAGCGGTTGCTGGCGGAAGACAGTGCCGGGTTGCAGGCGGATCTGGTCGAAGGCCTGGGTTCGACCTTGAGTATTTCCGGCATTCAGCTCACCAGCCGCCATGATCGCACCGCGGAAGCTCGGATCCAGGCGGCGAGCCTGCCGGCCGACAGCCCGGTGATCCATCTGTACGGTACCGGCTTGGGCGACTTGCAGCAGATACTGCTGGAAAACCCGGCGCTGCAACGCTTGCAGGTGCACATCCTGAACGGCGCGGTGTTTGCGCTGGTGCTGCAATTGCTCGATCAGCAGGCCTGGTTGAACGATCCTCGAGTCGAACTGGGTTATGCCGGCGATCTGACGGAAATCCAGCTGCCGTTCTTCGCCTTGCCTTCCGAGCTGGTGCTGGCGGATGACTACAACGCCAAGATCCGCGATCGCCTGGTCAGTGAGGTGCACCTGGCCTTCAATAACCGCGACTTCGTGGCCGATTCCCCAGAGGTCGCCCAGCGCCTGCAAGCGAGTGCCGAGCTGGTGGCCAGCGACAGTGACGTGGCGCAGCTGTTCGGGAGCCAGCCGGGGCGCGAGATTTTTGTGATTGCCACCGGGCCGAGCTTGGAACGGCATTTCGAACGCTTGCGCGAGATTCGCGCCCAGGCCCGGCGGCCTCTGTTTATCTGTGTCGATACCGCCTACCGGCCGTTGCTCAAACAGGGGATCGAACCGGATATAGTGGTCAGCATCGATCACCGGATTTCCAGCCTGCACCTTCCACCAGAAAAATCGGCAGCCATCACCCTGGTCTATCTGCCGATGGTCGATCCGCAGATTCTGGCGCTCTGGCAGGGACCGCGTTACGTGGGGTATTCCGCCAGCCCGATTTACACGCGGATGCGCGGGCAATTGCCCAAGGCGCAGTTGTATGTCGGCGGCAGCGTGATCCATCCCGCGGTGGACCTGGCGGTAAAAATGGGTGCCGAGCAGGTCACCTTGTTCGGTGCCGACTTTGCCTTCCCGATGAACAAGACGCATGCCGGCTGGCTCGACGGTGAGTTGGGGCCGCAGTTGGGCGCGGCCCGGCACTGGGTGCTGGACGGGCATGGCCAGCGGGTCAGGACCCAACTCAATTTCCGCAGTTACCTGTGCGAGCTGGAGCGTTTTATCGCCGGTCATCCGCGGGTGCGCTTCTATAACAGCAGTCGGGACGGGGCGATGATTGCCGGAACGACCTACCATCCGGAGTTCAGCCAATGAGCGCGATCGAGGGGCTGATCGCCCGCTTGCAGCAATGCGCCGAGGATTTTCGCCTGGGGCACGATGTCGAGACGGCCGTGACCATGGTCCAGTTGATGGGGGCGATCCAGCCGCTGATCGATACCGCGCCGCCAGCGCAGCGCCAGGATTGGGAGACTTTGCTTGGCCTGATGTTCGAATGTCAGCAAGGGCAAAACTGGCTGGCCCTGGCCGACTACCTGCAATACGAATGCGTTGAAGTGCTGCGTTCCCTCTCTGCTGGCTGAAGCATTCCCTGCCTGCCCGGGCGATCTCCGCGCCTGGGTCTTCTCCGGCATTTTCCTGGCGCCATTTTTCCACGGTTTAAAAACGCCGAGCCCTTGATTTACGAGGGGTGGCACGCTGATGGCAAATTTTTTTGAAAATCCCCTAAAGCAACTTGCATTGCCGACGATAACTATTACGAAGGTTCTCTAGGCCATACCCGGCGGTTGCCAGGGCCGGAAGCCGCAGTACCCAACCAACGAGGAATTCGTCATGGCTTTAACAGTAAACACTAACGTCACATCGTTGAACGTTCAGAAGAACCTGAACCGCGCTTCCGACGCTCTGTCGACTTCGATGACTCGCCTGTCTTCCGGCCTGAAAATCAACAGTGCAAAAGACGACGCCGCCGGCCTGCAAATCGCTACCCGTATGACTTCGCAGATCCGCGGTCAGACCATGGCGATCAAAAACGCCAACGACGGTATCTCCATCGCTCAGACCGCTGAAGGCGCTCTGCAGGAATCCACCAACATCCTGCAACGTATGCGTGAACTGGCTGTTCAAGCACGAAACGACTCGAACGGCACCGCTGACCGTGTTGCACTGAACAAAGAATTCGCTTCGATGTCGGACGAGCTGACTCGTATCGCCCAGTCGACCAACTTGAACGGCAAGAACCTGATCGACGGTTCCGCTGGCACCATGACCTTCCAGGTCGGTTCCAACACTGGTGCTACCAACCAGATCACCATCGCTCTGGCCACCGGCTTCGACGCTACTACCCTGGCTGTCAACTCCGGCGCCATCGCCATTACCGGTAACAGCAGCGCCACCGCTGAAGCCAGCTCCAAGGCTTCGATCGATGCAATCACCGCGGCTCTGTCGACCATCAACGCCAGCCGTGCTGACCTCGGTGCTGCACAAAACCGTCTGACCAGCACTATCTCCAACCTGCAGAACATCAACGAAAACGCCAGTGCTGCACTGGGTCGCGTACAAGATACCGACTTCGCTGCTGAAACTGCACAGATGACCAAGCAACAAACTCTGCAACAAGCTTCCACCGCAGTTCTGGCCCAGGCCAACCAACTGCCATCCGCTGTACTGAAACTGCTTCAGTAATAGCTGACTAAGCTTTGGCGGGGGAGTGCGCTGGTCGTGCTCTCTCGCTTTTTTACTTTAAGAGGTGATGGACATGGATATGAGCATGAAGCTGAACTTGTCTTATCCAACAGCCAAGCCGGCAACGCCTGTTGCTGACAAGCCTGTGGAGAAGCCTCAAGCAGACGTTGTGGCGCTGTCGACTGTCAAGGAAGAGAGTAAGGACACGCGAGCCGAGCAGGACAAACTGAAAATGGCCATCCAGGAAATTGAAAAGTTTGTGCAATCGGTCAAGCGTAACCTGGAATTCTCAATTGACGAGCCTTCCGGCAAGGTCGTCGTCAAGGTCATTGCCAGTGACTCCGGTGAGGTGATCCGTCAGATCCCCAACGAAGAAGTCCTGAAGTTGGCCAATAGTTTGAATGATGCGAGCAGCCTGTTGTTCAGCGCTAAAGTCTGACAGCTGGCATGAAATTTGTTGTTATGTTCTTTTGGGCGTTGTAATGGTCAAAAGACCGGCGACACACTGAAGGGAGATCTCCATGGCAAGTCCAATTCTACCGGGTACCGGTCTAGGCTCCGGCCTCGATACCGGTGCTATCGTCAAAGCCTTGGTGAACGCTGACAAAGCACCCAAGCAAGCTCAGATCGACCGGGGAACCGCGAACAACACCGCAAGCATCTCTGGTATGGGTACCTTGAAGTCTTTGTTGTCGACCTTTCGGACCACCATTACCGAGCTCAGCAGCAAGACCAACCCGCAATTCCCTGGTTATGCCGCTACTACTTCCGAAAGCAAGTATGTAACAGCGGTCGCTGGCAATACCGCAGTCAATGGCAACTATGTTGTCAATGTCAAGAATCTCGCGACTTCCTCGAAAGTCACCAGTGCTGCCTTCGCTGGCGGTACTACAAGTGCTATTCCGACTGGTACCCTGAAAATCAGTCAAAATGGCACTGACTACAATCTCGATATAAAAGCCGGTGCTACCTTGCAGTCGGTACGTGACTCGATCAACGCCGACGCATCGCTCAAGGGCGCGGGTATCAGCGCGAACATCGTGACCGACTCCTTTGGCTCGCGCCTGGTTGTGGGCTCGACTACTACCGGTGCAGGCTCCGATATTTCTCTCAGTGGCATTGCCGGTCTGGAAATTGACGGCAGCACTGTCGTTGGTGCTTCTGGTTCGCCGATGACCGCGACCTCTGCCGGTTCCATTGGCGCCCTGGCAGTGGATGCTAGCTTCACCGTCGACGGCATGGCGCTGACCAGCAAAAGCAACGCGGTGGATAAAGCGGTTTCCGGGATGACCTTCAACCTGGTCGCTCCGGGTACCTCGACCATTACCGTCGCGGCCAACACCGACGGTTTGAAGGCGTCGATCCAGAAGTTCGTCGATGCCTACAACGCAGTAGCCAACAGCGTTACCGCGCTGACCAAGCCATCCCTGGATGACGATGGCAAGCTGACCATCCCGGCACAGCTGACCGGCGACTCGTTGCCGCGCTCGATCCTGGCGGCCATGCGTGCGCCGCTGTCGGAAGTCGGATCTGGCGACAAACTGACCGTCCTGGCGCAGTTGGGGATAACCACCAACCAGAAGACCGGTGCCCTGGACTTCGACTCCACCAAGTTCACCGCGGCGATGAACGACAAAAAACTCGGTGGTGAGGTGCAAGCCCTGTTCACCGGCGAAAAGGGCCTGTTGGAGCGCATGGACAATGCCATCAAGCCTTTTGCCCAGACCGGCGGTGTTCTCGATCAGCGTACGACTGAGCTGAACAAGACCAAGGCCAAGCTGACCTTGGATCAGGAGGCCCTGGACCGCCGTATCGAAACCCTGACGGCAGTACTGACCAAGAAGTACAACGACATGGACACCCTGGTGGGCAAGTTGAAAGCCACCGCCAGCAACATTACCTCGATGTTTGAGGCGTTGACTGCGCAACAGAAAGGCTGATTGATACCAGGCGCCAAAAGCCCGGCAACGTTTGTAGCGTTCCGGGCTTTTGGCTTTTGATCTAAAGTTTTTTGACGCCAGGTCGATACGCTGGTTATACGAACCCTTGAGTTTTGATGAGGTAGAACATGAATCCGATGTTAGCCCTTCGGCAATACCAGAAGATTGGTGCCCAGGCGCAGACTTCCGAGGCCAGCCCCCATCGTCTGGTGCAGATGCTGATGGAAGGCGGCCTGGATCGTATCGCCCAGGCCAAGGGGGCGATGGAGCGCAAGGATATTCCCAACAAGGGTGTGTTCATCAGCAAGGCGATCGGCATTATCGGCGGCTTGCGTGAAGGGCTCGATCTGGAAAACTCACCCGACACTCTGGGCGATCTGGATGGCTTGTACACCTACATGATGACGCGCCTCGCCGAGGCGAACATCAAGACCGATCCAAAGATTCTCGACGAGGTCGCCGATCTGCTGCGCACCGTCAAGGAAGGCTGGGACGCCATCGCTGCGCCGGGTCCGCAGTTCTAAGGAGATCACCATGAGTCTTGTATTGCAGCGCATCGAAGAAACTCGTGAAGCACTGGTTGCCGCCCTGGCCGAGCGTAACTGGGAAGCGATCGGCCAGTTGGATCTGGCCTGCCGTTCCTGCATGGAAGACATCTTGAGTGAAGCTCCGGAAGATGAAGCCGCGTTGCGCGAGAATTTGCAGGAGCTGTTGGGGGTTTATCGGCAGCTTCTTGAGGTGACGACAGGGGAGCGTCAGGCGATAGTCGACGAGATGTCGCAGATCCATCAAGCACAGAACGCGGCAAAGGTTTACCATCTGTTCGGTTAATTAACCCCTAAGTTAATCCGAATCCAGTGCGCCATAAATTTGACTGTGCACGCTTTTTTGACTTAACTAGTGGCTGTTTTCAGATTTCAGACGTCTATCAGGCTCAAAATGCCTACAAGCGTCTAGCTTGCCCTGATTCCGGGCATTGAGTTGACTAGGGAAGTTGCTATTGCATGTGGCGTGAAACCAAAATTCTGCTGATTGATGACGATAGCGTCCGCCGCCGCGACCTGGCGGTGATTTTAAATTTTCTTGGCGAAGAAAATTTACCCTGCGGTAGCCATGACTGGCAGCAGGCTGTCGGCTCATTGTCATCCAGTCGTGAAGTAATCTGTGTCCTCATCGGGACTGTAAATGCTCCTGGTGCACTTTTGGGCCTGTTAAAGACACTCTCAACCTGGGATGAGTTCCTTCCAGTTTTGTTAATGGGCGATAATTCTTCCATTGACTTGCCGGAAGACCAGCGTCGTCGAGTGCTTTCCACCCTGGAAATGCCACCCAGCTACAGCAAGTTGCTCGATTCCCTGCACCGCGCCCAGGTCTATCGTGAGATGTACGATCAGGCCCGTGAGCGCGGTCGCCATCGCGAACCCAACCTCTTTCGCAGTCTGGTCGGCACCAGCCGGGCGATCCAGCATGTCCGGCAGATGATGCAGCAAGTGGCCGATACCGACGCCAGCGTGCTGATCCTCGGCGAGTCCGGGACTGGCAAGGAAGTGGTGGCGCGTAACCTGCACTATCACTCCAAACGTCGCGAAGCGCCGTTCGTGCCCGTCAACTGTGGTGCGATTCCGGCCGAATTGCTGGAGAGCGAACTGTTTGGCCATGAGAAGGGCGCCTTCACCGGGGCCATCACCAGCCGTGCCGGGCGTTTCGAGCTGGCCAACGGCGGCACCCTGTTCCTCGACGAAATCGGCGATATGCCGTTGCCGATGCAGGTCAAGCTGTTGCGCGTGCTGCAGGAGCGTACCTTCGAGCGCGTGGGTAGCAACAAGACCCAGAGCGTCGACGTGCGGATCATCGCCGCGACTCACAAGAACCTCGAGAGCATGATCGAGGTCGGCAGTTTCCGCGAAGACCTGTACTACCGCCTGAACGTGTTCCCGATCGAGATGGCGCCGCTGCGTGAGCGGGTGGAAGACATTCCGCTACTGATGAACGAGCTGATCTCGCGCATGGAGCATGAGAAGCGCGGTTCGATCCGCTTCAACTCCGCGGCGATCATGTCGCTCTGCCGCCATGGCTGGCCGGGTAACGTCCGCGAGTTGGCCAACCTGGTGGAGCGCATGGCGATCATGCATCCCTACGGTGTGATCGGCGTGGTCGAATTACCGAAGAAATTCCGCTATGTCGACGACGAAGACGAGCAGTTGGTGGACAGCCTGCGCAGTGATCTGGAAGAGCGGGTGGCGATCAATGGTCATACACCGGACTTCGCCGCCACCGCCATGCTGCCGCCGGAAGGCCTGGATCTGAAGGACTACCTCGGTGGTCTGGAGCAGGGCCTGATCCAGCAGGCGCTCGACGACGCCAATGGCATTGTTGCGCGGGCTGCGGAGCGCCTGCGTATCCGCCGCACCACGCTGGTGGAAAAAATGCGCAAGTACGGCATGAGCCGTCGCGAGGGTGATGAACAGGCGGATGATTGACGCCTGTTTTTTAACCTGTTGAAAACCGGGCGGTTTTTTTCCGGCACGGGTATTGCTAAGTCTCTCTCAACGTTCCGTTTAACTGACGGTCAGCCACGCGAGAGAGCACGATGCCCCAAGCCGCCCAGATGTCTCCTGTTCCTGAAAGCCAGGGGCAAACGTCGTCCGTAGAGCAGGCAAGCCGGCTTGGCCTTGAGCAGGCGTTCGCTTTGTTCAACCAGATGTCGAGCCAGCTTACCGACTCCTACAGCATGCTTGAGGCTCGGGTGACCGAGCTCAAGGGCGAACTGGCCGTGGTCAGCGCCCAGCGCATGCAGGAGCTGGCGGAAAAAGAGCGTCTGGCCAACCGTCTGCAAAACCTCCTCGATCTGTTGCCTGGCGGCGTCATTGTCATCGACGCCCAGGGCATTGTCCGCGAAGCCAACCCTGCCGCCTGCGACCTGCTGGGCCTGCCTCTCGAGGGCGAACTCTGGCGGCATGTCATCGCCCGTTGTTTCGCGCCACGGGAAGACGACGGCCATGAGATTTCGTTGAAGGATGGGCGGCGGCTGTCGATCGCCACCCGTTCGCTGGATGCCGAACCGGGCCAATTGGTGCTGCTCAACGACCTGACTGAAACCCGTCACCTGCAAGATCAGCTGGCCCGCCATGAGCGCCTGTCGTCCCTGGGGCGCATGGTGGCGTCCCTGGCGCATCAGATCCGTACGCCACTGTCCGCCGCACTGCTGTATGCCAGTCACCTGACCGAGCAGGCACTGCCTGTCGCCACCCAGCAGCGCTTTGCCGGGCGGCTGAAGGAGCGGTTGCATGAGCTGGAGCATCAGGTCCGCGACATGCTGGTGTTTGCCCGGGGCGAGTTGCCGCTGACCGATCGCGTGACGCCCAAGGCGTTGTTGCAGTCGCTGCAGGCGGCGGCCCTGACCCATGTGCAGGACGTGCCCGTGCGCTGGCAGTGCGACAGCCATGCGGGCGAGTTGCTGTGCAGCCGCGACACGCTGGTGGGGGCGGTGCTCAACCTGATCGAGAACGCGATCCAGGCCAGTGCCGGCCAGGTGCGCCTGAAAGTCCATCTTTATACCCGTGGCAACAGCTTGCGGTTGTGCGTCAGTGATAGCGGCAGCGGTATCGACGCTGCGGTACTGGCGCGTTTGGGGGAACCGTTTTTCACCACCAAGACCACGGGAACCGGCCTGGGGCTGACAGTCGTCAAGGCGGTGGCGCGTGCCCACCAGGGAGAATTGCTGCTGCGCTCGCGTCCTGGGCGCGGTACATGCGCGCTGGTGGTTCTGCCACTGTTCTGCGGCGCTCAAGGAGTGGAGTGAAGGTAATGGCAATCAAGGTTCTACTGGTTGAAGACGATCGCGCCCTGCGCGAAGCCCTGGCGGATACGCTGCTGTTGGCCGGTCATGACTACAAGGCGGTCGGCACTGCGGAGGAAGCGCTGGAGGCGGCGTCTGGCGAGTCATTCAGCCTGGTGGTCAGCGACGTCAACATGCCGGGCATGGACGGTCATCAGTTGTTGGGCCTGCTGCGCGCGCGCCAGCCGCAATTGCCGGTCTTGCTGATGACCGCCCATGGCGCGGTCGAGCGTGCGGTCGAGGCCATGCGTCAAGGCGCCGCCGACTACCTGGTCAAGCCCTTCGAGCCCAAGGCCCTGCTGGATCTGGTGGCGCGACATGCCCTGGGTTGCCTTGGGGCTGCCGAGGGCGAAGGACCGGTGGCATTCGAGCCGGCCAGCGCTCAATTGCTCGAACTGGCGGCGCGGGTCGCTCGCAGCGATTCCACCGTGTTGATCTCGGGCGAGTCCGGCACCGGCAAAGAGGTGCTGGCGCGTTACATCCACCAGCAGTCCCATCGCTCCAGCCAGCCCTTTATCGCCATCAACTGCGCGGCGATTCCGGACAACATGCTCGAAGCCACGCTGTTCGGTCACGAGAAGGGCGCCTTTACCGGCGCCATCGCCGCCCAGCCCGGCAAGTTCGAACAGGCCGATGGCGGCACTCTGCTGCTGGACGAGATTTCCGAAATGCCCCTGGCCCTGCAGGCCAAGCTATTGCGGGTGCTGCAGGAACGCGAAGTCGAGCGGGTTGGGGCGCGCAAGCCCATCGCCCTGGATATCCGGGTGGTGGCGACCACCAACCGCGACCTGGCCGGCGAAGTGGCGGCGGGGCGGTTCCGGGAAGACCTTTACTATCGGCTGTCGGTATTCCCGCTGGCCTGGCGTCCGCTGCGCGAGCGTACCGCCGATATCCTGCCGCTGGCCGAGCGCCTGCTGGCCAAGCACGTCAATAAAATGAAACACGCTGCCGCGCGGCTGTCGGCCGAAGCGCAGGCATGCCTGCTCGGTTATCCATGGCCGGGCAACGTGCGTGAACTGGACAACGCCATCCAGCGCGCGCTGATCCTGCAGCAGGGCGGCCTGATCCAGCCGGAAGATTTCTGCCTGGGCGGACCGCTGGCCTGTGCGCCATTGCCTGCCATGGCACCCGCCACGGTGGCGGCGGTGCGCAGTGCGCCGGTGGAGGCCGAGGTGCCGCCAGCCGAGTCGGCGGGGGCCTTGGGCGACGATCTGCGGCGTCGGGAGTTCCAGATGATCATCGACACCTTGCGCACCGAGCGCGGCCGACGCAAGGAGGCGGCCGAGCGCCTGGGTATCAGCCCGCGAACCTTGCGCTACAAGCTGGCGCAAATGCGCGATGCCGGAATGGACGTCGAGGCGTATCTGTTTGCAACATGAGTCGTTTAAGGCATGAAGCCATGCAGGCTTTTGTTCGGTGTCGCCGCGGAGCTGGCACCCTTGTTGCTAACACCTCACTAACCGCTGCGTGAGTGTCAAAAAATTGCGGGTCGTCGGAGAGAGTAGACCATGAGCCAAGGTATTGAATTTAATCGGTTGATGTTGGACATGCGGGCCATGCAAATGGACGCCATGGCCCAGCCAAAATCGGCCGCGGTGCCGCAGGTGGGCGGCAGCAGTTTTTCCGACATGCTTGGGCAGGCGGTGAACAAGGTCAACGACACTCAGCAGGCGTCCAGCCAGCTGGCCAGTGCCTTCGAGATCGGCAAGAGCGGTGTCGACCTGACCGACGTGATGATTTCCTCGCAGAAGGCCAGTGTGTCCTTCCAGGCGTTGACCCAGGTGCGCAACAAGCTGGTTCAGGCGTACCAAGACATCATGCAGATGCCGGTTTAAGGACGAGATTGAGTCATGGCAGAAGCAGTCGCCGATAACGTACCGGCCAAGGCCACTCCGACAGAAGGCAAGCCGCCGCTGTTCGGGTTGTCCTTTCTGGAAAACCTCTCCGAGATGACCATGTTGCGTCAGGTTGGCCTCATGGTCGGTCTGGCTGCCAGCGTGGCGATTGGTTTTGCCGTGGTGTTGTGGTCCCAGCAACCCGATTACCGTCCGTTGTACGGCAGCCTTGCCGGCATGGACGCCAAGCAGGTCATGGACACCCTGGCCTCCGCCGACATTCCCTACACCGTCGAGCCCAACTCCGGTGCCTTGCTGGTCAAGGCCGACGACCTGTCGCGCGCGCGCCTCAAGCTGGCCGCTGCCGGCGTGGCCCCGGGCGACGGCAATATCGGTTTCGAGATTCTCGATAAAGAGCAGGGCCTGGGCACCAGCCAATTCATGGAGGCGACCCGTTACCGTCGCGGCCTGGAAGGCGAGCTGGCGCGGACCATCTCCAGCCTGAACAACGTCAAGGGCGCACGCGTGCACCTGGCGATTCCGAAAAGCTCGGTGTTCGTGCGCGACGAGCGCAAGCCCAGCGCTTCGGTACTGGTCGAGCTGTATTCCGGCCGTTCGCTGGAGCCGGGCCAGGTGGTGGCCATCGTCAATCTGGTGGCGACCAGCGTTCCCGAGCTGAGCAAGTCGCAGATCACCGTGGTCGACCAGAAGGGCAACCTGCTCTCCGACCAGGCGGAAAACTCCGAACTGACCATGGCCGGCAAGCAATTCGACTACAGCCGCCGCATGGAAAGCATGCTGACCCAGCGTGTGCACAACATCCTGCAGCCGATCCTTGGCAACGACCGCTACAAGGCTGAAGTGTCCGCCGATGTGGACTTCAGTGCTGTCGAGTCGACCTCCGAACAGTTCAACCCGGACCAGCCGGCCTTGCGCAGCGAGCAGTCGGTCAACGAACAACGCTCCAGCAGCCTGGGCCCGCAAGGCGTTCCTGGCGCCCTGAGCAACCAGCCGCCGTCGCCGGCCAGCGCACCGCAGACCACCGGTGGCGCCACCGCTGCCGCCGGCATGGTGCAGCCAGGCCAGCCGCTGCTGGATGCCAACGGCCAGCAGATCATGGACCCGGCCACCGGCCAGCCGATGCTGGCGCCGTACCCGAACGACAAGCGTCAACAATCCACCAAGAACTTCGAACTGGATCGCTCCATCAGCCACACCAAGCAACAGCAGGGGCGTCTGAACCGGCTGTCGGTGGCGGTGGTGGTGGACGATCAGGTCAAGGTCAATCCGGCCAACGGCGAAACCAGTCGTGCGCCGTGGAGCGCCGACGAATTGGCGCGCTTTACCCGCCTGGTGCAGGACGCCGTGGGCTTCGACGCCAGCCGTGGCGACAGCGTCAGCGTGATCAACGTGCCGTTCTCGGCCGATCGCGGCGAGGTGATCGCCGACATTCCGTTCTACTCGCAGCCCTGGTTCTGGGACATCGTGAAGCAGGTCCTGGGTGTGCTGTTTATCCTGGTCCTGGTGTTCGGCGTGTTGCGTCCGGTGCTCAACAACATCACCGGTGGCGGCAAGGGCAAGCAACTGGCAGGTCTGGGCAGCGATGTCGAACTCGGCGGCATGGGCGGCCTGGATGGCGAGCTGGCCAACGATCGCGTCAGCCTCGGCGGCCCGCAAAGCATCCTGCTGCCTAGCCCGAGCGAAGGCTATGACGCACAGTTGAACGCAATCAAGAGTCTGGTGGCAGAAGACCCGGGTCGAGTGGCCCAGGTCGTGAAAGAGTGGATTAACGCAGATGAGTGATAACCGAGCCGCTACCGCCAAACTGACCCGGGTCGACAAGGCTGCGATCCTGCTGCTGTCCCTGGGTTCCACCGACGCCGCGCAGGTGCTGCGCCACATGGGCCCCAAAGAGGTCCAGCGAGTGGGCGTGGCCATGGCGCAGATGGGCAACGTGCATCGCGAGCAGGTCGAGCAGGTGATGAGCGAGTTCGTCGACATCGTCGGCGACCAGACCAGCCTGGGCGTGGGCTCCGACGACTATGTGCGCAAGATGCTCACCCAGGCCCTGGGCGAGGACAAGGCCAACGGCCTGATCGACCGCATCCTGCTGGGCGGCAACACCAGCGGCCTGGACAGCCTGAAGTGGATGGAACCGCGCGCCGTGGCGGACGTGATCCGTTACGAGCACCCGCAGATCCAGGCGATCGTGGTGGCGTACCTCGATCCGGACCAGGCGGGCGAAGTGCTTGGCAACTTCGACCACAAGGCGCGCCTGGACATCATCCTGCGGGTTTCCTCGCTCAATACCGTGCAGCCGGCCGCCCTGAAAGAACTCAACCAGATTCTCGAGAAGCAGTTCGCTGGTAACTCCAACGCCTCGCGTACCACCCTGGGTGGTATCAAGCGCGCTGCCGACATCATGAACTTCCTCGACAGCTCGATCGAAGGCCAGTTGATGGACTCGATCCGCGAAGTCGACGAAGACCTGTCCGGCCAGATCGAAGACCTCATGTTCGTGTTCAACAACCTTGCCGATGTCGACGACCGCGGCATCCAGGCATTGCTGCGCGAAGTGTCTTCCGACGTGCTGGTCCTGGCCCTCAAGGGGTCGGACGAAGGCGTCAAGGAAAAGATCTTCAAGAACATGTCCAAGCGGGCTGCCGAACTGCTGCGCGACGACCTCGAGGCCAAGGGCCCGGTGCGCGTCAGCGATGTGGAAACCGCGCAGAAGGAAATCCTCACCATTGCCCGCCGTATGGCCGAAGCCGGAGAAATCGTTCTCGGCGGGAAGGGCGGCGAAGAAATGATCTAAGGTCGCGTTATGTCGTCCAGCAGTGATGAGTCCCACAGCGACCTGATTCGCGCTCGGGACGTCGGTGGTTTCGACGTCTGGGCGCTGCCCAGTTTCGACCCCCATGTACCCGAGCCCGAGCCGGAACCGGTGGAAGAGCCGCCGGCGCAGATCGAGGAAGTGCCGCTGGAAGAAGTCCAGCCACTGACCCTCGAAGAGCTCGAGAGCATTCGCCAGGAAGCCTATAACGAAGGCTTCGCCACGGGCGAAAAGGAAGGTTTCCACAGCACCACGCTGAAGGTCCGCCAGGAAGCCGACGTGGCCCTGAGCGCCAAGCTGGAAGCGCTGGAAACGCTGATGGGCAATCTGTTCGAACCCATCGCCGAGCAGGACACACAGATTGAAAAGGCCCTGGTCAACCTGGTGCAGCACATGACGCGCCAGGTGATCCAGCGCGAGCTGGCCATCGACTCCAGCCAGATCGAGCATGTCATGCGCGAAGCCCTCAAGTTGCTGCCGCTGGGTGTGGGCAATGTGCGCCTGTACATCAATCCGCAGGATTTCGCCCAGGTCAAAAGCCTGCGCGAGCGCCACGAGGAAAGCTGGCGCATCGTCGAGGACGAAGCCATGTTGCCGGGCGGCTGCCGGGTCGAGACCGAGCACAGCCGGATCGATGCGACCATGGAAACCCGGATCGCCAAGATCATGGGCAAGCTGTCCGACCAGCTTCATGAGCAGGCTTTGCATCCCGCCGAATCGGACCTGAGCGTTGAGCTGGGGGCCGCCACCGGCAAGCCCGCCGCGGATGTCGACCCTGTCGACCCCGCGCAGGACCCCGCCGATGCGCCTTGACCGCACCAGCTTCGGCAAGCGCCTGAGCAGCTACGCCGAAGCCACCGAACTGCCGAACCAGCCGATTCTCGAAGGCCGCCTGCTGCGCATGGTCGGCCTGACCCTGGAGGCCGAAGGCCTGCGGGCGGCCATGGGCACGCGCTGCATGGTGATCAACGACGACAGCTATCACCCGGTGCAGGTCGAGGCCGAGGTGATGGGCTTCTCCGGCAGCAAGGTATTCCTGATGCCGGTCGGCAGCGTCGCCGGCATCGCGCCCGGCGCCCGGGTCGTGCCGCTGGCCGATACTGGCCGCCTGCCGATGGGCATGAGCATGCTCGGGCGGGTCCTCGACGGTGCTGGCCGTGCGTTGGACGGCAAGGGCGGGATGAAGGCCGAGGACTGGGTGCCGATGGACGGTCCGACCATCAACCCGCTCAAGCGCGACCCCATCAGTCGACCGCTGGACGTGGGCATTCGCTGCATCAACGGATTATTGACGGTGGGCCGCGGCCAGCGTCTTGGCCTGTTCGCCGGTACCGGTGTGGGCAAGAGTGTGCTGCTGGGCATGATGACCCGCTTTACCGAGGCCGACATCATCGTGGTCGGGCTGATCGGTGAGCGCGGCCGTGAGGTCAAGGAGTTCATCGAGCACATCCTCGGTGAGGAGGGGCTCAAGCGCTCCGTGGTGGTGGCGTCGCCGGCGGACGATGCGCCGCTGATGCGCCTGCGCGCGGCCATGTACTGCACGCGTATCGCCGAATATTTTCGCGACAAGGGCAAGAACGTCCTGTTGCTGATGGATTCCCTGACCCGTTTCGCCCAGGCCCAGCGGGAAATCGCCCTGGCCATCGGCGAGCCGCCTGCGACCAAGGGTTATCCGCCGTCGGTCTTCGCCAAGCTGCCGAAGCTGGTGGAGCGTGCGGGCAACGCCGAGGCTGGCGGCGGTTCGATCACCGCGTTCTATACCGTGTTGTCGGAAGGCGACGACCAGCAGGACCCGATCGCCGACTCGGCCCGTGGTGTGCTCGACGGGCACATCGTGCTGTCGCGGCGCCTGGCGGAGGAGGGGCATTACCCGGCGATCGATATCGAGGCGTCCATCAGTCGGGTCATGCCGGCGGTGGTGACCCCGGAGCACATGACTCGCGCCCAGTATTTCAAGCAACTATGGTCGCGTTACCAACAGGCGCGCGACCTGATCAGCGTCGGCGCTTACGTACCGGGCGGCGATCGCGAAACCGACGCCGCCATCTCGCTGCAGCCGTCGATGGTCGCGTACCTGCGCCAGGGGCTCAACGACAGCATCAGCCTGGGTGAAAGCGAAGCCCATCTGGAGATGGTTTTCGCTCCGGCGCCGGGCGGTTAATCCGTCATGGCCAACAGCCGTGCCGCGCGTCTGGCGCCGGTGGTCGACATGGCCGAAAGCGCCGAGCGCACCGCCGCCCAGCGCCTGGGGCATTTCCAGGGCCAGGTGCGCCTGGCGGAAAGCAAACTGGGGGACCTGGAACGCTTTCGTGCCGAATACCAGCAACAGTGGATCGAGCGAGGCAGTGCTGGGGTTTCCGGCCAGTGGCTGATGAATTACCAGCACTTCCTCAATCAGCTGGAAACCGCCGTGGGCCAGCAGCGGCAAAGCCTGGCCTGGCACCAGAACAACCTCAACCGCGCCCGGGAAACCTGGCAGCAGGCCTATGCCCGGGTCGAGGGTTTGCGCAAGCTGGTGCAACGCTACATCGATGAAGCCCGCCAACTGGAAGACAAGCGCGAGCAGAAGCTGCTCGACGAGCTGTCCCAGCGCCTGCCGCGCCAGGATCCGTACTGATCGCCACCCCATTCGTCGCCGCCAGGCGCTCGTCAGCGACGCTTCGGCGGTTGGGGTTGCCCAGGCTTGTACGGGGTGCTAAACCTTGTACAGATTGCCAATCACAAGGAAGCGAATCATGTCAGTCGTTACTGAAGTTTCACCGGACGGGCACAAACTGACGATTTCGATCAAGGGGCGTTTCGATTTCGGCCGTCATCAAGAGTTTCGCGAGTCCTACGAGCACCTCAACAAAAGGCCCGACTCCATAGTGGTGGACCTGAAAGACGCCACCTACCTCGACAGTTCCGCCCTGGGCATGCTCCTGTTGCTGCGCGATCACGCTGGCGGCGACGATTCCGACGTGCGAGTGATCAACAGCAACTCGGACGTGCGCAAGATTCTCGCCATTTCCAATTTCGACAAGCTGTTCGACATCAGTTGATCGACATGCAGTCGAGTGAGGCGCCTCTGTGCGTGCTGATCGCCGAGGACGGCACCAGCGACCGCATGTTGCTGTCGAGCATCGTCCGGCGCCAGGGGCACAAAGTGCTGACGGCGAGTAACGGCGCCGAGGCGGTGGAGCTGTTCATCCAGCAGCGCCCGCACCTGGTGTTGATGGACGCGATGATGCCGGTGATGGACGGTTTCGAGGCCGCCCGGCAGATCAAGCATCTGGCTGGCGAAGCGCTGGTGCCGATCATTTTCCTGACCTCGCTCACCCAGAGCGAGGCGTTGGCGCTCTGCCTGGAGGCCGGTGGCGACGATTTTCTGGCAAAACCCTACAGCCCGGTGATCCTGGCCGCCAAGATCAAGGCCATGGATCGCTTGCGGCGCCTGCAGGAAACCGTGCTGCAGCAGCGCGACCAGATCACCCAGCACCATGACTACCTGCTCAACGAGCAGCGGGTGGCCAAGGCGGTGTTCGACAAGGTGGCGCATTCCGGCTGCCTGAACGCGCCGAATATCCGCTACCTGCAGTCGCCGTACGCGCTGTTCAACGGCGATTTGCTGCTGGCTGCCTTTACCCCGACGGGCGACATGCATGTGCTGTTGGGGGATTTCACTGGCCACGGCTTGCCGGCGGCGGTGGGCGCGATGCCCCTGGCCGAGGTGTTTTACGGCATGACGGCCAAGGGTTACGGGCTGCCCGAAACCCTGCGCGAGATGAATGCCAAGCTCAAGCGCATCCTGCCGGTCGGCATGTTCTGTTGTGCGACGCTGCTGTGCCTGAGTTTCCAGCGGCGGGCGGTGGAGGTGTGGAACGGCGGCATGCCGGATGGCTACCTGCATCGCCTGGCAAGCGGGGAGCGGGTGCCGCTGGTGGCGCACCATCTGCCGCTGGGTGTGCTGGGCGCCGAGGCATTCGACGACCGCACCGAAGTCTTTCCCATGGCCCTGGGCGACCGGGTTTTTCTGTTGTCCGATGGGGTGATCGACACCTGCGACGCCAACGAGCAACTGTTCGGTGTCGAGCGCCTGCAGCGGGTGTTTGCCGCCAACCGCGAGCCGGACCTGTTGTTCGAGGAGATCCAGCGGGCCCTGAGCGAGTTTGGCGGGGATGCGCGGGACGACGTGAGCATGGTCGAGGTCAGCCTCCTCGAGGCCCGGCAACTGACGCCGCCGGCACTGGTGTACTCCGACAGCGGTCAGTCCTGCCCGTTGGACTGGTCGGTGAGTTTCGAGTACCGCGCCGCGACCCTCAAACGTTTCAACCCTTTGCCCTACCTGTTGCAGCTGCTGCTGGAAGTGCATGGCCTGCGGGCGCAGAGCGGGGCGCTCTACAGTGTGCTGGCCGAGTTGTATTCCAATGCCCTGGAGCATGGCGTATTGGGCCTGGACTCGAGTCTCAAGCGCGATGCCCAGGGGTTTTCCCGCTATTACCGGGAGCGCGCGGTACGCCTCGAAGCCTTGCAGGAGGGGTTTGTGCGGGTGCACCTGCAAGTGGAGCCTCAAGGGGCTGGCGGTCGTTTGCTGATCCGGGTCGAGGACAGCGGCAGTGGTTTCGATGTCGGGCGGGTAATGGCGCGGCCCGTCGATGGCGACCGTCTTTCCGGGCGCGGCGTCAGCCTGATCCGTCAGCTCAGCCGGCGTGCCAGCTGGTCTGACGATGGTCGTAGTGCCTGCGTGGAGTTTTCTTGGGAGCCTCTGGCATAATTCGCCGATTCTTGATCAAGGAGTGAGCAAGTGTCTGAGATTCATCTGGATCACGAGGTGCTGAACGCATTGCAGGAAGTCATGGAGGATGAGTATCCGCTGTTGCTCGACACCTTCCTCTGTGATTCCGAAGAGCGTTTGCGCCAGTTGCACAAGGTCGACGACCCCCGTCAACTTGTCGCCACTGCCCATAGCTTCAAGGGCAGCAGCAGCAATATGGGGGCGATTCGCCTGGCCGAGCTCTGTCATCAGTTGGAGCAGCGTGCCCAGGGCTCGTCGTTGCGCGGTATCGAGCAGCTGGTGGGCGAGATCGATGGCGAATTCGCCATTGTCCGGCAGCTGTGCGAGCAGGAACGCCAGCGTTTTCACTGCTGAAAAACCGCTGCAGCCCAAGCATTTTTCCGCGAGCCAGCAAAGCTGGCTCGACCTTTGCAATCAAGTCTCCCAACTGTACCTACGATCCCAGTGCAGCGGAGACCGTTTTCATGCCCCTTACCCCGAACATGCTTCTTCAGGCCGCTTCCCAGGCCAAGACTCAAGCGGCTTCCGCCACCCCCCAGGCCAGCGCCGCCGAGCCTGGGGACAAAGGCGCAAGCTTTGCCCGGGTGTTCGCCAAGGAGGCACTCGGCAAGCCGGTAGCGGCTGCCGACGGCCCGATCAAGCCGGCTCGCGACAAGGGTGGCGAAACCGCTGCCAAGGTGGATCAGGGCAAGGGCAAGACTGCCGCCCCCGAGCCTGCGGTTGCCGATAGCGGCAAAACCTTGCCTGCCGACAAGGCTGTTGCCAGTGGCGAAAAAGTCGCCGATGACCAGGCCGCGAGCAGCGATCAGCCGCTGGCCGAGAGCACGCCGGTCGACCCGACCCTTGATCCGGCGCTGATGCAGGCGACCCAGCCGGTGCCGTTGCCGGCGCCCGAGCCAGAAGTGGCGACTGCGCCGGTTCCGGCACAGCCGCCTGTGCAGCCGCAAGCGCAGCCGGTTATACCGGTGGTGACCAGCACCGCGACGCCGGTGCCGGTCGATCCGGAATTCGACCCTGAAGCCGATCCGCTGGATGCGCTGCCGGTGGTGCGCCTGGCCATGGAGCAGAGCGGCCATGTCTCGGCTTCCAGCCAGGCGCAGAGTAAGGCGGCGCCGAGCGTGGTGGCCGATGATGGGCCGACTTCGGCGCAGACCTTCGCCAGCGGCATGGCCAACATGCTGGACCTGCAGGTGGACAAGGACAGCACCGAGCAGGGCGGCGAAAAGGCTTTCAGCGGCCTGCTCGATGACGGTCTCAAGGACCTCAAGGGCGCTGCCAGCGACACCCGCGTCGACGATTTCGCCAACCGCCTGGCGGCCCTGACCCAGGCGGCCACGCCCAAGACCGCCAATGCCGTCCCGGTGAACCAGCCGCTGGCCATGCATCAGAGCGGCTGGACCGAAGAAGTGGTCAACCGGGTCATGTACCTGTCCAGCGTCAATCTGAAGTCGGCCGAGATCCAGTTGCAGCCGGCCGAGCTGGGGCGCCTGGACATTCGCGTGAACATGGTGCCGGACCAGCAGACCCAGGTGACCTTCATGAGTGCCCATGTCGGCGTGCGCGAGGCCCTCGAAGGGCAGATGCATCGCCTGCGCGACATGTTCCACCAGCAAGGCATGGGGCAGGTGGACGTCAACGTCTCCGACCAGTCGCGCAACTGGCAGGGTGGCCAGGAGCAGGCCCAGCAGGGGCAGCATCGCAGCAACGGCACCAGCGCCAGCGGCGGGCGTCTGGATGGGGTGGATGAAGAGCTGCCGCCGAGCGTCGCCGAAGTCGCCGCCAGCACCAGCACGGTCATCGGCAGCAGCGCCGTCGACTATTACGCCTGACCCGCTTCGGGCGTCATTGAACAGAAGATCGCCAGCCGTGTGACTCCGCGGCTGGCGATCTTCTGCTTTGCGCTTCCTCTATCCCTTCAGTTCATCCCAGTTCAGACAAATCTGGCATAACACTTGCTCTTGCCTTGCCGTGCGACTGTGAAAACCCGATTAGTGACGGATTATTGGCATGGCGAAGAGCGAAGCAGCAGAGAAAACCCCCGCCGGGAAAGGCAAACTCAAGCTTATCCTCTTGATTGTTCTGGCCTTGTTGCTGGCGATCGGTTTGTCCGTCGGGGCGACCTGGTACTTCATGCACAGCAGTGCCCAGAGCAAGCCTGCCGAGACGACCGAGGCGACCAGCAGCGTCAAGCCGGCGGCCATCTATGAGCCCATGGCACCAGCCTTCGTGGCCAACTACACACAGAACGGCCGCCAGCGCTACATGCAGGTGAGCATCACCCTGCTGGCGCGCAACCAGGCCGATCTGGACGCGCTGAAAGTGCATATGCCGGTGATCCGCAACAATCTGGTCATGCTCTTCTCCGGCCAGAGCTTCGACACCCTGGCGACTCCGGTCGGTCAGGAAATGCTGCGTCAGAAGGCCACCGCCAGCGTGCAGGAAGTGGCGCAGAAAGAGGTCGGCAAAGTGGTGGTCGAGCAGTTGCTCTTTACTAACTTCGTACTGCAGTAGGAACACGACATGGCCGTGCAGGACCTGCTGTCCCAGGATGAGATCGACGCGCTGCTGCATGGCGTCGATGACGGTCTGGTACAGACCGAACACGCCGCCGAGCCCGGCAGCGTCAAAAGCTACGACCTGACCAGCCAGGATCGCATCGTCCGCGGACGCATGCCGACCCTGGAGATGATCAACGAACGTTTTGCCCGCTACACCCGTATCAGCATGTTCAACATGCTGCGCCGTTCGGCGGACGTGGCGGTGGGCGGCGTGCAGGTGATGAAGTTCGGCGAATACGTGCACTCGCTGTACGTGCCGACCAGCCTCAACCTGGTGAAGATCAAGCCGCTGCGCGGTACCGCGCTGTTCATCCTCGACGCCAAGCTGGTGTTCAAGCTGGTGGACAACTTCTTCGGCGGCGACGGTCGTCACGCCAAGATCGAAGGTCGTGAATTCACCCCGACCGAATTGCGCGTGGTGCGCATGGTGCTGGAGCAGGCTTTCGTCGACCTGAAGGAAGCCTGGCAGGCGATCATGGAAGTCAACTTCGAGTACATCAACTCCGAAGTGAACCCGGCCATGGCCAACATCGTCGGCCCGAGCGAAGCGATCGTGGTCTCGACCTTCCACATCGAACTCGATGGCGGTGGCGGCGACCTGCACGTGACCATGCCGTACTCGATGATCGAGCCGGTGCGGGAAATGCTCGACGCCGGCTTCCAGTCGGACCTGGACGACCAGGACGAGCGCTGGAGCAAGGCCCTGCGCGAAGACGTGCTGGACGTGGATGTGCCTTTGAGCGCCACGGTGGCCCGCCGGCAGTTGCGCCTGCGCGACATCCTGCACATGCAGCCAGGGGATGTGATCCCGGTGGAGCTGCCTGAAGACATGATCATGCGCGCCAACGGCGTACCGGCGTTCAAGGTCAAGCTCGGTTCGCACAAGGGCAACCTGGCCCTGCAAGTGATCGAGCCGATCGAGCGCCGTTGAGCGGCGTTGTTATGAATTCGCTTTGTTAATGATTTTTTGCCCGCCGAGGACAACATGGCTGACGAACACGAAATGACTTCCGCAGAAGACCAGGCCCTGGCTGATGAGTGGGCGGCTGCCCTGCAGGAAACCGGCGACGCCGGGCAAGACGATATCGATGCCTTGCTGGCGGCCGATGCGGCCAGCGCGCCAGCGTCCAATCGCCTGCCGATGGAAGAGTTCGGCAGCGTGCCGAAGAACAACGAGCCGGTGACCCTCGACGGTCCGAACCTGGACGTGATCCTGGATATCCCGGTATCGATCTCCATGGAGGTCGGCAGCACCGACATCAACATTCGCAACCTGCTGCAACTCAACCAGGGGTCGGTGATCGAACTCGATCGCCTGGCCGGCGAGCCGCTGGATGTGCTGGTCAACGGCACGCTGATCGCCCATGGCGAAGTGGTGGTGGTCAACGAGAAGTTCGGCATCCGCCTGACCGACGTGATCAGCCCGAGCGAACGCATCAAGAAGCTGCGCTAAGTGAGAAAGGCACTCGCGCTGTTCCTGGCCTGGCCGCTCTGGGCCCTGGCCGCCGAGCCGGTGGCCGGTACCGCCGCGCCAGCGGTTGGCAGCAGCGGCGTGGCCGGGCAGCTGACCCAGCTGGTGCTGGGCCTGTTGCTGGTGGTGGGGCTGATCTTCTTCCTCGCCTGGCTGTTGCGCCGGGTGCAGCAGGCCGGACCAGCCGGCAAGGGCCAGGTCATCGAGCTGATCGGTTCGCGGGCGCTTGGCCCGCGGGACCGGCTGGTGCTGGTGCAGGTCGGCAACGAACAGATTCTGCTCGGCCTGACGCCGGGCACCATCACTGCGTTGCATGTGCTCAAGGAGCCGGTGCAGGTGCCGAGCACCGAGCAGGCGACTCCGGAGTTTGCCCAGCGCCTGATGGAGCTGTTGGGTAAGGATCAGAAGGATAAGAAGTAATGCCGTTGCGCCTCCTCTTGATGTTGGCCCTGATGCTGGCGACGCCGCTGGCGCTGGCGGCCGACCCGTTGTCGATCCCGGCGATCACCCTCGGCACCAATGCCGACGGCCAGCAGGAATACTCGGTCAGCCTGCAGATCCTGTTGATCATGACCGCGCTGAGCTTCATTCCGGCGTTCGTCATGCTGATGACCAGCTTTACCCGGATCATCATCGTGTTCTCGATCCTGCGTCAGGCCCTGGGCCTGCAGCAGACGCCGTCGAACCAGATCCTCACCGGCATGGCGCTGTTCCTGACGATGTTCATCATGGCCCCGGTGTTCGACCGGGTGAACCAGGATGCCCTGCAGCCGTACCTGGCGGAGAAGCTCAGCGCCCAGGACGCGGTGGCCAAGGCCCAGGTGCCGATCAAGGACTTCATGCTGGCCCAGACCCGCAGCAGCGACCTGGAGCTGTTCATGCGCCTGTCCAAGCGCACTGATATCGCGACGCCGGACCAGGCGCCGCTGACGATCCTGGTGCCGGCCTTCGTCACCTCGGAGCTGAAGACCGCGTTCCAGATCGGTTTCATGATCTTCATTCCGTTCCTGATCATCGACCTGGTGGTCGCCAGTGTGCTGATGGCCATGGGCATGATGATGCTCTCGCCGCTGATCATTTCCCTGCCGTTCAAGATCATGCTGTTCGTGCTGGTGGATGGCTGGGCCCTGATTATCGGCACCCTGGCGGGCAGTTTCGGTGGTGTTTAGAACCTTGTTGGCGGGTGACGCGTTATGACGCCTGAAGTCGCAGTAGACCTGTTTCGCGAAGCGCTCTGGCTGACCACCATGATGGTCGCCATCCTGGTGATCCCCAGCCTGCTGGTGGGCTTGCTGGTGGCGATGTTCCAGGCCGCCACCCAGATCAACGAACAGACCCTGAGCTTCCTGCCGCGCCTGCTGGTGATGCTGGTGACGCTGATCGTCGCCGGTCCCTGGCTGGTGCAGACCTTCATGGAATACATCCTGCAGTTGTACGGCAGTATTCCGCAGTTGATCGGCTGAATCATGTCTCTGCTGGCGCTTACCGATACGCAGATCAGCACCTGGGTCGCCAGCTTCATGCTGCCGCTGTTTCGTATCGGCGCCGTGCTGATGACCATGCCGGTCTTCGGCACGACCCTGGTGCCGACCCGCATCCGTCTGTATTTCACCCTGGCCATCACGGTCGTGGTGGTGCCGGGGCTGCCGCCCATGCCGGCGGTCAATGCACTGGATCTCGGCGGGCTGCTGCTGATTGCCGAGCAGATCATCATCGGTGCCTTGTTCGGTTTCTCCCTGCAGTTGTTCTTCCAGGCTTTCGTGATCGCCGGGCAGATCGTTTCGACGCAGATGGGCATGGGCTTCGCGTCCATGGTCGACCCCACCAACGGTGTTTCGGCGGCGGTGATCGGGCAGTTCCTGACCATGCTGGTGACCTTGCTGTTCCTCGGCATGAATGGGCATCTGGTGGTCTTCGAGGTGCTGACCGAGAGCTTCACCACCTTGCCGGTGGGCAGTGCGCTGCTGGTCAACCATTTCTGGGACATCGCCGGCAAGCTGGGTTGGGTGCTGGGCGCCGCGCTGTTGCTGGTATTGCCGGCGATCACCGCGCTGCTGGTGGTGAACATCGCCTTTGGCGTGATGACCCGCGCGGCGCCGCAGTTGAACATTTTCTCCATCGGCTTTCCGCTGACCCTGGTGCTGGGCCTGGTGATTTTCTGGGTCAGCCTGGGCGACATTCTCAACCAGTACCAACCGCTGGCCGTCGAGGCCCTGCAGTTGCTGCGCAACCTGGCACAGGCGCGTTGAACCATGGCTGAGAGCGAGAGCGGTCAGGACAAGACAGAAGACCCCACGGAGAAACGCAAGAAGGACTCCCGGGAAAAGGGCGAGATTGCCCGCTCCAAGGAACTCAATACCCTGGCAATCACCATGATCGGCGCCGCCGGCCTGCTGATCTACGGCGCGGGAGTGGCCCGGGACCTGCTGGAAATCATGCGCCTGAATTTCTCCCTGCCGCGCGAGGTGCTGCTCAGTCCCGGCGCCATGGGCCTGTACCTGCTGCATTCGGGCAAGATCGCGATTATCGCCGCGATGCCGATCCTGCTGCCCCTGGTGCTGGCGGCGCTGATCGGTCCGATCTCCCTGGGCGGTTGGCTGTTTTCCACCAAGAGCCTGGCGCCCAAGTTCAGCCGCATGAACCCGCTCAGCGGCATGAAGCGCATGGTGTCCCCGACCTCGCTGATCGAGTTGCTCAAGGCCTTCGCCAAGTTCGTGGTGATCCTGATCGTGGCCTTGTCGGTGCTGTCTTCGGACATCGACGACCTGCTGCGGATCGCCCACGAGCCGCTGGAGCAGGCGATTATCCACAGTGTGCAAGTGGTGGCCTGGAGCACCTTGTGGATGGCTTGCGGGCTGATCCTGATCGCCGCGGTGGACGTGCCGGTGCAGCTGTACCAGAGCTACAAGAAGCTGCTGATGACCAAGCAGGAAGTGCGTGACGAGCACAAGGATCAGGAGGGGCGTCCGGAGGTCAAGCAGCGGATTCGCCAGGTCCAGCGCGAGATGTCGCAGCGGCGGATGATGGCGGCGATTCCCGAGGCGGATGTGGTGATCACCAACCCGACCCACTACGCCGTGGCGCTCAAGTACGACGCCGAGAAGGGGGGGGCGCCGGTGTTGCTGGCCAAGGGCAGCGATTTCCTGGCGCTGAAGATCCGCGAGATCGCCGTGGCCAACGAGGTGCTGTTGCTGGAGTCGCCGGCGCTGGCGCGTTCGATCTACTACTCCACCGAGCTGGAGCAGGAAATCCCCGCCGGGCTTTATCTGGCGGTGGCCCAGGTGCTGGCGTATGTCTATCAGATTCGCCAGCACCGGGCCGGCAAAGGCAAGCGTCCCGATCCGCTCAAGGACCTGCCGATTCCGCCGGATTTGCGTCGCGATTCTTGATCTGCGCCTTGGCGTCGATGGCGCTGGAGTCACCCTTGTTAGTCGGTGATGGCGCAACGCCATAAATCAGTTTGCCTTCCAGGCCAAAGTTGGAAGGCTTCTTGCAATACCCGCCCTGCGCCGCCTCCAGGCGTCAAAAGTTTGCTTCAAGGGAACGGGGAATACCGGTGGATCGCTCTCAGTTAATCAGTACGGCTCGCACTAACCTGGCCGACCTCAGTCGAGGGAACCTGGGGGTGCCGCTGTTGCTGCTGGTCATGCTGGCCATGATGATGCTGCCGGTGCCGCCGTTCCTGCTGGACGTGTTCTTCACCTTCAACATCGCCCTGTCGATCGTCGTGCTGCTGGTCTGTGTGTATGCCCTGCGGCCGCTGGATTTCGCGGTATTCCCGACCATCCTGCTGGTGGCGACCCTGTTGCGCCTGGCGCTGAACGTGGCCTCCACGCGGGTGGTGATGCTCCACGGCCAGGACGGTCACGCCGCCGCCGGTAAAGTGATCCAGGCCTTCGGCGAGGTGGTGATTGGCGGCAACTACGTGGTCGGTATCGTGGTGTTCGCGATCCTGATGATCATCAACTTCGTGGTGGTGACCAAGGGTGCCGGGCGGATTTCCGAGGTGAGCGCACGTTTCACCCTCGATGCGATGCCGGGCAAGCAGATGGCCATCGACGCCGACCTCAACGCCGGCCTGATCGACCAGGCCCAGGCCAAGGCCCGCCGCTCGGAAGTGGCCCAAGAGGCCGAGTTCTACGGTTCCATGGACGGTGCCAGCAAGTTCGTCCGCGGTGACGCCATCGCCGGCCTGCTGATCCTGTTCATCAACCTGATCGGGGGCATGGCGGTCGGTATCTTCCAGCACCACATGTCCTTCGGCGATGCCGGCCGGGTCTACGCCTTGCTGACCATCGGTGACGGTTTGGTGGCGCAATTGCCATCGCTGCTGCTGTCCACCGCGGCCGCGATCATGGTGACCCGTGCTTCCGGTTCCGAAGACATGGGCAAACAGATCAACCGGCAGATGTTCGCCTCGCCCCGGGCCCTGGCTGTCGCCGCTGGCCTGATGGCGGTGATGGGCCTGGTGCCGGGCATGCCGCACTTTTCCTTCCTGAGCATGGCGGCCCTGGCGGCCGGCGCCGCGTACCTGTTCTGGAAACGCCAGAACGTGGTCAAGGTCAAGGCGCTGGAAGAGGTCAAGCGCCAGCAGGAACTGCTGCCATCGCCGGCCCGCGCCCAGGAAACCAAGGAGCTGGGCTGGGACGATGTGACCCAGATCGACATGATCGGCCTGGAAGTCGGCTACCGCCTGATTCCCCTGGTGGACCGCAACCAGGGTGGGCAATTGCTGGCGCGGATCAAGGGCGTGCGCAAGAAGCTGTCCCAGGACCTGGGCTTCCTCATGCCCACCGTGCATATTCGCGACAACCTCGACCTGGCGCCCAGCGCCTACCGGCTGACGCTGATGGGGGTGATCCTGGCCGAGGCCGAGATTTACCCGGATCGCGAGCTGGCGATCAACCCGGGGCAGGTCTATGGCACGCTCAACGGCATCAACGCCAAAGATCCGGCCTTCGGCCTGGAGGCGGTGTGGATCGAGATCAGCCAGCGCGCCCAGGCGCAGTCGCTGGGCTACACCGTGGTCGACGCCAGCACCGTGGTCGCCACCCACCTCAACCAGATTCTGTACAAGCACTCCAGCGAGCTGATCGGCCACGAAGAAGTCCAGCAGCTCTTGCAATTGCTGGCCAAGGGTTCGCCGAAGCTGGCGGAAGAGCTGGTGCCGGGCGTGCTTTCGTTGTCCCAGCTGCTCAAGGTGCTGCAGGCGCTGCTGGCCGAACAGGTGCCGGTGCGCGATATCCGCAGCATTGCCGAGGCCATCGCGAACAATGCCGCCAAGAGTCAAGATACTGCCGCTTTGGTGGCCGCGGTGCGTGTCGGATTGTCGCGCGCCATCGTGCAAAGCATTGTAGGCACTGAGTCCGAGCTGCCTGTGATCACCTTGGAGCCCAGGTTGGAACAGATTTTGCTCAATAGTCTGCAGAAGGCAGGACAAGGCTCGGAAGAGGGTGTCCTGTTGGAGCCAAGCATGGCTGAGAAGCTGCAGCGTTCGTTGATCGAAGCCGCGCAGCGCCAGGAAATGCAAGGTCAACCGGTGATTCTGCTGGTAGCCGGTCCGGTCCGCGCGATGCTCTCGCGGTTCGGACGCCTGGCGGTCCCGGGCTTGCACGTGTTGGCGTACCAGGAAATCCCTGACAACAAGCAAGTGACCATCGTTGCGACAGTAGGGCCCAACGGCTGAGGTAGTGGGTTATGCAAGTTAAGCGTTTTTTCGCCGCCGATATGCGTCAGGCCATGAAGCTGGTTCGTGATGAGCTGGGCGCCGACGCCGCCATCATTGGCAATCGCCGCATCGCCGGCGGTGTCGAGCTGACGGCTGCCCTGGATTACAAGCTGTCGGCGCTGGCGCCACGGGTGCCGAACATGGAGCTCGAGGACGAACTGCGCAAGACTCAGTCGCGCATCGTCACCGCCCAGGCCGAACTGAGCCTGCGTGGCGACGGCGATGCCAGCACCAATCGCCAGCTGTTCGCCGGCCTGCCGCTGACCGCCGCCGAGCCGCTGATCGAACCTACATTCAACGAACCCCAGCGCCCGGCCCCGGTAGTCGCTGCACCGGCGGTCGATCAGCGGGCGCTGGACTCGATGCGTTTTGAACTCAATGGCCTGCGCGAGCTGCTGGAAGTCCAGCTCGGCTCCCTGGCCTGGAGCCAGCTGCAAGGCAGCCGGCCCGAGCAGGCCAACCTGTGGCGGCGCCTGCAGCGTATCGGCTTGTCCGGTCCGCTGGCCCGCGACCTGCTGGCGCTGATCACTGAAATCGACGAACCCCGCCAGGCCTGGCGCATGCTCCTGGCCCACCTGGCGCGGATGATCGTGACCCCGGAAGTCGAGCCGCTGGAGGAGGGCGGTGTGATCGCCATGGTCGGCCCCGCCGGCATGGGCAAGACCACCACCCTGGCCAAGCTGGCCGCGCGTTATGTACTCAAGTACGGCGCGCAGAACATCGCGCTGGTGAGCATGGACAGCTACCGCATCGGCGCCCAGGAACAGCTCAAGACCCTGGGCCGGATCCTCAACGTCTCGGTGACCCATGTCGACCCGGGCCAGTCCCTGGCGCAAGCCCTCGATCCGCTGCTGCGCAAGCGTGTGGTGCTGATCGACACCGCCGGCCTGCAAGCCAGCGACCCGGCCCTGCGCATGCAGCTGGAAAGCCTGGCCGGACGTGGCATCCGGGCAAAAAATTATCTGGTCTTGGCAACCACCAGCCAGAAACAGGTTCTAACCGCCGCATACCACAGCTACAAGCGTTGCGGGCTGGCCGGCTGCATCCTGACTAAACTGGATGAAACCGCCAGCCTTGGTGAGGTGTTGAGCCTGGCGATCAGTCATGAACTCCCCGTTGCCTATCTGACCGATGGCCCGCGGATTCCGGACGATCTGCACTTGCCGCGCCGTCACCAGCTGGTCAGTCGTGCGGTGAGCGTGCAGATGCAGGAAGAACCCAGCGAAGAAGCCATGGCTGACATGTTCGCTGACCTCTACCACAACCCGACCAAGCGGGTTGGCTGAGGGAATCATGAAAAGATTGCAATGTACCTACATCGATGGTCTGCCAGGCATTGTTCCGTTGGTGAACGCGCAGCCAGTTATGTGGCCCCGTCTAAGTAAGACAAGGTAAAGAACGAACATGGGCAGCATGCATCCCGTACAGGTGATCGCGGTGACCGGCGGCAAAGGTGGCGTCGGCAAGACTAACGTGTCAGTGAACTTGTCCCTGGCCCTAGCGGAGCTCGGCCGGCGCGTCATGCTGCTGGACGCCGACCTGGGCCTGGCCAACGTCGACGTGCTATTGGGGCTGACCCCCAAACGGACCCTCGCCGACGTGATCGAAGGCCGCTGCGAGCTGCGCGATGTGCTGCTGCAGGGGCCGGGTGGAATCCGTATCGTGCCGGCGGCGTCCGGCACCCAGAGCATGGTTCATCTGAGCCCGGCGCAGCATGCCGGCCTGATCCAGGCTTTCAGCGACATCGGCGACAACCTCGATGTGCTGGTGATCGACACCGCCGCCGGCATCGGCGACTCGGTGGTCAGCTTCGTCCGCGCGGCCCAGGAAGTGTTGCTGGTGGTCTGCGACGAGCCGACCTCGATCACCGACGCCTACGCGCTGATCAAGCTGCTCAACCGCGACTACGGCATGAACCGCTTCCGCGTGCTCGCCAACATGGCGCAGAGCCCACAGGAAGGGCGCAATCTGTTCGCCAAGTTGACCAAGGTCACGGATCGCTTCCTGGACGTGGCCCTACAATATGTCGGCGCCGTGCCTTACGACGAATGCGTGCGCAAGGCCGTGCAAAAGCAGCGTGCGGTCTATGAGGCGTTTCCGCGTTCGAAATGCGCGCTGGCATTCAAGGCCATCGCGCAGAAGGTCGATACCTGGCCGTTGCCGGCCAACCCACGTGGACATCTGGAATTTTTCGTCGAGCGGCTCGTGCATCAAACAGCGGGACCGGTGCTATGAGCGCCAGCGGCTACAACCTTTACAAAAAGTCGGCACGTGACAGCCAGTACGAATTGATCGAGCGCTATGCGCCTCTGGTCAAGCGTATTGCCTATCACTTGCTGGCGCGCCTGCCGGCCAGTGTCCAGGTCGAAGACCTGATCCAGGCCGGGATGATCGGTCTGCTCGAAGTGTCGACCAAGTACGACGCGAGCAAGGGCGCGAGTTTCGAGACCTACGCGGGTATCCGTATCCGTGGTGCGATGCTCGATGAGGTCCGTAAAGGTGACTGGGCGCCGCGTTCGGTACATCGCAATACCCGGATGGTGAGCGATGCCATTCGCGCAATTGAAGCTAAAACCGGTCGTGACGCTAAAGATCATGAAGTTGCGGCCGAACTTCAATTGAGTCTCGACGATTATTACGGGATTTTGAACGACACCTTGGGCAGTCGCCTGTTCAGCTTCGACGACCTGTTGCAGGACGGCGAGCATGAAGGGCTGCATGAGGATGGCGCGAGTGCTCATCTCGAGCCGTCGCGCGACCTGGAGGACGAACGTTTCCAGGCCGCGCTGGCGGACGCGATTGCCAATTTGCCGGAGCGTGAGCGACTGGTCTTGGCGCTGTACTACGACGAAGAGCTGAACCTCAAGGAAATCGGTGAGGTCCTGGGGGTCAGCGAATCGCGGGTCAGCCAGTTACACAGCCAGTGCGCGGCCCGTTTGCGGGGGCGTTTGGGAGAGTGGCGAGCGCGCTGACAGGCAGTGTGGGGGACACTGCGGACGAGACTGGCACGACGTGGCCGGACTTGCGGTGTGTATTCCATGCAGTCGTTGAGTGCTCTGCCTGATTGATTGAATGGCGCGTTCAGGTGCTGGACGCGTTTAAGACTGCTTGGAGGTCGAATTGGACAAGAACATGAAAATCCTCATCGTTGATGACTTCTCAACGATGCGGCGGATCATAAAAAACCTGTTGCGTGACCTGGGCTTCACCAACACGGTCGAGGCTGACGATGGCACCACCGCCATTCCGGTCCTCAACAGTGGGAGCATCGACTTTCTGGTAACGGACTGGAACATGCCCGGCATGACCGGTATCGATCTGCTGCGCCATGTGCGCGCCGATGAAAAACTCAAGCACCTGCCGGTACTCATGGTGACCGCTGAAGCCAAGCGCGAACAGATCATCGAAGCTGCCCAGGCCGGCGTAAACGGTTATGTGGTCAAGCCCTTCACGGCCCAGGCGTTGAAAGAGAAGATCGAGAAGATCTTCGAACGCATCGGTTGAGAGTGGAATCATTCCGCCACGGGGGAGCTATGGAGCACAACGAATCTTCATTGGGCGATTTCGAATCGACCCTGAAAAAACACGCACTCGAACTGGTCGACAGCCTTGAAAAAGGCAAGTTCGGCGAAGCCGTGCAACTGATCCATGAGCTCAACCAGACCCGTGACCGCGGCCTGTACCAGGAGGTCGGCAAGCTCACCCGCGAGCTGCATAGCGCCATCGTCAATTTCCAGATTGACCCGCATATGCCGCAAGCCGAGGAAGTTTCACAGATCACGGATGCCACCGAGCGCCTGTCCTATGTGGTCAGGCTGACCGAGGCCGCGGCCAACCGCACCATGGATCTGGTCGAGAGCGCCACCCCGCTGGTCAATGGCCTGAGCAGCGAAGCCCAGGCCCTGAGCGCCGATTGGGGGCGTTTCATGCGCCGCGAACTGGGCGCCGAGGAATTCCGCGACCTGGCCCGCCGGGTGGACGGTTTCCTGACCCGCAGCGAGCAAGACACGCGCGCGGTATCGAGCAACCTCAACGACATTCTGCTGGCGCAGGACTACCAGGACCTGACCGGTCAGGTGATCAAGCGCGTGACCCAGTTGGTCACCGAAGTCGAGAGCAACCTGCTCAAACTGGTCCTGATGGCCAGCCAGGTCGATCGTTTTGCCGGCATCGAACATGACCGTGAATCGATCCTCGCTGAAAAAGATCCGCAAAAACATCTGGCCAAGGGTGAAGGTCCGCAGATTCATGCCGATAAACGTGAAGACGTTGTATCCGGTCAGGACGATGTCGACGATTTGCTTTCCAGCCTTGGATTCTAGGAGCACCCATACATGAGCTTCGGCGCCGATGAAGAAATCCTTCAGGATTTTCTGGTTGAGGCCGGCGAGATTCTAGAGCAACTGTCCGAACAACTGGTCGAGCTGGAAAGCCGGCCGGACGATGCGGATCTGCTCAACGCAATTTTTCGCGGTTTTCACACTGTAAAAGGGGGCGCCGGCTTCCTCCAGCTCAACGAGCTGGTGGAGTGCTGCCACATCGCCGAGAACGTGTTCGACATCCTGCGCAAGGGTGAGCGTCGCGTCGACGCGGAACTGATGGACGTAGTGCTCGAAGCGCTGGACGCGGTGAACAGCATGTTCGGCCAGGTGCGCGAGCGTACCGAGATCACCGCCGCCACTCCGGAGCTGCTGGCTGCCCTGGCCCGCCTGGCCGAGCCTGCGGGGGCCAAGGAGGTCGCCGCGCCGGTGGCCGACGCTGAGGCAGTTGTTGAAGCCGTTGCCGAGCCGGTCGCCGAACCGACCGAAAGCGAGTCCGGCGATATCACCGACAGCGAGTTCGAGCAGCTGCTCGATTCGCTCAATGCCGCCAAGGCCGAGGCCGAAGCCCCGGCTGCTGTTGCTCCCGCGGCGCCCACCGCCGGCAGCGAAGCGGCCAGCGACGAAATCACTGACGCCGAGTTCGAGTCGCTGCTCGATCAATTGCATGGCAAGGGCCAGTTCGCACCGGATGCGGTGGCCCCTTCGGCCACGGCGCCGGCTGCGGAAAAAGCCGCGGCCAGCGACGAAATCACCGATGACGAGTTCGAAGCCCTGCTGGATCAGCTGCATGGCAAAGGCAACTTTGCGGTCGATGCGCTGGACTCCGCGGTAGCAGCGGCGGTACCGCCGGCTGCGCCAAGCGCGGCCGCCGCCGGTGGCGACCTGATCACCGACCAGGAATTCGAATCCCTGCTCGACGAGCTGCATGGCAAGGGTAAGTTCTCTGAAGTGCCCGCAGCCGCGGCGACCGTGGGTAGCGCAACGGCCGCCACGGCTCCGGCGCCTGCCGCCGTCGCCAAGCCAGCGGTGAAGAAGCCCGAAGCCAAGGCCGAAACGCCAAAACCGGCTCCAGCCGCTGCTCCGGCGCCTGCTCGTGCTCCGGCTGCCGCCCCGGCGGAAAAACCGGTCAGCGAAGCCGAAACCACCGTGCGGGTCGATACCGCGCGGCTGGACGAAATCATGAACATGGTCGGCGAGCTGGTGCTGGTGCGTAACCGCCTGGTGCGCCTGGGGCTCAACAGCGGCGACGAAGCCATGTCCAAGGCCGTGTCGAACCTCGACGTGGTCACGGCCGATTTGCAGACCGCGGTGATGAAGACCCGGATGCAGCCGATCAAGAAGGTCTTCGGGCGCTTCCCGCGCCTGGTTCGCGACCTGGCCCGCCAGCTCAAGAAAGAGATCAACCTGGAGCTGGTCGGCGAAGAGACCGACCTCGACAAGAACCTCGTCGAGGCCCTGGCCGACCCGCTGGTGCACTTGGTGCGCAACGCCGTCGACCACGGTATCGAGTCGCCGGAAGAGCGCGAGGAAGCGGGCAAGTCCCGTGGCGGCAAGGTGGTGCTGGCGGCCGAGCAGGAAGGCGACCATATCCTGCTGTCGATCTCCGACGACGGCAAAGGCATGGACCCGAACGTCCTGCGCGCGATTGCGGTCAAGCGTGGGGTGATGGACAAGGATGCCGCCGATCGCCTGAGCGACACCGAGTGCTACAACCTGATCTTCGCCCCGGGCTTCTCGACCAAGACCGAGATCTCCGACGTGTCCGGCCGCGGCGTGGGCATGGACGTGGTGAAGACCAAGATTTCCCAGCTCAACGGTTCGATCAACATCTACTCGACCAAGGGCCAGGGTTCGAAGATCGTCATCAAGGTGCCGCTGACCCTGGCGATCATGCCGACCCTGATGGTGATGCTGGGCAACCAGGCGTTCGCCTTCCCGCTGGTCAACGTCAACGAAATCTTCCACCTGGACCTGTCGCGCACCAACGTGGTCGACGGCCAGGAGGTGGTGATCGTCCGCGACAAGGCGCTGCCACTGTTCTACCTCAAGCGCTGGCTGGTCAGTTCCGCCGCTCACGAAGAGCAGCGCGAAGGCCACGTGGTGATCCTTTCGGTCGGCACCCAGCGGATCGGCTTCGTCGTCGATCAACTGGTCGGCCAGGAAGAAGTCGTCATCAAGCCATTGGGCAAGATGCTCCAGGGGACTCCAGGCATGTCGGGCGCCACCATTACCGGTGACGGCCGCATTGCACTGATTCTCGATGTTCCGAGCATGCTCAAGCGTTACGCCGCACGGCGTATTTGAATACCGGAGGGGCGGGGCCATTTGCCTTGCCCCACCTAACGGAGTGTTTATGGCAGTCAAGGTCCTGGTGGTGGATGATTCGGGTTTTTTCCGCCGCCGCGTCTCGGAAATTCTTTCAGCGGATATCAATATCCAGGTCGTCGGTACCGCGACCAACGGCAAAGAGGCGATCGATCAGGCGCTGGCGCTCAAGCCGGACGTGATCACCATGGACTACGAGATGCCGATGATGGATGGCATCACGGCCGTGCGGCACATCATGCAGCGCTGCCCGACGCCGGTATTGATGTTCTCCTCGCTGACCCATGAAGGCGCCCGGGTAACCCTGGATGCGCTGGATGCCGGCGCGGTGGATTTCCTGCCGAAGAACTTCGAAGACATCTCGCGCAATCCCGAGAAGGTCAAGCAACTGCTGTGCGAGAAGGTCCATAGCATCTCGCGCAGTAACCGTCGTTTCAGCAGCTACAGTGGGCCGGCGCCACAACCGGCGGCGGCACCGAAGCCTGCGCCAACGAGCACCAGCAGTTTCGGCGGCACGGCCCCGGCGCGCCCGGCTGCAACGCCGATTCCCGCCCGTACGCCGTCCGCTGGCGCGTCGTCGCCGGCGCCCAAGCGCAAGGCCTACAAACTGGTGGCCATCGGTACCTCCACCGGTGGTCCGGTGGCGCTGCAGCGGGTGCTGACCCAGTTGCCGGCCAACTTCCCGGCGCCGATCGTGCTGATCCAGCACATGCCGGCGGCCTTCACCAAGGCGTTCGCCGAGCGCCTGGACAAGCTTTGCCGGATCAGCGTCAAGGAAGCCGAGGACGGCGACATCCTGCGTCCGGGCCTGGCGCTGCTGGCACCGGGCGGCAAGCAGATGATGGTCGACGGCCGTGGCGCGGTGAAAATCCTCCCGGGCGACGAGCGCCTGAACTACAAGCCGTGCGTGGACATCACCTTCGGTTCGGCGGCCAAGTCCTACGGCGACAAAGTTCTGGCGGTGGTCCTCACCGGCATGGGCGCCGACGGTCGCGAAGGCGCGCGCCTGCTCAAGCAGGGCGGTAGCGCAGTCTGGGCCCAGGATGAGGCGAGCTGTGTGATCTACGGGATGCCGATGGCGATCGTCAAGGCGGAGCTGGCGGATGCGGTGTACGGCCTGGACGACATCGGCAAGCATCTGGTCGAGGCCTGTCTCTGATGGATGTTCTAAGCCTCATCGGGATCATCATGGCGTTCGTCGCCATCATCGGTGGCAACTACCTGGAAGGCGGTCATCTGTCGGCCCTGGCCAATGGTCCGGCGGCGCTGATCGTGCTGGGTGGGACCATCGGTGCGGCGTTGCTGCAATCGCCGCTGAGCGCCTTCAAGCGTGCCATGCAGATCCTCGGCTGGATCCTGTTTCCGCCGCGAGTCGACCTGCCCGGGGGCATCGACCGTGTCGTCAACTGGAGCCTGACCGCCCGCAAGGAAGGCCTGCTGGGCCTGGAAGGCGTGGCCGATGCCGAGCCCGACACCTATTCGCGCAAGGGCCTGCAACTGCTGGTGGACGGTGCCGAGCCGGAATCCATCCGCAGTATCCTGGAAGTGGATTTCTACACCCAGGAAAGCCGCGACATCGAAGCGGCCAAGGTCTTTGAAAGCATGGGCGGCTACGCGCCGACCATCGGTATTATCGGTGCGGTCATGGGCCTGATCCATGTGATGGGCAACCTGGCCGACCCTTCGCAGCTGGGCAGCGGTATCGCCGTGGCCTTCGTCGCGACCATCTACGGCGTGGCCAGCGCCAACCTGGTGTTGCTGCCGATCGCCGCCAAGCTTAAGTCCATAGCCTTGCGCCAGTCGCGTTATCGCGAAATGTTGCTTGAAGGAATCCTGTCGATTGCCGAAGGTGAAAACCCTCGTTCCATTGAGTTGAAGCTGCAAGGCTTCATGGATTGATGGGGGTAATGGACTATGTCCCGTCGTCGCCGGCATGAAGAACACGTCAACCACGAGCGTTGGCTAGTGTCCTACGCGGACTTCATCACCTTGCTGTTCGCCTTTTTCGTGGTCATGTACTCGATCTCCTCGATCAACGAGGGCAAGTACAAGGTCATTTCCGAAGCACTGATCGGCGTGTTCACCGATTCGGACCGCGCCCTCAAGCCGATTCCCATCGGTGAGGAGCGGCCCCAGACCGTGACCCCGGCCAAACCGCTGGTCAAGGACAGCGAGCAGACCGACGCCGGTATCGCCGGTGCCAGCGATCCGCTGAAAAGCATCGCCGACGATATCAGCGCGGCTTTTGGCGACCTGATCAGTTCCAACCAGATGACCGTGCGCGGCAACGAGTTGTGGGTCGAGATCGAGCTCAACTCCAGCCTGTTGTTCGGCAGCGGCGATGCCATGCCCAGCGACCTGGCGTTCAACATCATCGACAAGGTGGCGGCGATCCTCAAACCCTTCGACAACCCGATTCACGTCGAGGGCTTTACCGACAACCAGCCGATCCAGACCGCGCAGTACCCGACCAACTGGGAGCTGTCGTCGGCCCGCTCGGCGAGCATCGTGCGGATGCTGGCGATGCAGGGGGTCAATCCGCAGCGCCTGGCTTCGGTGGGCTACGGCGAGTTCCAGCCGGTAGCCAATAACGCGACGGCCGATGGCCGTGCCCGCAATCGTCGGGTGGTGCTGGTGGTGTCGCGCAATCTCGACGTACGCCGCAGCCTGACGGGCACCGGCACCGCCCATGCGACACCGGATGCGGCATTGAAGCGGGCTGGCACACAAACTGCACCTACGTCAGTCAAGACGCCGGGACGCGAGAGTGCCGTCAATTCTCCGTCACCGGCTTTATAACTGGGTGCTATTTCTCGGTGGGCCCGTGCCTGCCGGGAGGAACAATCTGAATGAGAGTCTGGGCAGTTGCCAATCAAAAGGGTGGCGTCGGTAAGACCACCAGTTCCA
Source organism: Pseudomonas sp. GW456-L12 (assembly GCF_059424045.1). NCBI lineage: Bacteria > Pseudomonadati > Pseudomonadota > Gammaproteobacteria > Pseudomonadales > Pseudomonadaceae > Pseudomonas > Pseudomonas sp. GW456-L12. Next base: position 267,273 of record NZ_JBWKZA010000007.1, read on the forward strand.
TCGCTTTAGCCGGGTTGCTGGCCGAGGCGGGCAAGCGCGTGGTCGTGGTCGATCTCGACCCCCACGGCTCCATGACCAGCTACTTCGGCTATGACCCCGACAGCCTGGAACACAGTAACTACGACCTGTTCCTGCACAAGGGCAGCGTCCCCGAGGGCTTGCCCGGGCAGTTGCTGCTGTCGACCAGCGACGAACGTATTTCCCTGCTGCCCTCGAGTACCGCGCTGGCTACCCTGGAGCGCCAGTCGCCGGGGCAGAGCGGCCTGGGCCTGGTGATCGCCAAGAGCCTGGCGCAGCTGTGGCAGGATTTCGACTATGCGGTGATCGACAGCCCGCCGTTGCTCGGCGTGCTGATGGTCAATGCCTTGGCGGCGAGCCAGCAACTGGTGATCCCGGTGCAGACCGAGCACTTGGCGGTCAAGGGCCTGGAGCGCATGGTCAATACCTTGGCGATGATCAACCGCTCGCGCAAACAGGCGCTGCCGTTCAGCATCGTGCCGACCCTGTTCGACCGCCGCACCCAGGCGTCCCTGGGCACCTTGCGGGTGCTGCGCGACAAGTTCCCGGATGAGATCTGGCAGGGCTATATCCCGGTCGACACGCGCCTGCGCGATGCCAGCCGGGCCGGGTTGACGCCTTCGCAATTCGACGGCAAGAGCCGCGGCGTACTGGCCTATCGCGCCTTGCTCAAGCACCTGCTGGCCCAGCAACTTGTCCCGCAGGTGGCCTGACGTGGCGGAGCATTCAAGTCTGCTGCCGGTCTGGCCGATAAACCCTACAGGTCACTGTGCTGGGCTTTATCCGTGGGCATCCTTATGAACCGTCCTGTCGACGTCACGTCCCGGCCGCAGTTGGCGCTGCAGTCCTACCTGGACGCGTTGCTGCAGGACGCCACCGAAGAAGAATTCGCGGTTCCCGAGGCGCTGCCGCAGGTTCAGGCAGCCGTTGCAGAAGTGGTGGTGTCGAGCGAGGTCCTGGATGAGTTCCAGGCCGCGGTGCTCGAAGAACAGGCTCGCGATGCCCAGGTCCAGCGTGCGCCGGCTGCGGTTGTCGCTCCGGTAGTGCGGGTCGAGGAAGCGGTGGTCGCTCCCGTGCTGGAGGCGCCCGCGCCATTGCCGGCCACCTTGTCGACCGTTGCGCCCTTGCTGCAGGGCCTGGTCGAACCGGTGGTCGAAGTGCATCGGCCACCCAGCAGCACGCCGCCACCGGTGGCGGGTGACGACCGGCCGAGCTGGGCGGCGGAACCCTTCGAGTGCCTGCTGTTCGATGTCGCCGGGTTGACCCTGGCGGTGCCGCTGGTCTGCCTGGGGTCGATCTACTCCCTGGCGGGGCATGAACTGACGCCGCTGTTCGGTCAGCCGGAGTGGTTCCTCGGGATCCTGCCGAGCCAGGCCGGCAACCTGAAGGTGCTGGATACCGCGCGCTGGGTGATGCCGGACCGCTACCGCGACGACTTCCGCCAGGGCCTGCAATACGTGATCTCGGTCCAAGGCTACGAGTGGGGGCTGGCGGTGCATCAGGTCAGCCGCTCGTTGCGCCTGGACCCGAACGAAATCAAATGGCGCAGCCACCGTGGCCAGCGGCCATGGCTGGCGGGCACGGTCATCGAGCATATGTGCGCGCTGCTGGACGTTTCCGAGCTGGCCGAGCTGATCGCCAGCGGCGGTGCGAAACACATGGCTATCAGTAAACCGGCACCGAAGCCGATATAGACCAACAACAGGCTGCGCCGACGGTGCGGCCACACAGAACACACACCGTTTCCAACGGTTTTTTGAGGGGTCAGGGGTATGAATAAGTCGTCGTCTGCACAGAGTTCCGAAGATCCGATCCTGCAATGGGTAACCTTCAAGCTGGATAACGAGTCCTACGGCATCAACGTGATGCGCGTGCAGGAAGTCTTGCGCTACACCGAGATCGCACCGGTACCGGGTGCCCCGAGCTACGTGCTGGGCATCATCAACCTGCGCGGCAACGTGGTGACCGTGATCGACACCCGCCAGCGTTTTGGCCTGGTGCCCACCGAGGTCAATGACAACACCCGTATCGTGATCATCGAAGCCGACAAGCAAGTGGTCGGGATCATGGTCGACAGCGTGGCGGAAGTGGTTTACCTGCGTCAGTCGGAAGTCGAGACCGCGCCGAACGTCGGTAACGAAGAGTCGGCCAAGTTCATCCAGGGCGTGTGCAACAAGAACGGCGAGCTGCTGATTCTGGTTGAGCTGGACAAGATGATGAGCGAAGAAGAGTGGTCGGAACTGGAGAGTATCTGATTGATTCTCGAGGTTGCGGTTATTGCCCTGTTCCTCTTTTGGGCAGGCACACTGGCGATGTTCCTGGCCTATATCCGCGCTCAGCGGCAGATCGCCGCCCAGCAGGCCCAGGGCGATGCGCTGCGCGATCAGCGCATCAAGGACCTGGCCAAGCGCGTCGACGATTACCAGAACGGTACGGTGCGCATGGGCGAAGACCTGCATGAGCTGCGCGCGGTGGTCGGCCCGTTGCCGGACAAGCTGGCCCAGCTGGAACAGCGCGATCCGTCGAGCCTGTCCTTCGCCCAGGCCGCGCGCCTGGTGGGCATGGGCGCCAGCGTCGACGAACTGACTCAGTCCTGCGGCTTGACCCAGGCCGAGGCCGAGTTGATGAGTAAGTTACATAGAAGCTAGCTGCAAGCTACAAGCCGCAAGCTTCAAGCTGGAATCTTGTAGCTTGCGGCTTGCGGCTTGCGGCTTGTAGCTTGTAGCTCTTCAGTAATCCTCCCCGCTTTCCGTCACATCTTTCTCCAGCGCCGCTTCCTGCGGCTCATGCCCGGCCGGGAACTTGCCCTTGAGGTTCCAGGCGAAGGCGATGATTTCGGCAATGGTCCGGTACAACGCCTCGGGAATGCTGTCGCCCAGTTCCATGCGCGCCAGCAGTTTCACCAGCTCGGCGTTCTCATAGATCGGCACTTCACAGTCGCGGGCGATTTTCAGGATGGCTTCGGCCAGTTCGTCGTCGCCCTTGGCGGTCAGCGTGGGGGCGTGCTGGCCGTCGTACTTGAGGGCGATGGCCTGGCGTGGCGGGTTGGGATTATTCATGCGGTTTCATCGACCCAGCGTTGTTCCAGTCGGGTTTTCGGGCCCTGCGGCGGTGTGCCGAGATGGCAGTCCAGATCGCCCACATCCAGGCCGGACGCCAGCAGCCGTTCACGCAGGCTGCCCAGATGGCTTTCTATCAGGCTCGCGGTAAACGGCCGCTGCGCCCAGAGCTGGCTGGACAGGCGGCCCTTGAGCAATTGCGCCTGCACCTGCAGCGGGCCCAGGGGTTCGAGGTCGAACGCCAGTTCGACGCGCCACAGCTGCTGTTTCGGTTCGCGTTCCTCGCGTTTTTCCTCGGGCGGTTTTTCCGCCGGGTCTTCGCGCTGGAACTTGACCTGCAGGGGCACGACATCCTGCATCGTGCGCATCGGGATCTCCAGTTGCCAGGTGGTCAGCAGCCGCCCGTCATCGGTCAGGCCGCTCTGTTCCAGGCTCGCCAACTGGTGGCTCTGCAGGCGTGAAACAGCGGCCGCGGCCAGGCGCAGCAGGTGTTCCAGGTCGCCTTCCTCCTCGAGGCTTTGCAGCAGCCGCGAGGGCAGGGGGAAGCCACCGGGCTTGGCGCTGACCTGGCCGAGGGTCCCCAGGGCGCTGCGCACGAAGCTCGGCAGCACCTGGGCCAGGGTGTTGGCGGCAATGATCGCGTTGAAGCTGGTGCTGGCCGGCAGGCCCGGCGTCATCTGGGCGATCAGGCGCAGCAGGTTGCCTTTCAGGTCAGCCGCCAGGGCCGGATTGTCGCCGGCCAGCAGCCGCGACTCAAGGAAGGCGCCGCTGTTACCCAGGGCCAGGGCCAGCGCCTTGGGATTGCTCAGTTGCTGCAGGTCGGGCAGGCCGGCGAGCAGCTTGTCCACCGTGGCGCGCAGTTCGCTGGAGGTGTCGTCGGAGGGCGGCAGGTTCTGCAACGCATTGATCAGGCCCGTCAGCGAGGCCTGGCGGCTTTGCTGGGCGGCCAGTTGCTGGGCGATCGCCAGTTGCTCCTGGCGCCCGCTCAGCGGCACGAAGCTCAAGCTCTGCGAGCCTTGCACCAGGGCGCTCAGCAGGCTGCCGATGCGCAAGGGTTGCGGGCTGTCGATGCTCAGGGTGCTGCCGCTCAGGGCGGTATTAAGCAGGCTCACCAGCGAGCGGTAGACCGCCGGTTGTCCGGCTGCCTGGGGTTGTAGCTGGGTGGTCAGCACCTTGCCCTGCAGCAGGGTGCCCACGGGAAGCTGTGCGGTGTCGAGACGGGTCAGGGTGGCGACGCTGGCGGCAATCGCCTGCTGCACGGTGATGGCCAGGTTGCCGGCCGAGGGCTGGGTCACCGCCAGGCTGGTGCCCAGGGGCAACGGCTGGTTGCTGGTGGCCTGGACGGTGGTCTGCCGGCCGCTGTCGAGGGTCAGCTTGAGCAACAGTTGGAACGTCTGGTCCGCCTGCTTGAGCGACAGCACTTCGGCCTTGGCCGATTGGCCGGCGGCGATCAGGCCTTCCAGGGGCTGCAGCAACTTGAGCAGCTCACCGCTGATCGGCAGCGCGCGCACGGTTCCCGGCGTCAGTTGGGGCAGCGGAGGAAGGGTGATTTCGCCTGTCATCTGGACACAACCTGTGGAGAAATAAGCCCTCTTGAGAGTAGGGCATCGCATGTATAATGCCGCCCGTCTTCGGGGAGCGTGGCGAAAACATCGCAAAAGTTTGACGCAGCTCTCTGGAACAGGCCGCCGATGCGTTTATTCTGCATCTCTTTAACGGCTGCTCCACCGCCGACTTGAACCGTAAAGGCCCGCGATCATTTGACCAGTCCTCTTCTAGAAGCCGTAGCGCTTGCCTGTGAGCGCGACCTGCGGCTGCTCTTCGAAAAGCTCGAACTGCGTCTGGCCAGCGGCGACATGTTGCAGATCAGCGGTCCCAACGGCAGCGGCAAGACCAGCCTGTTGCGCCTGCTGGCAGGGCTGATGCAGCCGACCAGCGGCCAGGTGCTGCTCAACGGCCAGCCGCTCAACGCCCAGCGCGCGGAGCTGGCGCGCAACCTGTTGTGGATCGGCCATGCGGCGGGGATCAAGGACCTGTTGACCCCCGAGGAAAACCTCAGCTGGCTCTGCGCCCTGCATCAGCCCACCGATCGCGAGGCGATCTGGCAGGCCCTGGCGGCGGTCGGCCTGCGCGGTTTCGAGGATGTGCCTTGTCACACCCTGTCCGCCGGCCAGCAGCGCCGGGTGGCGCTGGCCCGGCTGTACCTGGACAGCCCGCCGCTGTGGATTCTCGACGAACCCTTCACCGCCCTGGACAAACAGGGCGTGGCGCAACTGGAAGAACACCTGGCCGGCCACTGCGAACGCGGCGGCATGGTAATCCTCACCACCCACCACACACTGAGTCGCCTGCCGGCCGGCTATCGCGACATCGATCTGGGGCATTGGGCCGTATGAGTGTTTTCGGACTGCTGGTTGCCCGCGAATCCCGGCTGCTGTTCCGCCGTCCCGCCGAACTGGCCAACCCGCTGGTGTTTTTCGCCATCGTTGTCTCACTGTTCCCATTGGCGGTGGGACCTGAGACACAATTGTTGCAAACCTTGTCTCCAGGGCTAGTCTGGGTAGCGGCTTTATTATCGGTTTTGCTCTCGCTGGACGGGCTTTTTCGCAGTGATTTCGAGGACGGATCCCTGGAGCAGTGGGTCCTTTCGCCGCACCCCCTGCCTCTTCTGGTTCTGGCCAAGGTGCTGGCACACTGGGCCTTTTCCGGCCTGGCACTGGTATTGCTTGCGCCCCTGTTGGCACTGATGCTCGGTCTGCCCACAGCCTGTCTGCCGGTGCTGTTGCTGTCCCTTCTGTTGGGCACTCCGGTGCTCAGCTTGCTGGGAGCGGTGGGCGCGGCGTTGACGGTGGGACTCAAGCGTGGCGGCCTGTTGCTGGCGCTGCTGATCCTGCCTTTGTACATCCCGGTATTGATTCTCGGCAGCGGCGCCTTGCAGGCGGCCTTGCAGGGGATGCCGGCGACCGGTTACCTGCTGTGGCTTGGGAGCCTGACCGCCCTGGCAGTAACGCTGACACCTTTTGCAATAGCGGCTGGCCTGAAGATCAGCGTCGGCGAATAATGAGGTCTGATCAAATTTTGATCAGTAAAGACCCTGGCTGTGCGTGACAACGCGCGGCACCCGTGATGGAAACAGTATGAACTGGACCTGGTTTCATAAGCTCGGCTCGCCCAAGTGGTTTTACGGCATCAGCAGCAAGCTGTTGCCCTGGCTGAGCATCGCAGCCTTGCTGCTGATCACCGTCGGCGTCGTTTGGGGCCTGGCCTTCGCGCCGCCGGACTATCAGCAAGGCAACAGCTTTCGCATCATCTACATCCACGTTCCCGCCGCCATGCTGGCCCAGTCCATCTACGTGATGCTGGCGGTGTGCGGGGTGGTGGGCCTGGTGTGGAAGATGAAACTGGCCGACGTCGCCCTGCAATGCGCGGCGCCCATCGGGGCCTGGATGACCGCTGTGGCGCTGGTCACCGGGGCCATCTGGGGCAAGCCGACCTGGGGCTCGTGGTGGGTCTGGGACGCGCGCCTGACCTCCATGCTGATCCTGCTGTTCCTGTACTTCGGCCTGATCGCCCTGGGCAACGCCATCAGCAATCGCGACAGTGCGGCCAAGGCCTGCGCGGTGCTGGCCATCGTCGGGGTGATCAACATCCCGATCATCAAATACTCGGTGGAGTGGTGGAACACCCTGCACCAGGGCGCGACCTTCACCCTCACCGAAAAGCCGGCGATGCCCGTCGAGATGTGGCTGCCGCTGTTGCTGACCGTGCTGGGCTTCTATTGTTTCTTCGGCGCCGTGCTGTTGCTGCGCATGCGTCTCGAAGTGCTCAAGCGCGAAGCCCGCGCCAGCTGGGTCAGGGCCGAAGTGCAGAACAGCCTGGAGGCGGCATCATGAGTTTTTCTTCCTTCGCCGACTTTCTCGCCATGGGCCATCATGGCCTGTATGTCTGGTCAGCCTACGGCATCTGCCTGGTGGTGCTGATCCTCAACGTGGCGGTGCCGTTGCTGGCCCGCAAGCGTTACCTGCAACAAGAGGCGCGTCGTCTGCGCCGGGAGAACAATCAGTGAATCCGCTGCGTAAAAAGCGTCTGTTGATCATCCTCGGTGTGCTGGGCGGCGTGGGCGTTGCCGTCGGCCTGGCGCTGAGCGCCCTGCAACAGAACATCAACCTGTTCTACACCCCGACCCAGATCGCCAACGGCGAAGCCCCCCATGACACGCGGATCCGCGCCGGCGGCATGGTGCAGATGGGCTCGCTGCAACGCTCGGCGGATTCGCTGGACGTGCGCTTCGTGGTCACCGACTTCAACAAGGCCGTGACCATCACCTACCGTGGCATCCTCCCGGACCTGTTCCGCGAAGGGCAGGGCATCGTCGCCCTGGGCAAGCTCAACGCCGACGGCGTGGTGGTGGCCGACGAAGTGCTGGCCAAGCACGATGAGAAGTACATGCCGCCGGAAGTGACCAAGGCCCTGAAAGACAGTGGGCAAATGGCGCCGGCTCCGGCCAAGGAGGGCTGAGCGATGACATCCGCAATCTTCATTCCCGAGCTCGGCCATCTGGCGATGATCCTGGCCCTGTGTTTTGCCCTGGTCCAGGCCGTGGTGCCGCTGCTCGGCGCCTGGCGTGGCGACCGTCTGTGGATGGGCCTGGCGCAGCCCGCGGCCTGGGGGCAGTTCGCCTTTCTGACCTTCGCCTTCGGCTGCCTGACCTATGCCTTCATGGTCGACGATTTCTCGGTGGCCTATGTCGCCAGCAACTCCAACAGCGCCTTGCCCTGGTACTACAAGTTCAGTGCGGTGTGGGGCGCCCACGAGGGCTCGTTGCTGCTCTGGGCGCTGATCCTCGGGGGCTGGACCTTCGCCGTGTCGGTGTTCTCCCGGCAGTTGCCGCAAGTGATGCTGGCGCGGGTGCTGGCGGTGATGGGCATGATCAGCACCGGCTTCCTGCTGTTCCTGATCGTTACCTCCAACCCCTTCGCGCGGATTCTGCCGCAGGTGCCCGGCGACGGCCGCGACCTCAACCCGCTGCTGCAGGACATCGGCCTGATCGTGCACCCGCCGATGCTCTACATGGGCTATGTCGGTTTCTCCGTGGCTTTCGCGTTTGCCATCGCAGCCTTGCTCGGCGGTCGCCTGGACGCGGCCTGGGCGCGCTGGTCGCGGCCCTGGACCATAGTCGCCTGGGCATTCCTCGGCATCGGTATCACCCTCGGCTCCTGGTGGGCCTACTACGAACTCGGCTGGGGTGGCTGGTGGTTCTGGGACCCAGTGGAAAACGCCTCGTTCATGCCGTGGCTGGTGGGCACCGCGTTGATCCACTCGCTGGCGGTCACCGAAAAGCGCGGCGTGTTCAAGAGCTGGACCGTGCTGCTGGCCATCGCCGCGTTCTCCCTGAGCCTGCTGGGGACCTTCCTGGTACGTTCCGGGGTGCTGACCTCGGTCCACGCCTTCGCCTCGGACCCCGAGCGCGGCGTGTTCATCCTGATCTTCCTGCTGTTCGTGGTCGGCGGTTCGCTGACCCTGTTCGCCCTGCGCGCGCCGGTGGTCAAGAGTCAGGTCGGCTTCAACCTGTGGTCGCGGGAAACCCTGCTGCTGGGCAACAACCTGGTGCTGGTGGTGGCGGCCTCGATGATCCTGTTGGGCACCCTGTACCCGCTGGTGCTGGACGCCCTGACCGGGGCCAAGCTGTCGGTCGGCCCGCCGTACTTCAACGCGCTGTTCATTCCACTGATGGCGCTGCTGATGGTGGTGATGGCGGTGGGCGTGGTGGTGCGTTGGAAAGACACTCCGGTGAAATGGCTGGTGAGCATGCTGACCCCGGTGCTGCTGGGCAGCGCCGCGCTGGCGGTGGTGGCCGGTATCGTCTACGGCGACTTCAACTGGGCAGTGCTGGCGACCTTCATGCTGGCGGCCTGGGTGTTGCTCGCCGGGGTCCGCGACATCTTCGACAAGACCCGCCACAAAGGCCTGGTCAAGGGCCTGCCGGGCCTGACCCGCAGCTACTGGGGCATGCAACTGGCGCACCTGGGCATCGCGGTCTGCGCCCTGGGCGTGGTGCTGTCGAGCCAGAACAGCGCCGAGCGCGACCTGCGCCTGGAGCCGGGCGAGTCCATGGACCTGGCCGGTTATCACTTCATCTTCGAGGGCGCCAAGCATTTCGAAGGCCCCAACTTCACCTCCGACAAGGGCACGGTGCGAGTGGTCCGCGACGGCAAGGAGGTTGCTGTGCTGCACCCGGAAAAACGCCTCTACACGGTACAGAACTCGGTGATGACCGAAGCCGGCATCGACGCCGGTTTCACCCGTGACCTCTACGTCGCCCTCGGCGAGCCGCTGGGCGATGGCGCCTGGGCCGTGCGGGTGCACGTCAAGCCGTTCGTGCGCTGGATCTGGTTCGGCGGCCTGCTCACCGGTTTCGGCGGCCTGCTGGCGGCCCTCGACCGGCGTTACCGGGTCAAGGTGAAGACCCGGGTGCGCGAAGCCCTGGGCATGACAGGAGCCACTGTATGAGACGCTGGATAATGTTGTTGCCGCTGGCGCTGTTCCTGCTGGTGGCGGTGTTCCTGTACCGCGGGTTGTACCTGGACCCGGCCGAGCTGCCGTCGGCGATGATCGGCAAGCCGTTCCCGGAGTTCTCCCTGCCGTCGGTGCAGGGCGACAAGACCCTGACCCGTGCCGACCTGCTGGGCAAGCCGGCGCTGGTCAACGTCTGGGGCACCTGGTGCATTTCCTGCCGGGTCGAGCACCCGGTGTTGAACAAGCTGGCGCAGCAGGGCGTGACCATCTACGGCGTCAACTACAAGGACGTCAACGCCGACGCCCTGAAGTGGCTGGTCGAATTCCACAACCCTTACCAGCTGGATATTCGCGACGAGGAGGGCACCCTGGGCCTGAACCTCGGGGTGTACGGCGCGCCGGAAACCTTCTTCATCGACGCCAAGGGCATCATCCGCGACAAATACGTCGGGGTGATCGACGAAACGGTGTGGCGCGAGAAGCTGGCCGCCAAGTATCAGGCCCTGGCCGACGAGGCCAAGCCATGAAGCGTTGGCTGGCCGCGGCCGTCCTGGGCCTGAGTATCGCTGGCGTGGCCCACGCCGCGATCGATACCTACGAATTCGCCAACGACGCCGAGCGCGAGCGCTTTCGCGAGTTGACCAAAGAGCTGCGTTGCCCCAAGTGCCAGAACCAGGACATCGCCGACTCCAATGCGCCGATCGCCGCGGACTTGCGCAAGGAGATCTTCCGCATGCTCGGCGAAGGCAAGGATAACCAGCAGATCATCGATTTCATGGTCGACCGCTATGGCGACTTCGTGCGCTACAAGCCGGCCCTGACCGGCAAGACCGCCTTGCTCTGGTTCGGCCCCGCCGGCCTGCTGTTGGGGGGCGTGGTGATCATCGCCGTGATCGTCCGGCGTCGGCGCGTGCAGCGCAGCGACAGCCCGAGCACACTTTCCGCCGAGGAGCGTCAGCGCCTCGACCAACTGTTGGATAAAGACCGCGAATGATTGATTTCTGGCTCGCCGCAGGCCTGCTGCTCCTGGTAGCCCTGAGTTTTCTGCTGATCCCGGTTCTACGCGGCCGTCGCGCCCAGCGTGAAGAGGATCGTACCGCGCTGAACGTGGCGCTTTATCAAGAACGCGTGGCCGAGCTGCAAGGCCAGCAGGCCGAAGGCGTGCTCAGCGCCGAGCAGATGGACAGCGGCCGCGCCGAAGCCGCGCGCGAACTGCTGGCCGACACCGAGGGCGCGGAACTGGCTGGGGTATCGCGCCTGGGCAAGCCGCTGCCATTACTGGCGGCGCTGCTGGTGCCGCTATTGGGCCTGGGCCTGTACTTGCATTTCGGCGCCAGCGACAAGGTCGAGCTGACCCGTGAATTCGCCCAGGCCCCGCAATCCATGGAAGAGATGACCCGCCGCCTCGAGCGCGCGGTCGCCGCCCAGCCGGATTCCGCCGAGGGCCTGTACTTCCTCGGTCGTACCTACATGGCCCAGGACCGCCCGGCGGACGCGGCGAAGATCTTCGAGCGCACCGTGGCCCTGGCCGGGCGCCAGCCAGAACTGCTCGGCCAGTGGGCCCAGGCGCAGTATTTCGCCGACGGCAAGCGGTGGTCGGACAAGGTCCAGGCCCTGACCGACGAAGCGCTGAAGGCCGATCCGAAGGAAGTCACCAGCCTCGGCCTGCTGGGAATCGCCGCCTTCGAAGGCGAGCGTTATCAAGCGGCCATCGATTACTGGAACCGCCTGCTGGCGCAATTGCCGGCGGACGACAACTCGCGCGCCGCGCTGCAGGGCGGTATCGACCGGGCCACCGAGAAGCTGCTGGCCAGCGGCGGCAAAGTGGCCCAGGCGCCCGCGTCCAAGGCTGCTGCGCTGCTCAAGGTGCGTGTCGACCTGGCCGCCGAGCTGAAAGCCAAGGTACAGCCGGGCGACAGCGTGTTCATCTTTGCCCGTGCCACTTCCGGGCCGCCGGCGCCGCTGGCGGCCAAGCGCCTGACCGTGGCCGACCTGCCGGTGACGGTGGAGCTGGGGGATGCCGACGCGATGATGCCGCAGTTGAAACTGTCGAACTTCCCGGAAGTCCAACTGGTTGCACGCATTTCCCGCGCCGGCCAACCGACTGCCGGCGAGTGGGTCGGTCGCAGCAAGCCCCTGGCCAGCAGCACCACCGCGCCGCAACAACTGACCATCGACAGCCCGGATAAATAAGAGAAGCCGCCATGACCGCCATTGCCCGCATCACCCTGTTAACACTGGTCCTGGGGTTGAGCGCCTGTGCGGTCCAGCAGCCGACGCCGCCCGAGACGCTGCCACCGATTCCGCCCGCGCAACCCACTACCAAGCCGACGCCCGGCACCCCGAGCAAACCCGCCACGCCGATCAAGCCGGCCAAGCCGTTGCCGCGCACTTCCGCGAGCTTCGCGCCGCCACCGGGCGGCAACAGCCACTGGGATCCGCGCCTGGGCGTCTATGTGCTGGATAACCAGACCAACACCTTCTACCGCCAGCGCACCTACTATCGCTGGAACAACGGCTGGAGCCGCTCCATCAGCCCCGACGGGCCATGGGAAGAGACCGATATCCACGGTGTGCCGTCGGGCCTGGGGCGCCAGTTCCAGTAAACAGTTACCAGGAAGCGTTTACCACTGAGCGGACCGCGGGCGGGTCCGGTTCAAGCAGCCGGTTGGATGGCCGATACCCCAGGGTGTTCCTGAGTATCGCCATCCGAGCGCCCGATGAAGAAAAGCCTGAACAAACCCTATTTCGCGCCCATGGCCTTCTGGCTCTGTGTTGTCGCTGTGCTGCTCGCCCTGCATGGCTTCGCCGATGTCGAAGTGCCGCAGCTGATCTACTTCTCCCTGGCACCGGTGTATTTACTGGTGCTGTTTATCTTCCTCTACTACTTCTTCTGCTGGAGCTTCATCTCGGTCTTTCCCCTGGGCGAGATCGGCTGGAAGCGCGTGGACTACGGCTGGCTGTTGCTGGCGTCGCTGGCGCTGATCGGCGAGACCCAGAGCGTCAGGACCGAATGGTTCCAGAGCGACTATCGGCTGGCCGAATCCCATGAAGCCGCGACCCAGAGTCGCCTCAAGGCCGAGATCGACGATCTGCTGGGCCCGGATCATTGCCGTGCCGCCGCGACTCTCTATAGCGCCGCCGATGCCGCGCAGGTGAGCGAGCTCTGTCAGCGTTTTGCCACGCTAGAGAGAACGGCGCAGGGGCGGCTGACGGCGCTCTCGGTGGGGACGGTGGTCCAGGCGCTGGATGAGCTTCGCGCCCGGTATTCGGCGCCGCCCGTATTGGCCTGGCTCGGCCGCCTCGATGAAACCCTGGGCGACCAGCGCAAGGCCCGGGGCGAGGTTTCCAGGCTGTATGAGCTGACCCGCGCCACCAACGCCGAGACCGTTTATCGCTACTTCGTTCCAGTATTGCTGGTGTTCGCCCTGGCCCTGCGCGCCTCGAAGGTCACCGGCGAGGTGCTGCTCAAGGCACCGCGCAAGCGCAAGGTGTGGATGATCATCAACCGGCGCATGGTGATCGATGGCCTGGGGTTTGTCCGCGGCGCCCGCAGCCGCTTCGACGAAGCGCTGCGTAACTGGCGCGTGGCGAAGTGGGACGTGGTGCACCTGGCCTGTCCGTTCCTGCCTGAAGTCAGTGCCGTCGATGCCCAGGTCGCCGTGGTGCCCGGCTTCTACGAAAACGAGTTCCAGCTGGCGGCTATCGACACCTTCGAGCAGTGCGGGTTTGTCGAGTGGGCGGCTGCCCAATCGATCGAAACCTTGTATCTGGTGGGCGAAACCGACCCTGCGCTGATCGAACGGATCCAACGCTGGGGCGAGGCGGCCAAGGTCGAAGTGCTGATACGTGGGCGAATCTGACGTCGCTCAACCTTGAGTGGCATCCGGGCGCGCCAGCAGCTGCTGGACAAAGTCGACGAAGGCCCGGGCCTTGGCGCTGGTCAGCCGCCCGGTAGGGAACACCGCCCATAGCTCCTGGCGGGGCAGCGTCCAGTCCGACATCACTTCGCGCACCGTGCCACTGGCCAGCTCGGGGGCGAACATCCATTGCGAGGCCATGGTCAGCCCCTGGTGGGCCAGCACCGACTCGCGCAACCCCTCCGCGGCGCTGACGCGAATCCGCCCGCGGACCGTCACCGATTGCTGTTCGTCGCCCCGTTCGAAGCGCCAGTGGGCACCGCCGCCGAGGCTGTAGATGATCGCCTGGTGCTTGCTCAGGTCGGCGGGGCAGGCGGGTTCGCCGTGGCGGGCGAAGTAGTCCGGGGTGGCCAATACCACGCGCCGGCATTCACCGATCCGCCGCGCGGTCAGCCCGGAGTCGCTCAAGGGGCCCATGCGCAGGGCGACGTCGATGCCGGCCTCCACCAGATTGATATTGCGGTCATCCAGCACCACGTCGATGTCGAGCTCGGGGTGGCGCTCGAGAAAGGTCCCCAGGTGCGGCACGATGTGCAGGCGGGCGAAGGTCACCGCGGCGCAGACTCGCAGCGTGCCGCGCAGCCCCGTACCGGCCCCGCGCGCCGCGAGATCGGCTTCGTCGGCCTCTTCGAGGGCCCGCCTGGCCCGCTCGAAAAACGCCATGCCGGCCTCGGTGGGCGTCAGGCCGCGGGTCGAGCGCAGCAACAGCCGCACCGCCAGCCGCGCCTCGAGCTGGGCGATGGTTTTCGATACGGCCGGCTGGCCGATATCCAGAAGCCGGGCGGCGGCGGAAAAGGACCCGCTTTCCACCACATGAACGAAGGTTTGCATGGCTGCCAGCCGGTCCATTGGGACTCCTTGTGTGTGAACGATCGAGTGTTGTGTGGAACGCCGTCGAGCCGCGGCGCCGCTTATGGGTGCCAGCCAAACCCCGGGCTTTCGCCGAACCATTGCAGGGCCTGTTCCCGCAGGGCGTTGACCAGCGGCGAATGGCTGCGGGCCCGGGACTGGGCGAGCACGATGCGTTGCAGCGGCAGCGGTTCGGCAATCGGCCGGATCGCCAGCGGCCGCCCGTCATAGCTGTGGTCGCCGAAAGGCCGGGTATAGGCCACGGCCACGCCAAAGCCGTTGGCCACCAGCCCGCGCTGCAGTTCGAAAGAATAGGTCTTGCTGAAGTTCTGCGGCTGCAAGCCATGGAAGCGGAACAGGTCGAGGAAATGCTGCCAGCTGTAGGCCTGTTCGGTCAGCAACAGGGGATAATCGCAGAGCTGGCGCAGGCTGACCTCGCGGTGACCGGCCAGGGGATGCTCGGCCGGCAATAGCGCATGGGCCGACAGTTCGCACAGCACCGTGCTCTGTACCCCATCCGGCAAGCCCAGGTCATAGCTCAGCGCGGCGTCCAGGCTGCCGTTGCTCAGTTGCTTGCCGATCTGGTCGAAGCCGTATTCGCGAATCGTCACCTCGATCGCCGGGTGGCGTTCCTTGAGGCCGCGCAACAGCTGCGGCAGGCAATAGGGCGCCAGGTCCTCGAAGCAGGCCAGCATCAGTTCGCCGGACAAGGTGTCGTCGTGGTCCGCCAGGCGTTCCAGCTCATGCACGCCGGCGACTATCTGCTGGGCCTTGTCCATCGCCAGGCGGCCGAACGGCGTCAGCGTCACTCCCTGTCCGCGCTGGCGAATGAACAGCACTTGCCCCAGGTGTCCTTCCAGTTCGCTGAGGGCGGCGGAGACCGCCGGCTGCGATACGTTCAGATGCTCGGCGGCCTGAGTGATATTGCCGTGGCGGGTGACCGCCAGGGCGCAGCGCAGGTGGCGCAGACTGATCTTCATAAGAAATTCCGAGGAGCCAGATCGGATCATATTATTTTATTTTTGGATGCGCCTGGGGCAATAGTCTGGCCGTGGTCGCCGCGATCATGGCGGCCGTCACGCAGGAGCCCCTATGAACAGGTCAGTCAGCCCTTTGGTATCAGCGGCGGATATCGCGGCTTTTCAACGCGATGGCGCCATTTGTCTACGTGGTGTGTTCAAGGACTGGGTCGGGTCGATCGCCGCAGGTATCGAGCGTAACCAGCGCGAGCCGGGCCCCTATGCCACCAATGTGGTGGCGGCCGGCGAGCCGGGCGGGTTTTTCGACGATTACTGCAACTGGGAGCGCATTCCCGAATTCGTCGCCATGGTCCGTGAGTCGCCCGCGGCGGCGATTGCGGCAGCGGTGATGCAGTCGCCCAGTGCGCAGTTCTTTCACGATCATGTACTGGTCAAGGAGCCGGGCACCCAGAAGCCGACGCCCTGGCACCAGGACATTCCCTATTACTTTCTCGATGGCGAGCAGACCGTCAGCCTGTGGATCCCGGTGGACCCGGTGCGCGAGGCGACCTTGCGCCTGATCGCCGGCTCCCACCTCTGGCCGCAATGGGTGCTGCCGCTGCGCTGGAAGGACGACAGCAGCTTTTACGAGGATGTCAGCCGCTATCGGCCGGTGCCGGACCCGGATGTCGAACCCTGCATGCAGGTGCTGGAGTGGCAGATGGAGCCGGGGGACGCGGTGCTGTTCGACTTCCGCACCGTGCACGGCGCACGCGGCAATCTCAGCCAGGCCCGCCGGCGCGTGCTGTCGCTGCGCTGGCTGGGCGAGGACGTGCGTTATGCCGAGCGCCCTGGCAGGACCTCGCCGCCGTACCCTGACCACGGCATGCAAGCAGGCCAGCGCCTGCGCCAGGACTGGTTCCCACAGATCTGGCCGCCAGCCTGATCTGCCTGAAAGACCTACAAGAGCCTGACAGCGTCTCAGCCGACGATCAGGCCATCTATCACTGCTGAGGAGAAACCCATGCCGAGCCCAACGATCCTGCCTGAGATACGCGAGTTGACGACGCCCATGGTTGCGCTGCGCCAGCATCTGCACGCCCATCCTGAACTGAGCTACGAGGAGTTCGAAACCAGCCGCCTGGTCGCCGACAAGCTGCGCGGCTGGGGGTATGAGGTTCACCACGGGCTGGCCGGCACCGGCGTCGTGGCGTCGTTGCGCAAGGGCCGGGGCAACCGGGTCATCGGCCTGCGCGCGGACATGGACGCCTTGCCGATCCTGGAAACCAGCGGCTTGCCCTATGCCAGTCGGCATGACGGCAAGATGCATGCCTGTGGCCATGACGGGCATACCGCGATGCTGCTGGCCGCCGGCCAGTGCCTGGCCCAGAGCATCGACTTCGATGGCACCGTGCGCCTGATTTTCCAGCCCGCCGAGGAAGGGCACGTTGGCGCGCGAAAGATGATCGAAGACGGCCTGTTTCAGCTGTTTCCCTGCGATGCGGTCTTTGCCATGCACAATTGGCCGGGGTTGCCGGTGGGTAAGTTCGGTTTTCTCCCCGGGCCGTTCATGGCCTCGGCCGACACCGTGACGATTGGCATCAACGGCCGTGGCGGTCACGGCGCCATGCCCCAGGACACGGTCGACCCGATAGTCGCCGCGGCCTCGCTGGTCATGGCGTTGCAGACGGTGGTGGCGCGCAACCTGCCGCCCCTGGAAATGGGCGTGGTCGGGGTCGGGGCGATTCATGGCGGCAGCAGTTCGTCAGTGGTTCCCACCCGCGTCGAGCTGGCGGTGACGGTCAGGGCATTGAAAGAGGCGACCCGTGAGCTGTTGCTACAGCGCATCGAGGCGCTGGCCCACGCCCAGGCCCAGGCATTCGGCGCGACTGCTGAGGTCACGGTCAGCGCCAACGCGTTCCCGGTGCTCTACAACCACCCGCGGGAAACCGCCCTGGCGCGGGCGGTGGCCCTGGAGTGGCTGGGCGAGGAGGGGCTGGTCGCCGATATGCAGCCGATGACCTGCAGCGAGGATTTCTCTTTCATGCTGCAAGCCTGCCCCGGCAGCTACCTGATCATGGGCAACGGCGAAGGGACGGCGGGCGGCTGCCTGTTGCATAACCCGGCCTATGACTTCAATGACGCCTGCCTGCCTTACGGCGCCAGCTACTGGGTGAAGCTGGTGAGTGCCTTTCTCGAGCCGGTCGACTGACCCGCAGTCTCTGGTGGTCGCTCCGGTCGGGCCTGTTCGGGCCCGGCCGGTCGTGGGTGCGTAGCCCTTGTCTGCAAGGAGAATGTCATGGCCGTTGTTTCCGAATCCTTCGCGCCGGTTGCGGCGACGAGTCTGTGTGTTTCCCGTCGGCGAGTGATTGTCGGTACCACTATCGGTAACGCCCTGGAGTTTTTCGATTTCACGGTATTCAGCTTTCTGATGCTGTTTATCGGGCCGCTGTTTTTCCCTGCGGCGTCCGCTTACGGGCAGTTGCTGCTGACCACCGCGACCTTTGGCGTGGGTTTCCTGATGCGCCCGGTCGGCGCGCTGCTGATCGGTTCCTACTCCGACCGCTTCGGCCGTCGCTCGGCGATGACCCTGACCCTGTTCCTGATGGGCCTGGGCTGCGGCCTGATGGCCTTGACCCCGACCTATGGCCAGATCGGCATGGCCGCGCCCCTGATCATGGCGCTGGCGCGGCTGATCCAGGGGTTTGCCGCCGGTGGCGAAGTGGGGGCGGCGACCACCCTGCTGGTGGAACACGCCCCCGCATCGCAACGGGGTTTTTATGCCAGCTGGCAGTTCGGCAGCCAGTCGCTGGGGATCTTCCTCGGCGCGATCATGGTTGCGGCGCTGGTGGCGGGGCTGGATCAACAGGCGATGAGCGAGTGGGGTTGGCGGGTGCCGTTTTTCATCGGCATGCTCACCGCCCCGGTGGGCTGGTACATCCGTCGCCATCTGGAAGACACCCTGGTGGTCGGGTTGTCGACTGCCCACAGCCAGCAGGCCAGGGAACATGCGGCCCGCAGCAGTCCGCTGCGCGAGCTGTTCGGCCAGCACAAGCGGGCATTGGGCAAAAGCGTGCTGCTGATGCTCGGGGCCATGGTCTCGACCCAGATCATCGCTTTTTACATGCCGGCCTATGCCGCCAGGGTGCTGGGCCTGCCGAACACCTCCAGCCTGCTGGCCAGCGTGGTGGTGGGGGCGGTCTGTTTTGTGTTGTCGCCTCTGGTGGGCTGGCTGGCCGATCGCTGTGGGCGCAAGCGGGTGATTTTCTGCTCGCGCCTGCTGACCCTGGTGGTGATAGTGCCGTGTTTCCAGTGGTTGATCGCCGCCCCCAGCCTGTTCAACCTGCTGCTGATCATCGGCCTGCTCTCGGTGTTGCTGACCCTGCAGACGGTGCCGGGCATCACCATGTTGCCGGAGATGTTCCCCAAGTCGGTGCGCACCACCGGCATGGCGGCGGCCTACGGTATCGGGGTCTCGGTGTTTGGCGGCTTCGCCCAGTTTTTTGTCACCTGGTTGCTGCAGGTGACCGAGCAGGCGCTGGCGCCGGCCTGGTACATGATGGCGACGGTCGCCTTGTCCACCCTGGTGTTGCTATGGATTCGCGACCGCACCGGTGAAGACATCGATCAGGCTGCGGCTTGAGCCCGGGCTCAGGCCGGGACAGGCAGCGCCTTCTGCGAGGTGCCCAGGAAACGCAGCAGGGCCAGCAACGGCAAGGCGCTGCCGACGCCGACTATGCCCAGCCAGCCGGCGTGTTCGTACACCGCGCTGGCAATCGACGAGCCGACGGCGCCGCCGATGAAGATGCTGGTCATGTACAGCGCGTTCAGGCGGCCGCGGCTATGGGCATCGAGGGCGTAGACCGCGCGCTGGCCGAGGACCATGTTCATCTGCACGCAGAAATCCAGGACCACGCCGGTCACCGCCAGGCCGATGACGCTGTAGGCCGGGTGGACAAAGGCCGGCAGGAAGCTCAAGGCGGCGAACAGCATGGCCAGCAACGAGGCGACGCGGGTGTGGCCGGCATCCGCCAGGCGTCCGCTGATGGGCGCGGCGATGGCGCCTATGGCTCCGACCAGGGCGAACAGGGCGATCTGGCTTTGCGACAGGCCGTGATTGCGCGCCAGCTCCAGCGGCACCGCGGTCCAGAACAGGCTGAAGGTGGCGAACAGGCAGGCCTGGTAAAACGCTCGCTGGCGCAGCACCGGTTGCTGGCGCAGCAGGGTGCCCAGCGAGCGCAGCAGTTGGCCGTAGGTGGCGCTGTGAGCGGGCTGGCGCTTGGGCACGGTCAGCAGCAGGACCAGGCTGATGGCGGCCATCAGCACGGCGGCGGCGATAAACATCGCGCGCCAGCCGAACAGGTCGGCCACCACGCTGGACACCGGGCGCGCCAGCAGGATGCCCAGCAGCAGGCCGCCCATGATGCCGCCGACCACCCGGCCGCGGGACTCTTCCGGCGTCAGGTGCGCGGCCAGGGGAATCAGGATCTGTACCGACACCGAGCTGAAGCCGATCAGCAGCGAGACCAGCAGAAAGGCGTTGGGTTGCTCGGTGAACCCGGCGCCCAGCAGGCTGGCGATGGCTACCAGGCTGGTGAGGATCATCAGCCGGCGGTTTTCCAGCAGGTCGCCCAGGGGCACCAGGAAGAACAGGCCCAGGGCGTAGCCGATCTGGGTCAGGGACACGATCAGGCTGGCCATGGTACTGCTCAGGCCGATGTCCGGGGCGATCAGCTCGATGATCGGCTGGGCATAGTAGATGTTGGCGACTATGGCGCCGCAGCAGAAGGCGAACAGCAGCACCATGCCGCGGGTCATGGTCGTGGCGGCGGCGGGCAGCCCCTGGGTCGTGGAAGTCATGGCGATTCTCGTTGCAGCGAAAGGGATGCGGGCGAGGCTAAGGGGCTGGCCCGTGACGCGGTAGAAGCTGACGAGCGATAGCATTCATGCCCGGGAGGAATAAATGCCTGGCGGGGCCGGCCGAGAGCGGCAGACGACGACCGGGATCGCGTTGCGATGATACATTTACTTACATTCAGTTCCATAGCTCGCTCATTGTTCCGTGGACGCTGGAGTGCTTTCGTTTAGACCTCTGTGCCACCTTTCATCACAGGAAGCCCGTCCCATGAATCTGTGCCTTCGCCGCCTGCTCGGCGGCGCCCAAGCGATCACCCTCGGCGCACTGCTGCTGGCCGGCCCGGCCCAGGCCCAGGACGCACCGGGCATGCGCATCGGCGTGCGCGGGGAAATCACCAGCATCGCCGGCGACGCGGTGCGGGTGCACGTCAACAGTGGCGAGAACGTCACCATCAACCTCACGCCGCAGACCCAGGTCCGCGCCGTGACCCTGGCCAATATCGAGGACATCAAGCCCGGCAGCTACATAGGTTCGGCCGCCGTGCCGCAGGCCGATGGCAGCCTCAAGGCGCTGGAGGTCCATGTGTTTCCACCGCAGATGGCCGGCACCGGCGACGGTCATCGGCCTTTCGATCTGGTCAAGGGCAGCAGCATGACCAATGGCCGCGTCGGCGACCTGGTGGTGAGCAATG
Source organism: Pseudomonas sp. GW456-L12 (assembly GCF_059424045.1). Classification (NCBI taxonomy): domain Bacteria; kingdom Pseudomonadati; phylum Pseudomonadota; class Gammaproteobacteria; order Pseudomonadales; family Pseudomonadaceae; genus Pseudomonas; species Pseudomonas sp. GW456-L12. The sequence goes on from NZ_JBWKZA010000007.1 coordinate 288,143, forward strand.
GCCGGACCCTGACCGTCAACTACAAGGGCGGCCAGCAGACGATCCTGGTGCCGGACGACGTGCCCATCGTCAACCTGGTGCCGGGCGACCGCAGCCTGCTCAAGGCCGGGGTCAAGGTGGTGATGTTCGTCTCCCAGAGCGCGGACGGCACGCTCACCGCGCAATCGATCTCCGCCGGCAAGGATGGGGTGACGCCGCCGATGTAGCTGGCTGGCGGTTACGTTGCCAGGTGTTTCAACGGCCTGCTTTCGATGGCCTTGTGCAGGGGCTTGGTTTAGGGTTTGTGGTCGTCTATCGCAGCGGAGGTCCCATGCACACATCAGTCTTCAATCCGCCCAGTGTCTTCAATTCCCTGCAGTACGGTTTCAGCCAGGCCGTGGAGGTGCGCGGTGGGCGGCGCCTGCTGCTGTCCGGGCAGGTGGGTGTCGATGAGCGCGAGGTCTGCGTCGGCCCGGGGCTGCGCGAGCAGACCGAGCAGAGCTTCGACAATATCGCCCGGGTCCTGGCGGCAGCGGGCGGCGACCTGAGCCACGTGGTCATGCTGCGGATCTACATTGCCGAGGCAGCCCGCGACCAGCAGGAACAGATCAGCCAGGTGCTGTTGCAGCGTTTCCCCCAGCAGCCGCCGGCGTCCTCGTGGATCATCGTCAGCGGCTTGTCCTTGCCCGAGTGGCTGATCGAGGTCGAGGCCGAGGCGATGTTGCCTGAGCTGCATCAGGCGGGGAAGGCGGTGCTGTTCGAAGCTGCCGCCGGGCTTTAGATTCCTGACCCGCAAAATACTGTAGCCGCTGCCGAAGGCTGCGATCGCACACAGCGTGTGCGCAAGATCTGACGATCGCTGAAGGCCTTCGGCCTTATCGCAGCCTGCGGCAGCGGCTACAGGTGTTGTTACTTACCGCCGTAGATCTGGTCGAAGACCCCGCCATCGTTGAAGTGGGTCTTCTGCACGGTGCGCCAGTCGCCGAAGGTTTTTTCCACCGAAAGGAAGTCGACTTTCGGGAAACGGTCGGTGTACTTGGCCAGGACTTTCGGGTCCCGTGGGCGCAGGTAGTTGTTGGCGGCTATTTCCTGGCCTTCCGGCGACCACAGGTACTTCAGGTACTCTTCAGCCGCGGCACGCGAGCCTTTCTTGTCGACCACTTTGTCGACCACCGACACCGGTGGCTCGGCTTCGGCGGAGACGCTCGGGTAGATGACTTCGAACTGATCGCGGCCGAATTCGCGGGCGATCATTTCCGCTTCGTTCTCGAAGGTCACCAGCACGTCGCCGATCTGGTTGGTCATGAAGGTGGTGGTCGCGGCGCGGCCACCGGTGTCGAGCACCGGTGCCTGCTTGAACAGCTTGCCGACGAAGTCCTTGGCCTTGTTCTCGTCGCCGCCGTTCTTCAGCACATAACCCCAGGCCGACAGGTAGGTGTAGCGGCCGTTACCCGAGGTCTTCGGGTTCGGCACTATCACTTGCACGCCATCCTTGAGCAGGTCCGGCCAGTCTTTCAGGGCCTTGGGGTTGCCCTTGCGCACGATGAACACAGTAGCCGAGGTGAAAGGCGCGCTGTTGTTCGGCAGGCGGGTCACCCAGTTGTCCGGCACCAGCTTGCCGTTGTCCGCCAGGGCGTTGATGTCAGTGGCCATGTTCATGGTGATGACGTCGGCCGGCAGGCCGTCGATCACTGAGCGCGCCTGTTTGCTGGAGCCGCCGAAGGACATCTGCAGGGTGATGTTCTCGTTGTGCTCGGCCTGCCAGTGCTTCTGGAAGGCAGTGTTGTAGTCCTTGTAGAAGTCTCGCATCACGTCGTAGGAAACGTTGAGCAGGGTCGGGGCGGCCTGGGCGATGCTGCCCAGTGCCAGGCCGGCGGCCAGGAGAGAGGCGCTAACGAGTTTTTTCACTGCACATTCCTTTTATTAGAGAGTGAAGGCAATTTGCCGCCGACTATAGCCGGGGCGGTATATCTCTTTAAAGATTAAAAAGTGCTTTGCTTATTCAGTTTTCCTGGACCACTTTCGGGAACAGCGCGTTGCCACACCGCGAGCAGAACGCGGCGCCGTGCTCATGGTCGTTCTTCCTGCACACCGGGCAGTCGTGCTTGAGCTGTTCGCCGCGCAGGGCATTGGCCAGTTCCGCGGTGAAGATCCCGGTGGGCACGGCGATGATCGAGTAACCGGTGATCATCACCATCGATGAAATCACCTGGCCCAGCGGCGTCTTCGGCACGATGTCGCCAAAACCCACGGTGGTCAGGGTGACGATGGCCCAGTAGATGCCCTTGGGGATGCTGGTGAACCCGTGCTCCGGCCCCTCGACCACATACATCAGGGTGCCGAACACCGTGACCAGGGTCGATACGCTGAGCAGGAACACGATGATTTTCTGCTTGCTGCCGCGCAGCGCCGACATCAGGTAGTTGGCCTGCTTGAGATACGGGCTGAGCTTGAGCACGCGGAAGATGCGCAGCATGCGGATCACCCGGATGATCAGCAGGTACTGGGCGTCGCTGTAATACAGGGCGAGGATCCCCGGCACGATGGCCAGCAGGTCCACCAAGCCGTAGAAACTGAAGGCGTAGCGCAACGGCTTGGGCGAGCAATACAGGCGCAGGCCGTATTCGATGGCGAAGATCAGGGTAAAACCCCATTCGATATAGGCCAGCACATTGGCGTAGTTCTGATGCACCTCGTCGATGCTGTCGAGAATCACGATCACCAGGCTGGCGAGGATGATCAGCAACAGGGTGCTGTCGAAGCGTCGACCGGCCACGGTGTCGGTCTGGAAAATCATGATGTAGAGACGCTCGCGCCAGTGCCGGTTGTTGTCCGTGTTGCTGTCCATGTTGTTCGCCTGAATCGAAGGTCAGCGAAGCCTAGGGGGATTGGCCCCGGTAGCGCAAGGCGTGCTGTCCACAGCAGCCTGGCGCAGCACCCGCAGCGCGGCGCGGACCAGCCAGCAGGCGAGGATAAAGGGCGCGGTGAGAACGGGCAGGCCCAGCGCGGCGAAGCCCGGGGCGAGCAGCAGCGCCAGGAGCATTCCCGGCAGGGCCAACCAGGATCGGCGGCGGTCCTGGCTCAGGGCCAGGGCGACCAGGGCACAGTTGTAGCCGCCAAGGCCCGGCAGGGCGCCGGCGTGGTCCTGTTGCAGCAGGGCGAAGCCCAGGCCCACCGCTGAACCGAACAGCGCCCAGGCAGCCGCCCGGCGATCAGCCAGCAGCAACCCCAGGGCAATCAACACCCCGGCCAGCGGATGTTCGAGGAACATCACCTGGCCGAGCCCCTGGATCAGTGCCTGCAGCAGCGCCAGCGCATCGGGCTCGACCCAGGGTGCGGCGGCACTGGCGGGCAGCGGCGCGGCCAGGCCCAGCAGCAGCCAGCCGAGGCCGACGAAGGGCGCGGTGTAGGCCGGTAGGCAATATTGATCGCGGGCGCGTTTGAGCCATTGCCGGGTGAGGATCGCACTGACGCCGCCGCAGGCGATGATCAGCGGTGGCAGCAGCACCGACCAGTCGAAGCGCAGGCTCAGGAGCAGGCCAAGCAAGACCCCGTTGTAGCTGAACAGCCCGGCTTGCCGGTCGGCCTTGGCATAGCCCCGGCGCTGCGCGGTGAGCAGCCCGGCCACGCCACCCAGCAGCGCGCCACCGAGCAACGCCGGAGCGCTCAGGAGGATGGCCAGCATGCACAGCAGGCCGCACAACGGATGGCGCTGGAGGAAGATCTGGCTGAAGCCGTTGAGCAGGGCGGTGGCCCAGTCGGGGCAGTGTTGATGGAATGGATGTGTGGACATGAGGGTGTCGGGATGAGGAAGTCTTGACCGCTGTGCGGTCATCGCGAGCAAGCTCGCTCCTACAGGGTGTGCATCGTTCCTGTAGGAGCGAGCTTGCTCGCGATGGGGCTCAGATCAGGGTTTCGATGCGCAGCGAGTTGGTCGAGCCCGGCTGGCCGAATGGCACGCCGGCGGTGATCAACAGCGTGTCGCCACGTTTGGCCATGCCTTGCGCCTGGGCGATTTCCAGGGCGGTGGAGCAGACCTCGTCGACCTGACGCAGGCGGTCGTTGACCACCGAGTGCACGCCCCAGGCCACCGTCAGGCGCCGCGCGGTGGACAGGTTCGGCGTCAGGTTGAGGATCGGCACCGTCGGCCGTTCCCGGGCCGCGCGCAGGCTGGAGCTGCCAGACTCGCTGTAGTTCACCAGCACCGCCACCGGCAGGATGCTGCTGATACGGCGGATCGCGCAGCTGATGGCATCGGACACCGTGGCTTCGGCCTGGGGCCGGCTGACGTCGAGCTGGGCCTGGTAGTCCGGGCCGCTTTCCACCTGGCGGATGATCTTGCTCATCATCTGCACCGCTTCCAGCGGGTATTCGCCGGAGGCGGTTTCCGCCGAGAGCATCACCGCGTCGGCGCCTTCGGCCACCGCGTTGGCCACATCCGTGACCTCGGCCCGGGTCGGGGCAGGGGAGAAGCGCATGGATTCGAGCATCTGCGTGGCCACCACCACCGGTTTACCCAGCTGGCGGCAGGTGCCGATGATGTTCTTCTGGATCTGCGGCACGCTTTCGGCCGGCACTTCGACGCCCAGGTCGCCACGGGCCACCATGATCGCGTCGCTCAGTTCGGCGATCTCGCGCAGTTGGGTGACCGCCGAGGGTTTCTCGATCTTGGCCATCAGGAACGCCTTGTCGCCGATCAGCGCGCGGGCTTCGCGGATGTCCTCGGGGCGCTGCACGAACGACAGGGCGACCCAGTCCACCCCCAGTTCCAGGCCGAATTCCAGGTCGCGACGATCCTTGGCGGTCAGCGGGCTGAGGTCGAGCAGCGCCTGTGGGACGTTGACGCCTTTGCGGTCCGACAGCTCGCCACCGTTGAGCACCGTGGTGTCGATGGCGTCGGCGTGCTTGGCGGTGACCCGCAGGCGCAGCTTGCCATCGTCCAGCAGCAGGTCCATGCCCGGCTCCAGGGCTTTGAGGATTTCCGGGTGGGGCAGGTTGACCCGGCGCTGGTCGCCCGGGGTGCTGTCCAGATCCAGGCGCAGGGCCTGGCCACGGTGCAGCTGGACCTTGCCTTCGGCGAACGTGCCGACCCGCAGTTTCGGGCCTTGCAGGTCCATGAGGATGCCCAGCGGGTAGTTCAGCTGTTTTTCGACTTCGCGGATCCACTGGTAACGCTGGGCGTGATCGGCGTGGTCACCGTGGCTGAAATTGAGGCGAAAGATATTCACCCCGGCCTGCACCAGCTCGCGGATATCGTCGATGCCGTCGATGGCCGGGCCGAGGGTGGCGAGGATTTTGACCTTTTTGTCAGGCGTCATGTTTTGGGCTCTCGAGGATCAGGATGGCGCGGAAGTCGTTGACGTTGGTGCGGGTCGGCTCGGTGACGATCAACCCATCCAGGGCCGCGAAATAGCCATAGCCGTTGTTGTTGTCCAGCTCGTCGCTGGCACTCAGGCCCAGGGCGGCGGCGCGGGCATGGCTGTCCGGGGCCATGATCGCGCCAGCGTTGTCTTCGGAGCCGTCGATGCCGTCGGTATCGCCGGCCAGGGCGTAGACGCCGGGCAGGCCCTTGAGGCTGTCGGTGAGGCTCAGGAGGAATTCGGCATTGCGCCCGCCACGGCCATTGCCGCGCACGGTGACCGTGGTCTCACCGCCGGAGAGGATCACGCAGGGCGCCGCCAGCGGCTGGCCATGCAGCACCACCTGGCGGGCGATACCGGCGTGGACCTTGGCCACCTCGCGGGATTCGCCTTCCAGGTCGCCGAGGATCAGCGGGCTGAAGCCAGCCTGGCGGGCCTTCACCGCGGCGGCCTCCAGCGACTGCTGCGGCCGGGCGATCAGCTGGAAGTGACTGCGGGCCAGGCTCGGGTCGCCGGGCTTGACGGTTTCCGACTCCGGGCTTTGCAGCCAGGTGCGCACCGCCGCCGGGACCTCGATGGCATAGCGCTTGAGGATCGCCAGGGCCTCGGCCGAGGTGCTGGGGTCGGCCACGGTGGGGCCGGAAGCGATGACCGTGGCCAGGTCGCCCGGTACATCGGAAATCGCGTAGGTGTAGACGGTGGCCGGCCAGCAGGCCTTGGCCAGGCGGCCGCCCTTGATCGCCGAGAGGTGTTTGCGCACGCAGTTCATCTCGCCGATGGTGGCGCCGGACTTGAGCAGGGCTTTGTTGATCGACTGCTTGTCCGCCAGGCTGATGCCCGCGGCGGGCAGGGCCAGCAGGGCGGAACCGCCGCCGGACAGGAGGAATATCACCCGGTCCTGTTCCGACAGGTCGCTGACCAGCTCCAGCACGCGCTTGGCCACGGCCAGGCCGGCGGCATCGGGCACCGGATGGGCGGCTTCGACCACTTCGATTTTTTCGCAGGGCGCGCCGTGGCCGTAGCGGGTGACGACCAGCCCGCTGACTTCACCCAACCAGCAGCGTTCGACCACCTGGGCCATGGCCGCGGCGGCCTTGCCGGCACCGATGACGATCACCCGGCCGCTGCGGTCGCTGGGCAAATGGGCTTCGAGGACGTGCTGCGGGTGGGCGGCGTCGATGGCTGTGGCGAACAGCTCACGGAGGAATTGTTGCGGATCGACCGACATGGCGGGCTCCCGGATTTCTTGTTATTCGAGGTGTGGCTGTAACGCAACCTGTAGCCTCTGCCGAAGGCTGCGATAAGGTTCGAAGAACCTTCCTGCGATATGCAAGTGCACGCCTGCTGCGCAGGCGATCGCAGCCTTCGGCAGCGGCTACAGGGGATTTCCTGGCGTTCTCTTACTGGTCGCGGATCGAGAAGTTGGCCATGTGTTCCAGGCCCTTGATCAGCGCCGAGTGGTCCCAGTTGCTGCCGCCGATGGCCGCGCAGGTGCTGAACACTTGCTGGGCGTTGGCGGTGTTGGGCAGGTTGATGTTCAGCTCCTTGGCGCCTTGCAGGGCCAGGTTCAGGTCCTTCTGGTGCAGGCTGATACGGAAGCCCGGGTCGAAGGTGCCCTTGATCATGCGCTCGCCGTGCACCTCGAGGATCTTCGAGGAGGCGAAGCCACCCATCAGCGCCTCGCGCACCTTGGCCGGATCGGCGCCGTTTTTTGCGGCGAACAGCAGGGCCTCGGCCACCGCCTGGATGTTCAGGGCGACGATGATCTGGTTCGCCACCTTGGCGGTCTGGCCATCGCCGTTGCCGCCGACCAGGGTGATGTTCTTGCCCATGGCCTGGAACAGCGGCAGGGCGCGCTCGAAGGCCTGGCTGTCGCCGCCGACCATGATGCTCAGGGTCGCCGCCTTGGCGCCGACTTCACCGCCGGATACCGGGGCATCCAGGTACTGCGCGCCTTTCTCGTTGATCCTGGCGGCGAAGGCCTTGGTCGCGGTCGGCGAGATCGAGCTCATGTCGATCACCACCTTGCCCGGGCCGACGCCCGCCGCCACGCCGTCGGCGCGGAACAGCACGTCGTCGACCTGCGGGGTATCCGGGACCATGACGATGATGAATTCGGCTTCCTGGGCCACTTCCCTGGGGCTGGCCAGGGCGACTGCGCCGGCGGCGACCAGGTCGGCCGGGGCCGCGTCGTGGTGCTGGGACAGGAACAGACTGTGACCGGCTTTCTGCAGGTTGGAGGCCATTGGGTGGCCCATGATGCCGGTGCCGATGAATCCGATTTTAGCCATGAGAAAATCCTCTTTTTGTTAGGTAGCACGCCCTCTGTAGGAGCGAGCTTGCTCGCGAAAAACGGCTAGGGCGCCGTGTTCATTCAGGATGCCTGCGTCATCGTTGACGATCTTCGCGAGCAAGCTCGCTCCTACAGCGATAAACGATGACGCGCTGCCCGATCAGATTGCGTTGTGGCTCTTGAGCCAGCCCAGGCCGGCCTCGGTGGTGGTCAGCGGCTTGTATTCGCAGCCGACCCAGCCCTGGTAGCCGATCTTGTCCAGGTGCCCGAACAGGAAGCGGTAGTTGATCTCGCCGGTCCCCGGTTCATGACGCCCCGGGTTGTCCGCCAGCTGGACATGGTTGATCGCGTCCAGGTGGCCGGACAGGGTGCGGGCCAGATCGCCCTCCATGATTTGCATGTGGTAGATGTCGTATTGCAGGTACAGGTTGCTGCTGCCGACCTGCTCGCGAATCGACAGGGCCTGGGCCGTGTTGTTCAGGTAGAAGCCCGGGATGTCGCGGGTGTTGATCGCTTCCATCACCAGCTTGATGCCCACGGCCTGGAGTTTCTCGGCGGCGTACTTGAGGTTGGCGACGAAGGTCTTTTCCACCGTGGCATCGTCGAAACCTTGCGGACGGATGCCGGCCAGGCAGTTGATCTGGGTGTTGCCCAGCACCTGGGCGTAGGCGATGGCCAGGTCGACCCCGGCGCGGAACTCTTCGACCCGGTCCGGCAGGCAGGCGATACCGCGCTCGCCTTTCACCCAATCGCCCGCAGGCAGGTTGAACAGCACCTGGGTCAGGCCGTGGGCGTCGAGTTGTGCCTTGATCTCGGCGGAGCTGAATTCGTAGGGGAACAGGTATTCGACACCACTGAAGCCAGCCTCGGCGGCGGCCTTGAAGCGGGCAAGGAAGTCCTGTTCGGTGAACAGCATGGACAGGTTGGCGGCAAAACGCGGCATGGTGGTCTCCTGTAGAGGTATCAATCCCTGTAGCCGCTGCCGCAGGCTGCGATAAGGCCGAAGGCCTTCGACGATCCTGAGATCTTGCGCATCCTGCGGATGCGATCGCAGCCTTCGGCAGCGGCTAAATAGGGGGTCAGTCGAGCAGGGAAATCGCGGTCGGGGCGTCGTTGCCGACCAGCGCCAGGTCTTCGAATTCGTTGACCGCGTTGATCTCGGTGCCCATGGAGATGTTGGTGACACGCTCCAGGATGATCTCGACGATCACCGGCACCTTGAACTGTTCGAGCATTTCCTGGGCCTGGCGCAGGGCCGGCTGGATGCCCGACGGCTCGAATACCCGCAGCGCCTTGCAGCCCAGGCCCTCGGCGACCGCGACGTGGTCCACGCCGTAGCCGTTGAGTTCCGGGGCGTTGAGGTTGTCGAAGGACAGCTGCACGCAGTAGTCCATGTCGAAACCGCGCTGTGCCTGGCGGATCAGGCCCAGGTAGGAGTTGTTCACCACCACATGGATGTACGGCAGCTTGAACTGCGCGCCCACGGCCAGTTCTTCGATCATGAACTGGAAGTCGTAGTCGCCGGACAGCGCCACTACTTTGCGCGATGGATCGGCCTTGACCACCCCCAGCGCCGCCGGAATGGTCCAGCCCAGCGGGCCGGCCTGGCCGCAGTTGATCCAGTGGCGTGGCTTGTACACGTGCAGGAACTGCGCGCCGGCAATCTGCGACAGGCCGATGGTGCTGACGTAGCAGGTGTCCTTGCCGAATACCTGGTTCATCTCTTCATACACGCGCTGTGGCTTGACCGGCACGTTGTCGAAGTGGGTCTTGCGTTGCAGGCTCGATTTGCGCTGCTGGCAATCCTGCAGCCAGGCGCTGCGGTTCTTCAGCTTGCCGGCGGCCTGCCATTCGCGAGCGACTTCGATGAATACGGTCAGCGCCGAGCTGGCGTCGGAGACGATGCCCAGGTCCGGGGTGAACACCCGGCCGATCTGGGTCGGCTCGATGTCCACGTGGATGAATTTGCGGCCCTCGGTGTAGACGTCCACCGAACCGGTGTGGCGGTTGGCCCAGCGGTTGCCGATGCCCAGGACCACATCAGACTTGAGCAGGGTGGCGTTGCCGTAGCGGTGGGAGGTCTGCAGGCCGACCATGCCGACCATCTGCGGGTGATCGTCGGGGATGCTGCCCCAGCCCATCAGGGTCGGAATGACCGGGATGCCGGTCAGTTCGGCGAACTCCACCAGCAGCTCACTGGCATCGGCATTGATGATGCCGCCACCGGCGACCAGCAGCGGACGCTCGGCCTGATCCAGCAGGGCCAGGGCCTTTTCGACCTGGACCCGGGTCGCCGACGGCAAGGCCAGCGGCAGCGGCTGGTAGGCGTCGATGTCGAATTCGATCTCGGCCATCTGCACGTCGAACGGCAGGTCGATCAGCACCGGGCCGGGGCGACCGGAGCGCATTTCATAAAAGGCTTTCTGGAAGGCGTAGGGCACCTGGCCGGGTTCCAGGACGGTGGTCGCCCACTTGGTCACCGGCTTGACGATGCTGGTGATGTCGACGGCCTGGAAGTCTTCCTTGTGCAGGCGGGCACGCGGGGCCTGGCCGGTGATGCAGAGAATCGGGATCGAGTCGGCCGAGGCGCTGTACAGGCCGGTGACCATGTCGGTGCCGGCAGGGCCGGAAGTACCGATGCACACGCCGATATTGCCGGCCTTGGTGCGGGTGTAGCCCTCGGCCATGTGCGAGGCGCCTTCAACGTGGCGAGCGAGGACGTGATCGATGCCGCCGACCTTTTGCAGGGCGGAGTACAGCGGGTTGATGGCGGCACCCGGGATGCCAAAGGCGGTATCGACCCCTTCACGGCGCATCACCAGAACGGCGGCTTCGATTGCTCTCATTTTGCTCATGGTTTTGTGCCTCTTACGTTTTGTAATTGTATACAAGTGGCTTTGCGCAGAGTGTATTCACGGTGAGCGTCGCAGGTCAATCCATTTTCTCTAGCGCTGGGGTGCGTTCGTCCGGTGCCGATAAACAGGCGGCTTTTCGTCGGAAGCAAGGGTTTGCGAGAATTATTGTATACAAAAACAAAATTTGTTGTGTTCTATTTGTTGTATCGATCTTCTTATCGGAACACCCAGATTTTTCCCAATAACAAAATAAGGACGGCACCCATGAGCGCTTTAACCTTGAACGTTGCAGTCAGCCTGGCCGGCAAGGCCCTGGCCTTCGGCCGCGAGATCAGCGCGGCACCCTTGACCATTGCGGTACTCGACGCCGGCGGGCATCTGGTGACCTTGCAGCGCGAAGACGGGGCCAGCCTGCTGCGGCCACAGATCGCCATCGGCAAGGCCTGGGGCGCGATCGCCCTGGGCAAGGGCTCGCGCCTGCTGGCGCTGGATGCGCAGCAGCGGCCGGCGTTCATTGCCGCGCTCAACAGCCTGGGGCAGGGCAGCGTGGTGCCGGCACCGGGTGGGGTATTGATTCGTGATCAGCAGGGGGCGGTGG